>USBI01000010.1 GCA_900552945.1 uncultured Oscillospiraceae bacterium
CATCCAGCTACTACTGCTACGGCTTGGGCATGCGGATTTCCGGCGTGCCGTTCAAACCGGATTATCTGCCGATCGATGAAAAGCATCCGTGCTACCCGGAAGACACCTATTCCCTTTCCAAACACCTCGGCGACGAGATCATGGAAGCATTCTGCCGTGCGTATGATATGAACGGTGTTGCTATGCGTTTGATGGGCGTATATTATCCGGACCTGGAACGCAGCCGCAACCTTTATAAAATGGGAATCGACTATGTTGTTCCGGAAACCGAAGACAAAGGTTACATCAACGGCGATACCCACCAGTATGTAGACGCGCGTGATATCGCTTACTTTGTTGGCCTTGCGCTGGAGAAAAAACTCCCGGGCTTTGAGGCGTTCAACCTTATTACTGACACCACCTTTACCCCGGATTCCGCTTCCTTCTACGCGAAACGCTTCCCGTATATTGCCGATATGTGCGGCAATCTGAAGGATCACGAAGGAATCTTCAGCACCAAAAAGGCAAAAGACTTGATGGGCTATGAGTCCCAGTACACCTGGAGAAAGGGTAAAAACTTAATGCAGGACAACGATATTTTCGATAAAGACTAATCGTTCCTGCTGTTTGAAACGTATCCTTCTGAAACATTTGATCTACTAACAACCCGGCTTTCAATCCAGCAAAAATAAAACAGAAAACAGAATATGTAAGGATACGGCGTGGTTCATAAGCCGAACCGAATGAATATTCCAAATAGATACCGGCAAACACAACAGTTTTCATCACAGCAAACAACCTTCCGGCATACCGCATACGCTGCAGAAACGGCTTTGAACCATCGGCATCTGACCGCGAAGAGATGGGGCGTGTTTTGTTCCATCTCTTGCGTGGTATATACGGAAAAACGTTTAAAACAGACAAATCGAATCACAGCACTATTCTTTTGATACAATAATCTCTACATTGAAATGAGGAATCAGACATGGTAAAAAATATTTTGATTACCGGCTTTTCCGGTAAACTCGGCAATTTTGTTGCTCCCTACCTGCAGGACAAAGGTTACAACATCGTTGGTACCGACATTGTTTTGCCAAATCCGGAGAGTGAAAACGCGAAACGCCGCATTCCGTTTGTGAAAGCGGACCTTTTGAACATCGGTGACCTGATGAAAGCCATCGCTATGGCGCAGCCGGACGTCATCATCCATCTGGGTGCTATCCCGTTCAACTCCGAACTCCAGCCGCCGTATGACACCACCCCAAAGAAGGGCCCGTCGCTGGATGGCGTTCGTTCCAACTACTCCATGCCGGAAGACAACACCATGAACATCAACACCATGGGCATGTTCTACATTCTGGATGCTGCCCGCCGGATGGGCGTGAAAAACGTAATCGCAGCGACCAGCTATTTCTCCTACGGTCTGGGCTTCCGTTTGAGCGGCGAGCCGTTCGTTCCGGAATATCTGCCGATCGACGAGGAGCATCCCTGCTGGCCGGAAGACACCTATTCCCTTTCCAAATACTTGGGTGAGGAGATCATGAAAGCGTTTACCCGCGCGTATGACATGAACACCGTTGCTATGCGTTTGATGGGTGTTTATTACCATGATATGGAACGCAGCCGCGCGATGTATGACCTCGGACAGGGCCAGTCCTATCCGGAGACTCCGGAAGACGGCGTGATCACCGGCAACACCTACCAGTATGTAGATGCGCGTGACATTGCTGTATTCACCGGACTTGCCATTGACAAGCTGGGCAAACTGCCGAACCAGTACGAGGCGTTCAACGTTATTACCGACGTTCGTTTCGACGTTCCGGATACCAAAGAATTTTATGAAAAACGCTTCCCGACCCTCAAAGATAAGCTGGACGGCCTGCGTGAAGGCGAAGGCCTCTTGAGTATCCGCAAGGCGGAAGAGCTGCTGGGTTATCATCCGCAGTATTCCTGGAAGAATCAGAAATAAAAACGGATGTTTTGCCTGCGGGTAACCGCACCCGCATTTCCCCCGAATCCGAAGAACAAACGATAAAATCCATACCAAAATGATCAGAAACAGAACAAACCGACTTGATACCCATGAGTCAAACATGGGCTGACTTACACACGATGTAATCGGAGGAATTTATCATGATCAAAAATGTATTGGTGACCGGTGCTTCCGGTAAACTTGGAAATTTTGTTGTACCATATTTGCAGGATCAGGGCTATAACGTTGTTGGGACAGACATTGTACTTCCCCGCCCGGACAGTGAAAACGCGAAACGGGGCGTTCCGTTTGTGAAAGCGGATCTTTTAAACATCGGCGACCTGATGAAAGCCATCGCCATGGCGCAGCCGGATGCGATCGTCCATCTGGGCGCGATCCCGTACAATGTGGAGCTTCAGCCGCCGTATGCGGACCGCACCGGGATCGGCGCGGCGAGCGACGGCATCCGCACTACCTGGACCCAGCCGGAAGACAACACGATGAAGATCAACACAATGGGTGTGTTCTATGTGATGGACGCTGCCCGCCGGATGGGCGTGAAAAACGTTATCACGGCGACCAGCTTCTTCTCCTACGGCATGGGCTTCCGCATTTCGGGACATGACTTTATGCCGAAATATCTGCCGATCGACGAGGAACATCCCTGCGAGCCGGAAGACAGCTATTCTCTTTCCAAATATTTGGGCGAGGAGATCATGAAAGCGTTTGTCCGCGCGTATGATATGAACGCCATTGCGATGCGTCTGCTTGGCGTGTACTACTACAATTCCGAAGCCAGCCGCAAAACCCATGTGTTCCACCGTGGATTTGAGCTGATTCCGGACAATGAGCGTGAAAAGGTTATGACCTGCACCATCTATGAATATGTAGATGCGCGTGACATTGCTGTTTTCACTGACCTGGCTCTTCAGAAGATCGGCAGCCTGCCGCATCCGTACGAGGCGTTCAACGTTTGGACCGACACCCATCTGGAGCCGGAGTCGGCGGAATTTTACGCAAAACTTTACCCGAAACTGGCGGACATGGTCAAAAACCTGAAAGGGCATGACGGCCTGTTCTCTATTGAAAAAGCAAGAAAACTGCTGGGCTATGAGCCGCAATATTCCTGGAGAAATGAGAAATAATTCCGGCAGCCGGCAGAGAAAACAAGGAGGTCAATGAATGAGCGAGCAGAAACTTAGAATCGGCCATACAGGTATTACCTGGCTGAATGACGATGATTATGAGGATGCTATCCGCACCATTGCGGCGGAGGGCTTCGGCGGGATCGAGCTGTTTGGCTGGGTTCTTCCGAAAATCAAGGCGCAGGGGAAACTCGGCCTGTTTGAGGAATGCGGACTTCCGCTCTGGTCGGCTTATTTCTCGCATGATATCATCAACCCCGACAAGCGTCAGGAGCAGTTTAACAAGATCAAAGAACAGGGCAGCATCCTGCTTTCGCAGGGCGGTACCCATGTTGCGTTCGGTGGTGACATTGTCGACCGCAGAAAGGTAAAATACCTGGAGCACCGGGATTATATCGTCGATTTTGTCAACGAATGCGGCAAAATGATGCAGGATATGGGCCTGACCCTCTGCTATCATCCGCACACCGGTACCCCGGTCGAGACCAAAGAAGAGATCATGGATTTCTTCCAGAGAATCGACCCAAGATATGTCGCTATGGCGCCGGATATCGGACAGATTCAGAAAGGCGGCGCGGATCCGCTGGAGATCATCAAGACCTTTGAGCCGCTGGTCAAGCATGTTCACTTTAAAGATTTCGGCGGCAAGCTGGAATTTGACTCCACCCTCAATGACGTTGCTGAAGGCGAAACCTACTTCAACTTCGGCGAAAACGGCAAAGAGATCGACGCAACCGGTTACATCAACTACTGCATCCTGGGCGACGGTGTAGTTGACCTCAAGGGTATTCTTGATTACTTTGCGGCGAGAGATTTTAAAGGTGCGGTCATGGTCGAGCTGGATGCCGGTATCAATATGCCGGTCACCCCGCAGGAAGCCGTACACGGCAACAAGCTGTATCTGGAAAAGATTGGCTACATGAAATAAATACCCGGTTACCGGCCGGCGTTTATACACCGGCCGGCAGGGTCGCATAACAGAAGCAGGAGGGAGAAGCATGGCAAAAAAATCAATTGTATCCATCGCACATTATGACGGCGACCTCGGTACTCCGTCCAACTACACGCAGGAGCATGTGGAGCGGATCAAAGACATGATCCGCCAGATCGCCGATGATACCAAAGGCGGCATGCAGAACATCGTTCACGAGAGTGACGTTGTTTTCATTAAGATCAATACTGTTAATACATCCCCGGCCGAAAATGGTTTTACCACCGACCCGAGAATGCTCCAGGCGCTCATCGAAGTGGTCAACGAGCAGAAACCGAAAAAGGTTCAGATCGGTGAACGCTGCGCACTTGGACAGGACACCATGAAGTGCTTCGAGGTCTGCGGCATCAAAGCGGTCGCGGAGAAGACCGGCGCTGAGCTGGTCGCGCTGGAAAATACCGAGTGGGAAATGCACAACATGAACCGCCCGATTTCCTATGCCTGCTTCCCGTTCCCGAAGGTGGTCAAAGAAGCAGACGTTTACATCGGCCTGCCGAAGATGAAAGTACATATCCACACCGGTCTGACCAATGCTATGAAGCTGCAGTTCGGTCTCTGCCCGGATTATAAGTGGATGTCTGAATGCCACCGTGATGATATCTACCAGAAGATCGCGAACCTCACCTCGGCTGCTGATCCGGACTGGTTTATCGTTGACTCGCTCTGGACCTGCCAGGGCAATGGGCCGTTCAGCCCGTATCCGGACGACCGTATCGTTGACTGGAACACCACCTACGGCGGTTCTGACCCGGTCGCAATCGACACCGTTGCGGAAATGCTGATGCAGTGGGACAACCCGGGCAATCTGCCGTCTACTGTTATGGGCGCGGCGGAAGGCCTCGGCACCAACAAGCTGGATGAGATTGAGCTCAAAGGCGTGCCGGTGGAGAAGGTTTCCCGTCATTTCAACCGTCAGGACAGTGTGCTCTGCGGTAAATTCAAAAATGTCAACGTCATTGTCGGTTCCGCTTGTGAGCCGGGCTGCCGTGTTATGGTCCGCATGGGCTTGGATGCCGCGTATGTTGCAGGTCTCTTGGATAAGCTCCGTGAGCCGATCACCATTTTTGTCGGTTTGCAGTTTGAGCCGTACATCAAGGATGTAAAAGGCCCTGTGCTCATTTACGGCCAGTGCGCAAAGAAGATGGCGGAGTTCTATCCGGATGCGTACACCTGGTTCCCGACCGAGGAACACCCGACCTGTGTACCGATGTATTCCAACATTCCGGGACGCGGTATTCCGGATATTATTCAGAAGATCATCGACAGTTACGATAAATAAGGTTTTTTCTGCGTTGCGGCAGACCTGAAAACGGCCTGCCGCAATGTTTGGGAAAACCGAAGATTTTTTGAAAGGACTCGTACCAAGGTGGAAAAGATTTACAAAAACGATCCAGCAATCGAAGAAGGCTTGTTGAAGCTTCTTGAAATCAAGGATTCCGATATACGCAATTCCATCCTTCAACAGGGGCTGGATGCCATCGATCACGGCGTGCACGCCGGCGGCGCGTTTTCCGCAGTTGTGACGATGGTCAGCCTGTACTATGGCGGCGGCATGAAACTGAACGTGGAGCAGCCGACCGAACCGGGACAGGATCAGTTTATTTTGAGCAAAGGGCATGCGGTTGCGGCGCTTGCCGCAGTTTATGCGGACAAGGGCTATTTTGACGCTGAGCTGCTCAAGGGTTCCCGTTCCTACGAAAGCATTTTAAACGGCCACCCCGGGCCGATTCTGCCGGGTGTGCCTATTTCGACCGGTCCGCTCGGGCAGGGCATTTCCGCGGCAGTCGGGCTTGCCATCGCCGCGAAAGAGTATCCGCAGAGTGATGTGTACTGCATGGTCGGCGACGGCGAAATGCAGGAGGGCGGCGTTTGGGAAGCGCTTATGTACGGCGCTGAAGCGCGGCTTGACAACCTGTGCGTCATCGTGGACAAAAACGGCGGACAGCTTGATAATGTGAGCAAAATGATCGTCTGCATGGACGATATTTCCGACAAACTGCGCGCGTTCGGCTACCGTGTAATCGAAGTGGACGCGACCGGATATGCGCCGGTCAAAGCGGCGTTTGACGCGTTCCATGAAAACCGGAACGGAAAACCGACCGCGATCGTCTGCAACGCGACCAAAGGTTCCGGCAGCTTCGCGAGCGCCATCAACGGGCATAAAATCACCTTAAACGAAGAGGTCGGCAAGCAGGAGATTATCATGCAGCTGAACCGCCGCGCCGGCCGGGTGGACGCGTTTGTTTCCTATTATAACGCGCTGGCGTGCGACAAAGCGAAAGCGGCTTTGCGTGAAGCGGCCGAAGAGATGAACCTCTGCTTAAAGCTCGACAGCGACGGCCGTGCGACTGCAGTAGAGCCGGGCGTTCCGGTGGTCAAGACCAAACCGGCAGCTCCCCGCGACAAAGCAGTCCGTTACGACGAAGCGAAGCTTCCTGTGGTAGAGGCTGGAAAATCCTACGCGGCGTCTGACATCGTCAAAGGGATGATGAAAGAATTCGCGAAAGACCAGAAGATCGTTACAGTCGACTCTGACCTTTCTTCCACCAGCGGCCTGCAGGAAGGCGCTATTTTGGTGGATAAGACCCGCGCGCTCAACGTGGGCATTGCGGAAAGCAACATGATGAACATCGGCGAAGCGTTTGCTTCGGTCGGTAAGAATGTTTGGGTTTCGACCTTCTGCCCCTTCTTTGACTGGAGAGTCATGCGCCGTATTGCGGTCAGCTATCAGGAACGCCTGGAAGCGATGGAGACCGAAGGCGGCTGGCTCACCGAAGGACATGGGCTGGATCTCACCTTTGTGGCGACTGCCCCGGATATGGAGACCCAGACCAATGGCGCCACACACATGGGCAACGACGACATCCTCTTCTTTGACCAGATGGCCCATTTGAAGATCATCACCATCTGCTGCCCGGCACAGCTCAAGGCAGCGATGAAATGGATCGCGGAAGGCAACAAAGGGCTTGTGTACCTGCGTATTCTGCGCAAGGCGTCCGCGGCTATTTATCCCGACGATATGAAGTTTGAGTACGGCAAAGGCTACACCCTGCGGGAAAGCGATGATGACCAGGCGGTTATTGTTTCTTACGGGCGCGGTGTGTATGAAGCGCTTGCCGCGGCGGATGCCCTGAAAGAAAAGGGTATTTCCGTGAAGGTAGTGGATATGCCGTCGGTCGACGAGGAGATGCTCCTCACCCTGTACCGTTCCGGCAAACCGGTTGTCCTGGCAGAGCAGAACAACGGCTACCTTGCAAATAAACTGCCGAAGCTGTTGCTGCGTGAGGGAGAGGTCATGGACCCATCCCGCATTCTCACCGTCAACATGCTGGATGAGACCGGCGCGCCGCAGTTCGTGCATTCCGGCACCTACGCGCAGCTCACCAAAGCCTTTGGGCTTTCTGGCGCTCAGCTGGCCGAACGCATCGAACAGAAACTCGGTTAAACCGGCAAAAAAGGAGTAAGTGAACATGATCAACGTACGCGAAAGCGACATTCCGGAAAACGACCTTCCCGGCAGAAAACTGCGCTGGGTCATCACACCGGAAAAAGACGGCTGTGAATTTCTTTCCAGCTGTGTCATCCGGGTGGCACCCGGTGCAAAGGTAAAACCGGCGCATTCCCATCCAAACGGCGAGGAACTCGTCTATATCATCTCCGGTTCGGGGCGTGTGCTCATCGACGGCGAGGTAGAACCGGTTGAAACCGGCAGTGTGATTGTTTTCCCAAAAGGAAAGATTCACATGCTGCAGAACACCGGTGAAACCGAAATGAAAGCGGTCTGCGTTTACGCACCTGCGGCAGATCCGTCTGGTTACCGTTATCACGAGGACGTCGACATCGACGACTATGTGAAATAAAATCACACTACAAAAGAGGGATTACAACCATGGAAAAACTCAAAATGTTCATCAACGGCGAGTTCGTCGAGTCCAAGACCGACAAATACTATGACCTGCACAACCCGAGCACCGGCGAAAAGACCGGCGAAGCTCCCTGCTGCACCGAAGAAGAAGTCAACGCGGCAATCGCGGCGGCAAAAGCGGCATATCCGGGCTGGAGCAGCACTCCTGCTATCAAACGTGCGCAGATCATGTACAAGATCCGCGACCTCATCATCGAGCGTATGGATGAGCTGACCATGTGTGTTGCCAAAGAAAACGGCAAGGTTTGGTCGGAAGCGGAAGGTGACGTTCTGAAAGCGAAAGAAGGCACCGAAGTTGCAACACAGGTTCCGTCTTTGATGATGGGTGAAAGCCTGATGGATGCTTCCAGAGGATTTGATACGGTTCTTTACCGTGAATCAATGGGCGTTTTTGCCGGCATCGTTCCGGTCAACTTCCCTGCCATGATTCCGTTTGGCTGGATGACCCCGATCTGCATCGCGTGCGGTAATACCATCGTTCTGAAAGCGGCAAGCCTTACTCCGAAAACAGCGATGATGTTCGCGCAGCTTTACAAAGACGCCGGCGTTCCGGACGGTGTTGTCAACATCGTTACCTGCTCGAGAAATGAGATCGACACCATTCTGGAGCATCCGGATGTTAAAGGTATCACCTTTGTTGGTTCTACCCCGGTTGGTAAGAAGATCTACCAGAAAGCGGCGGCAAACGGCAAACGCGTTCAGTGCCTGACTCAGGCGAAAAATCATGCGCTTGTTATGTCTGACGCGCCGATTGAGCGTACCGTTGCGGGCGTTATCAACTCCGCGTACGGCTGTGCCGGTCAGCGCTGCATGGCTCTCTCCTGCTGTGTTGTTGAGGAAGCAATCGCGGACAAATTTGTGGAAGAGCTTGTGAAACAGGCGAAGAACATCAAAGTTGGCCCGGCTTATGACAAGACCTCCAAGCTCGGCCCGATCACCTATAAAAAACACTATGACGAAGTCATCGCCGACATTGACAAGGGCGTTCGTGAAGGCGCGAAACTGGTTCTTGACGGCAGAAATTACAAGGTAGAAGGATATGAGGAAGGCTATTATGTCGGCCCGACCATCTTCGACCATGTGACCGCTGACATGACCATCGGCGACGAAGAGGTCTTTGGCCCGGTTCTGTGCATCAAACGTGTGAAGAACTTCGAGGAAGGCCTTGCGGTTATGAACGCGAACCCGTATGCAAACGGTTCGGTCATCTTCACCCAGAACGGTTACTTTGCGCGTGAGTTCGTTCGTCATACCGACGGCGGTATGGTCGGCGTCAACGTTGGCATTCCGGTACCGGTTGGCTTCTTCCCGTTTGCCGGTCATAAAGATTCCTTCTTTGGCGATCTGCACTGCCTTGGCAAAGATGCTTACCGCTTCTTCACTGAGAGCAAATGTGTGACCCAGCGCTGGTTTGACGAGGAAGAAAAACAGAACAAAGAAGTTTCCACCTGGGACGGCACCATCTAAACCGAAAAAAGTAGACAGTGAAAGACGGGGCGGACCGAAGCCGGTCTGTCCCGCCTTTTGTTCGGCAGTGGGGTGTGAACTCCCGCGGAATTTTTTGTCTGCTGTTTTTTATGAGGGATTTCACTTATGAACAAAAACACAACCGTCAACCTGCGGTACGGATTGCTTCAGGGAATGTACTGGATGGCTCAGTGCACCATTTTACAGTTCTCGGTCATGCTGTACAACAGCCGCGGGTATGACAACTACTCTATCGGCGTGGCAACCATGCTGGTGGCGCTGAGCAATGTGCTGGCGCAGCCGCTGTGGGGGCTTCTTTGCGACCGCCGGCCGAAAATCAAAAAGATTTTTCTGCTGGGTCTGCTTGTTGCCATGCTTGCTTCACTCATCATCCCTTTTTCGGAAAGCAGCATGCCGCTTACCGTGTTTGCCATGATGGTGGTTGGCTTTATGTACCAGCCGCTGGCGCAGGTGATCGACGCCTGGATCATGCGGCTCAACGCCAACGGCCATCACATCAACTATGCCGCGGTGCGCAGTTTCGGTTCTATGGGCTACGCGTTTACCGCGTTCGGGTACGGGCTTCTGCTCGACCGGTTCGGCATGTGGCTGATGACCCCCTCTTTCCTGCTTTGCTGTATTGTTTTCTGCCTGATCGTGCTGAAAACAAAAGAGCCGGCCGCCGTCATCGCCAAAAAGCGTTCGGAGGCGAAGGAAGGCGAGGAATGTTTTTCGGATATTCTAAAAAAACTCATCAAAAACCGCCCGTTTCTCATCCTTGTTGTCACCTATATGCTTATGACGACCGGGATGAATGCGGGGCACACCTTCATGTCGGTCAAGCTCACCGAGCTTGGCGGCGGGAACATGGATTACGGCATTGTTCTGTCGGTCATGTCCGGGGTGGAGATGTGTTTTCTTCTGCTGATGTCGAGGGTTGCCCACCGGTTTCGTCCGGCGGCGCTCATGTGCGTGGGATACACTTCGATCCTCATTAAAATGTTCCTGCTCGCGGCGGCGGACAGCATCCCGGCGATTATTCTGGCGCATGTCTTCCATGGACCGGCTTACGGCATTATGCTGTGCGCGGTCGTTATGTACATCCAGCAGGTGGTGGATCACCGTTCGCTGTTTACGGCACAGACGACTTACGGCGCCTGCATGGGGCTTGGTAACATCATGGGAAGCTATCTTGGCGGGGTCGTTTCGACCGCGCTGGGGGTTGACCGTATGATTTTTGTGATGATGCTCCTGCCTGCGGTCAGTCTGGTGGTCATGTTCTGTAACACGGTTTACCAAGGGAGAGCGGAACAGCGGCTGGAATCTGCACAGCCACCGGAAGAAACTGGTTCGGAAACAGTTTGCTGCCCGGTGGAGCAGCCGGAAATTTGATTGTATAAAACGACAGGCTGTCAGACTGCTGGCAGTCTGTTTTTTTATATCTGAGGCCGCAGAGCAAGGCGGGCGACTTCTGCCTTGCGGGCTTGCGGCGTGCCGTTGGATATGATATAGTGAAGGAAACAAAACGGAGGGATGTTTCATGCAGTTTCGTGATTTTACCGAACAGGACCGGGAGCAGTTTCTTACCATGTGCCGGGACTTTTACTCCGGCGATGCGGTGGACCACGTCATCCCGCCGGAACATATGCAGCGCACCTTTGACGAGATTTTGAAACAAGGGCCTTATCTGCGCGGTGTGATGTTTGAGGAAGACGGCGTTTGCGCCGGTTACGCGCAGCTTTCGTTCACCTTTTCCAACGAGGCGGGCGGCAAGGTGGTCTGGCTGGAAGAGATTTATACCCTGCCCCAGTTTCGAGGCAGAGGAATCGGCGGCGCTTTTCTTGACTGGGTCCGGAACGAATACCCGGATGTAAAACGCTTTCGCCTGGAGGTCTGTGAAAGCAATCAGGGGGCGGCAAATCTTTACCGCAGGAAAGGGTATGAGCCGCTCGATTACCGCCAGATGGTGCTGGACCGCCCGGAATAGAGCATGCCCCGCGGCGCATAGAATGGAATCAGCCGGTTTACTGCCGGCGTTCTTTTCTGTGGAGGGATTGCGGTGGTTATCCGGCTGAACATAAAGCACCTGTTTGTTACCTTGTTCGCCGCTTTGGCGGTCTTTCTTGCGGGCCTGCCGGCTTTTTCTGCCGATGAGGCACTGCCCGCGTCGGCAGACGGCGCGGTCACCCTGCCGGTCATCATGTACCACAGCATTTTGAAGGACCCGGCGCTGACCGGCACCTATGTTCTCCCGCCCGAACAGCTGGAAGCGGACCTTTGTTACCTGAAGGAAAACGGGTACACCGCTGTGACCATGCGGGAGGTGCTTGCTTATGTGGACGGTACCGGGACGCTTCCGCAAAAACCGGTCGTTCTTACCTTCGACGACGGGTATTATAACAATTATGTTTATGTGTATCCCCTCATGAAGCAATATGGGATGAAGTGCGTTCTTTCGGTATTCGGCCGGCCGACCGATGAACTCGCGCCCGGTGAGCACCAGAGCCCCAATTACTCCCATGTGAGTTGGGAACAGATTTCGGAAATGAGCCGTTCCGGTCTGGTGGAGATTGCTAACCACAGCTATGACATGCACACCATGGAAGGCCGGCGCGGGGCCAGCAAGCGCCCGGATGAGACCGAGGAAGCCTACCGGCAGGCGCTTACAGCGGATGTTGGAAAGCTGCAGCAGCTTTTGCTGGAGCACACAGGAAAATATCCGGTGACCTTTGCTTACCCTTACGGGCAGTACGCGGAGCATTCGGAAGAGATTCTTTCTTCCATGGGGTTCCGGGTGACCCTTTCCTGCGACGAGGGGCTTAATCAGATCCGGCCCGGGGATGAGCTTTCCATGCTCCGGCGATGCAACCGCGCGCCCGGTGAAACGAGCGAGGCGTTTTTTGGCCGCATATTGAGCGGCGGATGAAACAACAAAGGAGAAGAAACATGCTGATATTGGCTTCCGGTTCGCCCCGGAGAAAAGAGATTTTGACCATGCTGGGGTATTCCTTTTTGGTAGACCCGGCGGATGTGGATGAAAGCCTTCCCGAAGGCATCGCCCCGCACGACGCGGTGGCTGAGCTTTCCCGCCGGAAGGCACTGGAGACCGCCGCGCGCCGCCCGGATGACGTTGTGCTTGGTTCGGATACGGTCGTGTCGGTCGCCGGGGAGATTTTAGGCAAGCCGCGTGACCGGGAGGACGCCGCCCGGATGCTCCGCCTGCTTTCGGGAAAGACCCATCAGGTCTACACGGGGGTCACACTGGCGGGACGTGGAGATGTGCAGACGGTCGTTGCCGAAGCGGACGTCACCTTTCTTCCTATGACCGAAGAACAGATACAGGCCTATCTGACAACCGGCGAGCCGTTTGACAAGGCGGGTGCGTATGCGGTGCAGGGGCGCGGGAGCGCTTATATCCGCTCCATCAGCGGGGATTTTTTCGCCATTATGGGGCTGCCCTCTTCCCAGACGGTTCGGCTGATGGAACGGTTTGGCATCCGGCCGGATGAGGGCGACAAACAATAATTGTCCGGAGAAGATTCGGCACGGTAAAACACTTGGAGGATGTTTAAAGTTTAGCTGTTTCAAACGGCATTTTCAATCTGCCGGAACCCATGTTTTACCGGTGTTTTTGAATTTCGCCTGAAGCGATGGAATTGTACGCGCCTAAATTCTCAAGGCTGTTTTTGGAACGATTGAACGGCAGACGGTGAGCGGAAAGCATTTCCCCCTTGTTCTGAGAACGCGAAGATAGGAACCGGTCGCGCCGGGATGGTCGGCGGTCGATGTCGGAGAACAGGATTCCGCCTGTGTTCAAAAACACTGGTTCTCAAACGCCGGCGTTGATTCGGCCGCCGGTCGGTATGGCTGGAACAAAACCCGGGAAGCATTTGACAAAAAACGGAGGAATGGACTTGATTTGTGATTTGTGCCCGCGGCACTGCCATGCGCCGCGTGAAGAGCAAACAGGCGCCGGTTACTGCCGGCAGGGCACCCTGCCCCGTCTGGCGCGCGCGGGCCTGCACCACTGGGAGGAGCCGTGCATCAGTGGGACAAACGGGTCCGGCACGGTGTTTTTTTCCGGCTGTACGCTGGGCTGTGTCTTCTGCCAGAATGACTTGGTCAGCCACGGCGGATACGGCGAAACGGTGAGCGAGCAGCGGCTGGAGGAGATTTTTAGGGAGCTGGTGGCACAGGGGGCGCACAACATCAACCTTGTCAGCCCCACGCCGTATATCCCGGTGCTGGAACGGGTGCTTACCCGGTACCGGCCGCCGGTCCCCGTGGTGTACAATACAGGTGGATATGAAACGGTGGAGAGCTTAAAACGCTTGGAGGGTTTGGTGGATGTTTATCTGCCGGATTTAAAATACATCTCCCCGGAACTTTCCCGCACCTATTCGGGTGCGGCGGATTATTTTGCGTATGCGTCCGCCGCCATATTGGAGATGTGCCGCCAGACCGGCGCTCCGGTATACGATGAAAACGGGCTGATGTGTTCGGGCACGATGGTGCGGCACCTCATTCTTCCCTCGCACCAGGATGAGAGCGAACGGGTGCTGGAGTGGTGCAAAGAACATCTGCCGGACGGTACGCCGGTGAGCGTGATGGCGCAGTACCTCCCCTGCGGCAGGGCCCCCAATTTTCCGGAGCTGAACCGCCGGATCTCCAAACGGGAGTATGACCGGGTGCTAGACAGGCTGTTTGAACTGGATTTGGATGGATATGTGCAGGAGCGCGCATCCGCCAAAAAGGAATACATTCCGCCGTTTGATTTGAGCGGCGTGCGAAAGGAGGACTGACAATGGAACCGATCGATTATCTGGTCGTGCGCATCAACGGGGATTATGCCATGCTTCGCCGGGTGGACGCCCCCCAGGAGGAAGAACTCAACCCGGTCGCGATGGCGCTTCTCCCGCCAGGCGTGGATGAGGGGATGACCCTGCATTGGGAAAATTTTGAATACACAATTGTATAAATTGATTCTTTTATACTTGTTGTAAAAAATATAGCGACCGATCACCTGCGGAGGCAGTGCTTTAACCCGAGCCTGTCGCTTTGTGCGATGTCTGAAGCCGCTGAAAAACACAAAACAGCCGTCGGAATTTTCCGGCGGCTGTTTTGTGTTTCAGGCATCCGATTTCCCGGGAAAGCCTGTTCCTTGCCGAAACAAATAGACGGCTTCAAAAGGAGTAGGATGAAAGGAATAAAAAGACCGGGGATGCATATCGCATCCCCGGCCCTTCTGGGGGGGTAAGAGGTTGATTGGATTGCTGTTTAAACGTTTATGTACCTGTTGCCGGTCAACCGGCGGCTTTTAACGTGCTGTTAGTCCTCGTTATCATACTGCAGCGCGTCGTAGCCGTGTTCACCAGTACGCACTCTGACAACATCTTCCACATCGTAGACGAAGATTTTACCGTCGCCCACGTTGCCGGTATACAGTGCCTTGCGTGCGGTGTCGATCACTGTTTTGACCGGTACTTTGCTTACAACGACTTCAACTTTGACTTTCGGCAACAGTTTTGCCTGATCGAGTTGAACACCACGGTAGAAGACGGGGTGCCCTTTCTGGATGCCGTAGCCCAGAACCTGGGTCACAGTCATACCGGAAACACCAATTTCATTGATGGCTTCTTTGAGTGCTTCAAACCGCTCTTGATTGAAGACCATGACGATTTTGGTCAGCTTTTTGCCGTCTGCCTCAGCGGAAACCGTTTCAGCCGGAACGTGCTCGACCGGAACTGCGGAAGCAACCGGAACACTCTGCGGCATCACAGCGGCGATGCGTGGAGCATATTCTGTTTCACCGGTAAGAACCTGCGGCGGTACCGGCATGAAGTCAGCATAAGAGCTTTCAATGCCGTGCTCTGTAATATCCAGGCCGCGGATTTCTTCTTCACGGCTAGCACGCAGACCAACTGTTTTCTTGATGACAAGGAAGACAATGGTCATGGTCACACCAACCCAGGCAATGACCGAAACAACACCCAAAGCCTGTGTTCCGAGGAACTGGAAGCCGCCGCCGTAGAACAGGCCGAGCGGATTTCCGTTGTCGTCGGTCAGATAGCGGGCGAACAGGCCGGTCAGCAGGGTACCGGTTGCGCCGCAGAAACCGTGAACGCCGATTGCGCCAACCGGGTCATCGATTTTGAGGACTTTATCCACAAATTCAATACCGAATACAACAACGAACGCGGCGATGAGGCCAATGAAGAACGCGCCAATCGGGTCGACCACGTCACATCCTGCCGTGATGGCAACCAAGCCGGCAAGCGAACCGTTGAGCGTCATGGAAATGTCCGGTTTCTTGTAGCGGATCCAGGTGATGATCATAACAGCAACCGTAGAAGTTGCGGCAGCCAGGTTGGTCGTTACAAAAATGTTGCCTGCGCTGGTCAGGGCATCGTCACCAGTCATGGACAGGGTGGAGCAGCCGTTGAATCCGAACCAGCAGAACCAGAGGATGAACACACCCAAGGCGCCAAGCGTTAAGCTGTGGCCAAGAATGGCACGCGGTTTACCGTTTTTATCGTATTTACCAATACGGGGACCGAGGATTTTAGCACCAACCAGTGCCGCGACACCGCCGACCAAGTGAACGGCTGTGGAACCGGCGAAATCATGAAAGCCAAGCTGTGCGAGCCAGCCGCCGCCCCAGATCCAGTGACCGGAGATGGGGTAGATCACAGCGCTGATGACTGCGCTGTAAATACAGTAGGAAATGAATTTCGTACGTTCTGCCATCGCGCCGGAAACAATGGTTGCGGCAGTCGCGCAGAACACAGTTTGGAAAATGATAAACGCCGGAGTTGGAACCGACAGGCCAAGGAAGGAATAGTCCCCCTGAATGGTCGGGTCAAACCCGCCGACCAATGCGCCGGTGCCCGCGAACATCAGCCCGAAACCGAGCAACCAGAAGATCGGCGTGCCTATGGCGAAATCCATTAAGTTTTTCATAATGATGTTGCCGGCGTTTTTCGCACGGGTAAAACCGGTTTCTACCATTGCGAAACCCGCCTGCATGAAGAATACCAGTGCGGCTCCCAAAAGGACCCAGATGGTATCAACTGACTGAAACATTACCATGAACCTCCTTGCTTAAAACAAATACATGGCCAATGTATTCGAAAAAAGGCGCTGCGGGAATTTTTCCCACAGCGCCTTTGCTTGTTTTTATTATAACAAACTCTATGTAATTGTCAATCGATTTGCAAGATAAAATCATAAAAACTTCATATTTTGTTGGATTAACTAAAATACGAGCTTATAAAAGCAATATTTTTGCAAGTTATAATGATTTAAATTGAATTTGTATGACTGTATAAACGGGTTGGATATTGCCCGCCGAAGCAGGCGAAACAGAATTGCTCACCGCCGTAAATTTCTTTTAAATCATCTGAGGTGAGGAAATGGAGCGAATCCGCTTCCAGTTCCCGGCAGAGTTCCTGTTCGGACAACCGGGCGGAGATGAGCTCCTCACGGGTAGAGGTATCCACCCCATAAAAACAGGGAAAGAGAACCCGCGGCGACGCGATGCGCAGATGCACCTCAGCCGCACCGGCGTTTTTCAACAGCCGTATAGTGCGTTTGGAGGTGGTGCCGCGGACGACCGAGTCGTCGACGAGTACGATCCGCTTGCCGGCGATGACCGCTCGGTCGGCGGAGAGTTTCATCCGCACGCTCAGGTCACGCTGGGCCTGGTTCGGTTTGATGAAGGTGCGGCCGACATATCGGTTTTTGATAAGCCCCAGCTCATACGGCAATCCACTGGCCTCGCTGTATCCAATCGCGGCGGGAAGGGAGGAATCCGGAACACCGATGACAAGATCGGCTTGCAGCCGGCCTTTGTCCTGTTCAGCGAGTCGGCGGCCGGTCTGTTTGCGCATTTCATGCACACTGCGTCCGTCAATGCGGCTGTCCGGGCGGGAGAAGTAGATGTACTCCATAGCGCAGAGGCGGGGCTCTGTCCGCGCGGTATAAAAACAGCTTTCCATCCCATGTGCGGAGCATTTTACAATCTCGCCGGGGGCGATGTCGCGAAGAAAGGAGGCGCCTACCCCATCGAACGCGCAGGTCTCGCTGCTGACGCAGAATCCTTCCCCCAAACGGGCAAGAGAAAGCGGCCGGAGCCCGTTCCGGTCGCGGATGGCGTACAGGCTTTTTTCGGTGAGGATCAGCACCGAAAAAGCGCCGTCAAGCTGACAACAGGCAGACTTGATCTTTTCCAAAAGGCTTCCCTTTGCCCGCTGGATGAGATGGAGGATGATTTCACTGTCACTGCTGCCGTGGAAGATGCTTCCCTGCTCTTCTAACGATTCACGCAGTTCGTCGGCATTGACGATCTGCCCGTTGTGCGCTACGGCAATGCAGCCGATTTTGGAACGCGCGACAATGGGCTGTACATTTTCCAGTTCGCTTCCTCCGGAAGTGGAGTAGCGCACATGACCGATGCTGTTGCAGCCGGAAAGCTGTTCGAGTTCATCCGAAGAAAAAACCTCTGTGACCAGTCCGTGCCCTTTGCGGCAGCTGACGGTACTGCCGTTGCTTACCGCAATGCCTGCGCCTTCCTGCCCGCGGTGCTGGAGGGCGTGAAGGCCGAAATAGGCCAGTGAAGGAGCATCTGGATGATTGTATACACCAAATACGCCGCATTCTTCATGCAGTTCGTTTTCCAACCTGATCGCCCCCTTATTTGTAAGCCTCTTCAAACCGCTGCATAGCAAGTGCCGTATTTTCCGGGCTTCCGAACGAGGTCAGGCGGAAAAAGCCTTCGCCGTTTTTTCCAAAGCCGGCACCTGGGGTTCCAACAACGCCCGCGCGGGAGAGAAGATCATCAAAAAACACCCAGGAATCCATCCCGTTCGGGCACTCCAGCCAGATGTACGGGGAGTTCTTTCCGCCGATGTGCCAGATGCCCAGCCGGGTGAGGGTTTCTGAAATGAGTTTGGCGTTCTGCTGATAAACGGCAAGGTGCTCCATGCAGCCCTTCATCCCTTCCGGTGTGAAGACGGCCGCGGCCGCTTTCTGAACCGGATAGGATACGCCGTTGAATTTTGTGGTCTGGCGGCGCAGCCACATTTTGTTGAGCGACATCCCGCCGCGGGTGAGGTTCACTGGTACAACGGTGTAGCCGCACCGTGTTCCGGTGAAACCTGCCGTTTTGGAGAAGGAACAGAACTCGATGGCGCAGTCCCGCGCGCCGGGCACCTCGTAAATGCTGTGGGGCAGTTCGCCTTGTACAAATGCTTCATAAGCGGCGTCAAACAGAATGACCGCATCCTGCCGCACAGCGTAATCCACCCATTCTTGAAGCTGTTCTCTGGTGTAAACCGCACCGGTGGGATTGTTCGGCGAGCAGAGGTAGATGATATCCGCCTTCACCGATTCATCCGGCATGGGAAGAAAACCATTTTCCTTGGTGGCGTTCATATAGATAATCCGGCGTCCCGCCATCAGGTTGGTGTCACAGTAAACCGGGTAGACCGGGTCGGGGATGAGGACGGTGTTGTCGGTATCGAACAGGTCGAGAATGTTGCCGAGATCGCTTTTTGCGCCGTCGCTGACGAAAATCTCATCCGGCTCCACCATAACGCCGAAGGTGTGGTAGTGTTCTACGATCGCCTGTTTTAAGAAATCGTACCCCTGTTCCGGTCCATAGCCGTGAAACGCGGAGGGATCTCCCTGCTCTGCCGAAGCGGCGACCAGCGCGTCAACAACCGGTTTGCAGAGCGGAAGGGTCACGTCGCCGATCCCCAGCCGGATGATCTCCCGTTCCGGGTGGGACTCTTTGAATTCCGCCACCTTTCGGGAGATGGTGGAAAACAGGTAGCTTTCCGCCAGATTGCTGTAATTGCGGTTGACTTTCATGCTCATTCCTCCTGATCGTTTTGTGGTTCAGCCGGCCGTTGTTCGCTGTATTCCAGTGCCTTCCGAATGAACATGCGGAAAAGCGGATGCGCTTTGTTGGGGCGGCTCTTGAATTCGGGGTGGTACTGCACACCGACAAAAAACCGCCGGTCAGGCAGACTGATGGCTTCTACCAGCCGTTCATCCGGTGAAAGCCCGCAGAAGCAGACCCCGTGCTGGGTGAACGCTTCGCGGTAGTTGTTGTTGAATTCATACCGATGGCGGTGACGTTCCTGTATTTCCGGTTTGCCGTAAGTTTCTTCCAAAATGCTTCCGGGGAGGGTATGGCATGGATATGCGCCCAACCGCATGGTACCGCCTTTCGGCAGGTTCCCCTGCTGGTCCGGCATGAGGTCGATGACCGGGTGGGGTCCGTCCGGGGCAAACTCCCTGGAATTCGCTTCCGGCAAGCCCAGCAGGTCCCGCGCCAGTTCGATGGCGGCGATCTGCATGCCGAGGCAGATGCCGAAATATGGAATATCCTGTTCACGGGCGTACCGTGCGGCAGCGATCATCCCTTCAATGCCGCGGCCGCCGAAGCCGCCCGGCAGGATGATGCCGTCTGCGTCTTTGAGATACTCCCCTGCGTTTTCATGGGTGAGCTGTTCGCTGTCCACCCAGTCGATCTCCACCCGCACGCCGTTTTCATAACCGCCGTGGCGGAGTGCTTCGGAAACCGAAAGGTAGGAATCGTGAAGTTTTACATACTTGCCCACCAGAGCGATGCGCACGGTCTTTTTGCAGGCCGCAATGCGGTTAAGCATCTCGTTCCATTCGCTCAGGTCGCAGGGCTGCGCTTTCTGTTCCAGAGAAAGCTCCCGCAGGACAATGCGGGCGAGTCCTGCTTCTTCCAGCATAATGGGCGCCTGATACAGCACCGGAAGGGTCAGGTTTTGAATGACGCAGTCCGGCTTTACGTTGCAGAACAGCGCAATTTTCTGAAGAAGTTCGGGTGCCAGCGGGGAATCGCACCGGGCTACAATAATGTCCGGGCGGATGCCGAAGGACTGAAGTTCCTTGACCGAATGCTGGGTGGGTTTGGATTTATATTCCCCGGAGGATTGCAGGTAAGGCACTAGCGTAACGTGTAAAAACAGGCAGTTTTCCCGGCCTACGTCGTAAGAAAACTGACGGATGGCTTCCAGAAACGGCTGAGATTCAATGTCGCCGGTGGTGCCGCCGATTTCGGTCAGAACAACGTCTGCGCCGGTTTTCTCACCCACCGAGTGGATGAACCGTTTGATCTCTCCGGTGATGTGCGGAATGACCTGCACCGTTTCGCCCAGATACTCTCCGCGGCGTTCTTTGGTGAGGACGTTCCAGTACACCTTGCCGGTCGTCAGGTTGGAAAACTGGTTGAGGTCTTCGTCGATAAACCGTTCATAATGCCCGAGGTCAAGGTCGGTCTCGGCGCCGTCTTCGGTGACGAACACCTCGCCGTGCTGATACGGGCTCATGGTACCCGGGTCGATGTTGATGTACGGGTCCAGCTTCTGCGCGGCAACTTTAAACCCGCGCGCTTTTAAAAGCCGCCCCAGCGACGCGGCGGTAATGCCTTTTCCGAGGCCGGATACGACACCGCCGGTGACGAAAATGTATTTTGTCATCACACATCAACCTCCCCTGTAAATACCGTTTCTGCGGGGCCGGTCATCCAGACGGTCTCGTCAGTATAACGTATGGTCAGTGCGCCTCCGCGCAGATGAACCAGAATGTCTTCCCCTTTTTTGCAATAACCATTTAATACAGCCGCTACCGCGCTGGCGCAGGCGCCCGTACCGCAGGCGAGGGTTTCGCCGCTGCCGCGTTCCCAGACTCGCATCTGCAGGGTGTGGTCGTCAATCACACGGACAAATTCGGTGTTGGTCTGTTCCGGAAAAAGCGGGCTGTTTTCAAAGACCGGGCCGGTTTTTTCCAGTTCGATGCTGTCCGGATCAGGGCAGAAGACCACGCAATGCGGATTCCCCATGGAAACGCAGGTGATCCGCCGGGAAACGCCGTCGATCACCACCGGGTAGTCCACCACCTGTTCCGACTGGATTTCCACCGGTATTTTTTTGGCGGACAGTTCAGCAGGGCCCATATCCACCCGTACTTGAGAAACCTTGTGGTTTTCCACGGTAAGATGAAGCGTTTTCACGCCGCTTTTGGTGTCTACCGTAAGTGCTTCTTTGGGGACACGTCCGCTGTCGTACAGGTATTTTCCCACACAGCGGATGCCGTTGCCGCACATTTTTCCTTCGCTTCCGTCCTGGTTGAAGATGCGCATGGCGGCGTCGGCCCGTTCGGACGGCTCAATCAGGATGATGCCGTCCGCCCCGATGCCGAAATGCGGCTTGGACAGACGGATGCTGAGCGCTGCGGGATCGGCTACGGTTTGATCGAAGCAGTCGATGTAAATATAGTCGTTTCCGCAGCCGTGCATTTTGGTGAAATTCAGTTTCATGGTGTTCCTTTCCTATCTTAAAAAGTTATGGCGCAAAACCGGGATTACTGTTCTACGTTGTGCAGCCGCAGAACTTCTTCTGCGACCTCCCGCCGGGTCATCCGCCGGTCCATCGCCTGTTTTTCCAGGTAACGGTGGGCTTGTTCCTCGCTCATCCCCGAATATTGGATGAGCAGGCATTTTGCCCGGTCGATGGTGCGGATATCCTGTATTTTCTGTTCCAGACGCTCGGTTTTCGGCGCGGTAAGCGCAAGGCGGCGGTGTACCGCACGGCAAAGATGAACAGCGGAGAGGAACATTCTGCGCCCCATTCCCGGGTGATAAAGCAGAATCCCTTTTTCCTCCTGTTCGGAGAGAAGCCGGCAGGTTTCCGCGTCCCGCACAACCAGCAGAACACCGGCAGTGGTTTCTGCCGCCTCGGCCGCGAGGGAAACACCGGAACCGTCCGGCAGGGGAACGGCAATCACGATGACTGAATATTGCCGCGAGGAAAACAGTTTTTTGGCTTCTGCCGCGGTTTTAACCGTTTCCGGAAGTTTGCCGAACTGCTCGGCGAGAAGCTCAGACAAGGTTTTTACCGCTTTTTCATTTCCGGATATGAGCAGAAAGTTTTCCAATGGTATTCCCCCTTTCATCCTGCATATGCTTATATCTGCTGGAACCATTGTTCCAGCTCGAACATGTGGGTGTTGCCCGCCTGAACGCAGGCTTCCCATTCCTGTTGTTTCGCGGCGCGGTATTTGTTCCACATTTCATCCGGCAGAATCCGGTGGATCAGTTCGCTCTGATCGGCCAGCCGAAGCGCTTCCTGTAAATTTTCCGGAAGCCGCGCAATGCCGGAGCCGGCTTCGGGCAGGCTTTCTTCCTGAAGATTTCGGTTGCAGGGCGCAACCAGTTTCGTGTGCCGCTCAATTCCATCCAGTCCGGCGTGAAGCAGCAGAGCGAAGGCTAAATACGGGTTGCAGGATGGGTCCGGCGAGCGGAGCTCCATCCGGTTGTCCTCCCCGAAGGATGCGGGGATGCGGATGAGCTGAGAGCGGTTCTGATGAGACCAGGTCACATACCGGGGCGCTTCAAAGCCGCCCAGTCTGCGGTAAGAGTTGGTGAGCGGATTGAGGAAGACAGACAGCTCGGCCGCGTGCTCCAATATCCCCGCAATAAAACTTTCGGCAGACTCACAGTGCTCCGGCCCGGTGCGGAACATGTTTTTTCCGAATTTGGAAAGCGAAAGGTTTACGTGAAGCCCGTTGCCGCTGTTGTTGGCTAGCGGTTTCGGAAGGAAGGAAGCGTACAGCCCGCTTGCTGACGCAATGGCTTTGACCGCCGTTTTGAAGACAAGAAAGTTGTCAGCGGCGGTCAGCGGTTCTGAGTAGCGGAAATCCACCTCGTTCTGGCCCGGACCATGCTCATGGTAGGAACGTTCCGGCAGAAGCCCCATCTGCTCGAGAGCGAGGCAGATGTTACGGCGGATGTTTTCCCCTTTGTCAAGAGGTGCGATGTCGGCGTAGCCGCCATTATCCATCGGCCGGGTCGACGGCAGGCCGTTTTCCTCTGCCTGGAAAAGGTAAAACTCACATTCGGTTCCAATTCGGCAGAGAAGCCCCATGCCTGCGGCGCGTTCCACCGCCTGTTTTAAAAGATTTCGGGTGTCTCCCGCGTAATCGCTTCCATCGGGGTTTTTCACGCTGCAAACCATCCGCATGACCCGTTCGTGCGATGGGCGCCACGGCAGAATGCTGATGCTGGAGCAGTCCGGCACCAGAAACAGGTCGGAGCATTCCACCGGCTGAAATCCGGCGATGGAGGAGGCGTCGAACAGAATGCCGTGCTCAAACGCCTGTTCCAGCTGAGAGGAAAGAATCGCGATGTTTTTGGGCGCGCCGAACAGGTCGCAGAACGCAAGGCGGATGAATTTCACATCATTTTCCTGCACAAAGCGGAGGATTTCGGTTTGGGTTTCGGTCAGCATAGTCTGGTCTCCCTTCAGCATGAGGTGTAAAGCTGTTTGTAAGGGTTGCTGCTGTCTGGTGTGATGACGTAAAACGGCAGCGCGTCGATGGCGGCGCGGCTTTCGCCGAACAGTTCGCAGAACCGGTCGAGCGCGGGAGCAATCTCTTCCAGGTCTTTTGTATCCGCACGGGTGCAGATCAATCGGTCTGCGATCCGCTTGGGCGGATTTTCACACCGCAGAAAGATTTTTCCGCCGTGCATACCCATGCCGCAGAAGTTGCCGGTGGGAACGGCTCCGCCGCTGTTGAGCCCCAGGATAATGATCGTGCCGCCTGCCTGGTATTCTCCCAGAAAGCTGCCTGCACAGCCGCCTGCAACCAGCAGAGGTTTTTTGTCTTTGTACTGTTTCATGTGAATGCCCGCGCGGTAGCCGATGTCTCCGTGTACATAAATGCTTCCGCCGCGCATGGCGTATCCGGCGGCATCTCCCGCGAGCCCGTCAATGGCGATGCAGCCGCTGTTCATGGTGTCGCCCGCGGCATCCTGCGCGTCTCCGTGAACGAAGAGTTCGCATCCGTCCAGATAGGAGCCGAGCGCGTTCCCCGGCGTGCCGAAGATTTCGATCTGTTTTCCGGAAAGCCCGCTTGCGATATACCGCTGACCGCAGCAGCCGTCGATCACGATGGATGAATCGGGGGCTGAACGGATCATCTGATTGAGCTGTTTAAAGTGAAGCCCTTGGGCATTGATCTTCATGTTTGTTCCTCCTTGCGTTTCGCACGGGTCACTCACCCGCGTGGCGGATTCCCAGAATGGAAAGTTCCTTTTCAGTCATGCCGATCCCGCGCAGCATGAGCCGGTTGCCCCGCAGCGCTTCGATCGAGTTGATGCCCATGCCGCCCATCATCTCTTTGATTTCGTGGGTCCATGCCTGTACCAGACGGGTGAGACGTTTTGCTCCTTCTTCCGGATCAAGCCGCTTGACCAGTTCCGGCTGCTGGGTGGCAATGCCCCAGTTGCACCGGCCGGCGTGGCAGGAGCGGCAGAGATGGCAGCCGAGCGCGATCAGTGCGGCGGTGCCGATATAAACCGCGTCCGCGCCAAGAGCAATGGCTTTTACCACATCGGCGCTGGAACGGATGCTTCCCCCCGCAATGATTGACACGTTTCCGCGGATGCCCTCTTCCCTCAGCCGCTGATCCACAGCGGCGAGTGCCAGCTCAATGGGAATGCCGATGTTGTCACGGATGCGGGTCGGCGCCGCGCCGGTACCACCGCGGAATCCGTCGATGGCGATGATGTCTGC
Organism: uncultured Oscillospiraceae bacterium; assembly: GCA_900552945.1. GTDB lineage: Bacteria > Bacillota > Clostridia > Oscillospirales > Ruminococcaceae > Metaruminococcus_A > Metaruminococcus_A gallistercoris. The sequence goes on from USBI01000010.1 coordinate 25,091, forward strand.
CCCGGACCGCGCGATGCCGCTGGCGATGGCGGCAATGTTATGCACAGCCGCGACTTTGACGATAACCGGCTTTTTATATTCAGTCGCTTCTTTGAGCGAAAAGACCAACTGATGCAGGTCTTCAATGGAATAAATGTCGTGATGAGGCGCGGGGGAGATGGCGTCGGTCCCCTGTGGGATCATACGGGTTTTGGAGACATCCTCCACGATTTTAGTGCCCGGAAGATGTCCGCCGATTCCCGGCTTTGCCCCCTGCCCGATCTTGATTTCGATGGCGGCGCCGGCTTCCAGATACTGCTTGTGTACGCCGAACCGCCCGGACGCTACCTGCACGATGGTGTTTGGGCCGTACTGATAAAAGTCTTCATGCAGGCCGCCTTCGCCCGTGTTATAAAAGGTTCCCAGCTGTTTTGCCGCTTGGGCAAGGGCTGCGTGCGCGTTGTAGCTGATGGAGCCGTAGCTCATGGCTGAAAACAGGATGGGGGTGGCCAGTGAGAGCTGCGGGGTCAGATTGTTGATGATCGCTCCGTTTTCATCCCGTTCAATCTGCGTTGGCTTTTTGCCAAGGAATACACGGGTTTCCATCGGTTCACGGAGCGGGTCGATGGAAGGATTTGTCACCTGGGAAGCGTTCACAAGGATTCGGTCCCAGTAGGTGGGATATGCGTTCGGGTTGCCCATTGAGGAAAGCAGTACCCCGCCGGAATCCGCCTGACGGTAAATCTGTTCGATGACATCCGCTGTCCAGTTTGCGTTCGGGCGGAAGGTGTGCTCGCTTTTGACGATTTTAAGTGCCCGGGTCGGGCAAAGAGCGACACAGCGGTGGCAGTTGACACATTTTGCGTCGTCTGCTGTTAGTCTGCCCGTTGCCGGGTCAAACGTATGCACCCCGTTGGCGCACTGGCGTTCGCAGACGCGGCAGCCGATGCAGCGGTCTATATCGCGGCGGACTTCAAATTCAGGAAAAATATAATTTATCGGCACAGGGATTCATCTCCTTTCGGCTGGAGCCGTACAATGACCGGTTCGCCGCCCTTTGGCGCCCATACCCGGTCGGGATTCGGTTCAATGGTGAGGATGGCGGCTTCTTCACTGGCGATATAAAACAGGTCGCCTTTTTCTGCCGCGACCATGGAACGGAGCTTCAGCCGGTCGTTTAACGCCATCATGCCGTTTTCAAATCCAACCAGAATGGAAAACGGCCCGGTGATGAGCAGGCTGGAAAAGGTGTTTCGCAGGTAGGTGAGCCGATCGCGTTCCTGCTGCGGGAGCGCCGCGATGGTTTCCCAAAACGGAGCGGCTACCACCTGTGCGGCCTCTTCCATGGAAAGCCCCTGCCGGCGGATCAGGTAATCAAAAATATAAGCGATGACTTCGGTGTCGGTCAGCAATGTACAGCGATAACCGAACATTTCAACATAACGCCGGTTCGCGTCGTAAGAAGAAATCTCTCCGTTGTGAACGACCGAAAGGTCCAGCAGTGCAAACGGATGCGCGCCGCCCCACCAGCCGGGCGTGTTGGTCGGGTACCGGCCGTGTGCTGTCCAGCAGTAGCCGCTGTACTCTTCCAGCCGGTAGAATTCCCCTACGTCTTCCGGATAGCCGACCGCTTTGAACACACCCATGTTTTTGCCGCTGGAAAAAACATATGCCCCGTTGATCTGCGTGTTCACCCGGATGACACATTTTGCCACGAATTCTTTTTCCGGAAGCTGGCTGTCGGAAAGTTTATGCGGAAGCGGTGTGACGAAATAGCGCCAGATGAGCGGTTCATCGGTGATGCCGGGCACCTTGCGGGTCGGAATCTTGGAGAGGTTGATGATGTCGAAATGCCGTTCCAAAAATTGTTCGCACTCGGCTTTGGCGGCGGTGTCATCATAAAAAACGTGGAACGCATAATAATCTTTATACTCCGGATAGATACCGTACCCTGCGAAGCCACCGCCAAGGCCGTTGCTGCGGTCGTGCATCACCGCGATTGAACGGACGATGGCGTCTCCGCCGACCGGTTTCCCGCTTTTTGAAAAAATGCCGGAAATTGCGCAGCCGGACGGTATTCTGATCTGCCCCTCTTTTAACATGAAAACCCCTCTTTTCCCCAAAAATAGAGAAAGCGCCTGCAGGATAAACCGGCCGAAAACGGCCCTGTTCCGCTTTCAAGGAACCATTACCCTGCAGACGCCTTTGTCTGCTATGAAATATAGTATAATATTATGCAGGATTCATGTCAACAAATTTCATAAATTTCTTTTATTTCACTAAAAAGAGCAATTTTGAAGGGAGACTAACTATTAAAACTGACGGTTTTGAAAAACAAAACTGCAAAATCCTTGACAAACGACCGCGTATGAGGTATTATCAGAGCAGAACAGCAAAGGCGCTGCGGTCGGATAACCGGCTGCGGCGCCTTTTGTTTTAGCGATTCGTACGGTACAGGATATGCCTGACCGGAACGAAAAAGAAAGGGAGATGCAAGATGGATCGCTGCAACAATGCAAACCGAGTCCCGGAACTGTTTGGAAGCATGGTGTTTAATGACAAGGTCATGCGGGAACGGCTCCCGAAAGAGACCTACCGGGTGCTGCAAAGAACGATTGAGCAGGGAAAACGTTTGGACCCTGCTGTGGCAAACATCGTTGCCAATGCGATGAAGGATTGGGCGACTGAGAAAGGTGCGACCCATTTTACCCACTGGTTTCAGCCGATGACCGGCATTACCGCTGAAAAGCATGACAGCTTTATTTCGCCGGAATCCAACAGTTCAGTTATTATGGAATTCAGCGGAAAAGAACTCGTAAAAGGCGAGCCGGACGCTTCCTCCTTCCCGTCCGGAGGACTGCGCGCCACCTTTGAGGCGAGAGGCTATACCGCCTGGGACCCTTCCGCGTACGCGTTTATTAAAGACAACACCCTTTGTATCCCGACCGTGTTTTACTCTTACGGCGGTGAGGCGCTGGATAAAAAGACGCCGCTCCTGCGTTCCATGGAAGTCATCAACAAGCAGGCGCTGCGTATCCTCAAACTGTTTGGTCATGAGGGTGATATCCGTGTGAACACGACCGTCGGTCCGGAACAGGAATATTTTCTGGTGGATAAAAAGCTGTATGACCAGCGCGAAGACCTGGTCTTGTGCGGGCGCACCCTGTTCGGCACCAAGCCGCCGAAAGGCCAGGAACTGGAAGACCATTATTTCGGCGTGATCAAACCGCGTGTTTCCGCTTATATGAAAGAATTGGATGAAGAGCTGTGGAAGCTGGGCATCTTCGCAAAAACCAAACACAACGAGGTAGCGCCTTCCCAGCACGAGCTGGCGCCGATTTTCACAGACACCAACCGTGCGACCGACCATAACCAGCTGACCATGGAGGTCATGAAAAAGGTTGCGCTCCGCCACGGGTTTGCCTGCCTGCTGCACGAAAAACCGTTTGAAGGGGTCAACGGTTCCGGCAAGCACAACAACTGGTCTATTTCCACCAACACCGGGATCAATCTTCTGGAACCGGGAGATTCCCCGCAGGAGAACGCGCAGTTCCTGCTGTTTCTGACCGCGGTGGTAAAAGCGGTGGATGAATATCAGGACCTGCTGCGTGTATCGGTCGCGAGCGCGGGCAATGACCACCGTCTTGGTGCAAACGAAGCGCCGCCGGCCATCGTTTCTATGTTTTTAGGCGATGAGCTGACCGATATTTTGGATGCCATCGCAAATGGTGAGGTCTACCGGAACAAAAAGGGCGATGAGGTGCTCAAAGTTGGTGTACACATCCTTCCCCGTTTTCCGAAGGATACCACCGACCGTAACCGTACCTCCCCGTTTGCCTTTACCGGCAACAAGTTTGAGTTCCGCATGCTCGGTTCCGGACTGTCCATCGCAGGGCCGAACATTGTTCTGAACACCATCGTCGCAGAGGAGCTCTGCCAGTTTGCCGATGTGCTGGAACAGGCGGACGATTTTGAAGCGGCGCTTCAGGAACTCATCCGCAAGACCATTAAGGAACACCGCCGCATCATCTTCAACGGCAACAACTATTCGGATGAGTGGGTCAAAGAAGCGGAGAAACGCGGACTGCTCAATCTGAAGACAACGGTTGACGCACTGCCGAGCTTCATTTCTCAGAAAAACATTGACCTGTTCACCAAACATAAAATCTTTACGGTGACCGAGCTGCATTCCCGTTATGAAATTCTGATGGACGCGTACAGCAAACGCTTGAACATCGAGGCGCTCACCATGGTGGATATGGTACGCAAGCAGATTCTTCCGGCAGTCGGACGTTACGAGCAGTCGCTCGTTGAGACCGCGCTGGGCAAGAGACAGCTGAACTCCGGCCTTCCGTGCGCGAGAGAAACAAAGACCGTTGAGGTGCTTTCCGGTGCGGCGGACGCGATGGAACTGGATGCGTCAGAGCTGGAAAAACTGCTCGAGAATGCCCATGAGATCAGCGATGTGACCGAGCAGGCGAAACTGCTGAAGGAAAAGGTGCTTCCTCAGATGGAAAAACTCCGTGCGGACGCGGACCTCGCCGAGCGGTTCACCGCGGAAGAATACTGGCCGTTCCCGTCTTATACAAAACTGTTGTACAGCGAATAAAATTTGCTTTATCAATCAGACCAAACCAAAAGCCCGACAGGATATATTCCTGCCGGGCTTTTTATTGTTTTTTCAAAATGCGTGAAAGCGCTGAAGTTTTGAAAGATATGTTGCATGAGCAAACAGATTGGAATCCGGTTATGTCTGTGTTGTAAATACGCCGTGTACAAAGCGATCAAACGGCAAAAACAAATTCCATTTCCAGTTCGTGGTTGTCGTAAGCGATACGGATGTCATCAAACGCTTGTTCTTGAGCGGTGGGACGAATATCAGACAGTTCATCGAAGTTTTTGGGATGCTTGCCGTAAGAGTGGCGTACCCGGTGGTCGTCCAGCGACCAGAAGTACCCGCTTCCCTCCAGCAGCCCGAAATGCATGAGACCGTCTTCCAGACGGCAGCCGCCTGCTCCGGTGCTGAGTTCTGCTCCCGCGCGGCCGATGCAGCGAGCGGTGACGGCTAAAAGGGAATCCCCTTCCGGAAGATAAAATACACAAGAGGGAGAAAGCGGCAGAAACTGGGCGGTCAGGCGCAGGCAAAACCTGTTTGAGGATTCATCGCGCAGACCAACACAGCTTCCTCCAAAACTGTTGAAAAACGGCAGCAGGATTTTGACCGCCTGCCGAAAAGGTTCCCAACGTGCGCTCGGCCCGGTTTGGATTCCTGCCTGGCCGGCGGCAGAGAGGATTTTTTTCAAAAAAGCGGGTTCGTTTTCAAACGGTACGGTAAATACTTGTTTCATACAAATGCCTCCTTTTTGCCGGAGTACAGCCTCAAAATCCGGAAAATTTTCCTGTTTGAGGCCATTATAGCATATTTTTCAAAAAAAGAATGAAAATATGCCGGATTACGCAGTTATGCACAAAAATTTTTTCATACTTTGTTGTTTTTTATCCTTGTTGGATTCATGGCAGATTGGTATAATTGATTTATACAACTTTGTCATGGAGGTGATGCACATGGAAAGCGATGTTAAAATTTCAGTCGCTCACAATGAGATCGAGTTTGCGGAAATCGCGGCGCTGGCGGATGAGATCTGGCACGAACACTATAAAGGCCTGCTTTCGGATGAGCAGATCGATTATATGGTTGAAAAATTCCAAAGCCAGAAAGCCATTACGAAATCTGTACTGGAAAACAATTACACCTACTACATCATGCGGGACGCTGGGCAGATCATTGGGTACTGCGGAGTACAGCCTCAGCCGGAAGATAATTCGCTGTTTTTGAGCAAGTTATATCTTCACAAGGATTACCGCGGGAAACATCTTTCCCGAATGGTGATGGCAATGCTTTGCGAACGGTGCGTCACCGAAGACCTTGATTCCATTTGGCTGACGGTCAACCACGGCAATACCGATTCCATTCAGGTTTACCGCCGTTTGGGATTCTCGGTGGAACGGGAACAAAAAGAAAACATTGGCAATGGGTATTTTATGGATGATTACGTCATGCGCTATCTTCTTCCATCTCCGACCATACAATAACACCACGATAACAGCAAAACCGGCCGAGCTTTTTCGGCCGGTTTTGCTGTATCCGAAAAAGGTGCTACTGGTTGCTTTTGGAATCCATCCAGGCGCGGTAGACGGAAGGGGTCATACCCTCCAGCTGTTTGAACAGCCGGCTGAAGTAATAGAGATTATCGAACCCGCTGGAAAGAGCCGCTTCGGTGATGTTCATAGAGCTTTTGCGCATCAGTTCTTTTGCGTGTTCAATCCGCAGACGGTTTAAATACTTAACGGGCGAGAGCCCTGTTTCGGTTTTAAACAGCCGGGCCAGATATTGTTGAGAAACATGCAGAGTTTGTGCAAGTTCCGTCATCTTCACCGGTGCGGTGAGGTGCTCGTTTAGGTAGAGGATAGCGTCCTGCACCAGCTTGTTCTGCTCCCGTTCTTCCGGGCTGGGGGTGAGCGGGACGGTTTTTGCCATCCAGCACTGGGCAAGCAGAGTGAGAATCTGCGCCGCCTGCAGTGAGATGAGCAGAGCGCTGTGGATGGTTTCGTGGTTGCGTTCCAGCAAAAGCCGTTGAAAGAGGGTGAAAATCTCGCTTTTATAGGATGCGGTGTCCATCCGCTGGCCGAGGCAGACCATGGCCTGTTCCTGTTGGATGGGATTTAAGAAAAAGAATCCGCCCGGACGGTTTGCAACGCTTTCCGCGTAAGCTGTGAGGATGGCTTCTTTTTCCCGTTTGCGGATGGGGCGGCATGGCGCTTTAAAGTGCAGGTAGAAAAAACGGCAGGAGGTGTTTTCGGTAAACTGGTCGACTGGTGTGCCCGCGGGGATGACACAGCTTTCCCCTTCCCGAAGGACAAACGCTTCTCCGCCCACGTTGCAGCAGAGCTGCCCGCGGTAGACAACGATTAGTTCGGATTCTTCCAGCGTGCGCCCGCAAAGGCTCCAGCCGGGGCGGCAGACCGAATGGCCGGCCAGTGCGATTTGCGGCAGAGTGTGTAGTTCAATGCAGTATTCCATGAATCTTCTCTCGTTTCAAAATAGTCCATTTGTTTCATTTTGTATAAATAATATTATAAATGTTTATTTTGAAAATGCAACCGGCGTTTTATAATACGGGTATGGAAGGTGCCGCGGCAGAACCTGCCCGGCCGTGATTAGGGAGGCTTACAGCATGAAAGAATTTTTCAAGGTGGAGAACGGTTCGCTGTTCTTCAAATACCGTTATGAGACCGTCTGGGTCATGCCGTGGGGCAATGGTCTGCGTGTGCGTGCAACCCAGAACCAGACCTTTACAAGCGAAGACTGGGCGCTGACCATGCCGGCTGACGCGCAGGCTGAGATCACCGTGACCGAAGAGGGCGCGACTGTGAAAAACGGCAAGATCCGTTTGGAGATGAGCCCGTACGGCCGGATGCGCTTTTTCAACGACAAAGACGAGCTGCTGCTCGATGAGTTTTACCGTTGCTGGAACCATGGTGTGGATTACTCCAAATACCTCAACACCATCACCAACCTGAAACGCTGTGCGCGTGAGTACAAAGGCACGCCGAGCAATAACTTTGAGATCACCATGACCTTTGAATCCGACCCGGACGAAAAACTGTTCGGCATGGGTCAGTACCAGTACCCCTACCTCGACCTGAAAGGCTGCCTGCTTGAGATGGCGCAGCGCAACACCCAGGCGAGCGTTCCGTTCCTGCTTTCCAGCAAGGGTTACGGCTTCCTCTGGAACAACCCGGCGGTCGGCACGGCGAATTTCGGCAAAAACCTGACCGAGTGGAAGGTCCGTTCCTCCAAACAGATCGATTACTGGATCACCGCGGGTGACACTCCGGCGGAGATCGAGGAAAACTACGCGAAAGTAACCGGTACCGTTCCCATGATGCCGGATTATGGTACTGGCTTCTGGCAGTGCAAGCTCCGTTACCAGACGCAGGATGAGCTGCTGAAGGTTGCTCGTGAATATCATAAACGCGGCATCCCGGTGGATGTTATCGTTGTGGACTTTTTCCACTGGCCGCATCAGGGCGACTGGAAATTCGACGAGCAGTTCTGGCCGGACCCGGAAGGAATGATCAAAGAGCTGGATTCCATGGGCATGCATCTGATGACCTCTGTCTGGCCGACGGTCGATAAAGAGAGCGAGAACTACAAATACATGCAGGAGCATGACCTGCTGGTGCGTGTTGACCACGGCATCAACTTTACCATGGACTGCTTCGGCGCGGAAGGTTTCTTTGACGCGACCAATCCGGAAGCGCAGAAATTCGTTTTTGACACCTGCAAGAAAAATTATCTCGACAAAGGCGTTACCCTCTTCTGGCTGGATGAGGCTGAGCCGGAGTACACGGCGGTGGATTTTGAAAACTACCGTTACCACAAAGGCGCCGCTCTTGAGGTGGCAAACGCTTACCCGGTTGGCTATGCCAAGGCGTTCTATGACGGCATGAAGGCCGAAGGACGTGAGGAGATCGTCAACCTCATCCGCTGTGCGTGGGCCGGTTCCCAGCGTTACGGCGCGCTGGCATGGTCGGGCGACGTGCCGTCCACCTTTGACGCGTTCCGCTATCAGCTCGCGGCCGGACTCAACATGGGCCTTGCGGGCATCACCTGGTGGACAGCTGACATCGGCGGGTTCCACGGCGGAAACATCCATGATGATAAATTCAGAGAACTGCTCACCCGTTGGTTCCAGTTCGGCGCCTTCTGCCCGGTCATGCGCCTGCACGGCGACCGTGACCCGCACGATCAGCCGCAGCTGGTCGCTTCCGGCGGAGGATTCTGCCCGCCGACCGGCGCGGACAACGAGGTCTGGAGCTATGGTCCGGAAGCGGAAGCGGTCATGACCCGTTACATCAAGATGCGTTACCGCCTGAAACCGTACATCAAAGAGGCGATGAAGGCGGCCCACGAAAAAGGCACGCCGGTCATCCGCCCGGTCTTCTACGACTTCCCGGCGGACAAAGCCGCATGGGATGCGCATGAGGAGTATATGTTCGGTTCTGACATTCTGGTCGCTCCGGTGCTTTATGAAGGCGCGCGCACCAAAGAGGTTTATCTCCCCGCGGGCTGCCGCTGGGTAGAAGCTGAAACCGGCAAGGTGTTAGACGGCGGATGTGCCGTTACCGTTGACGCCCCGCTGGAGATCATCCCGCTGTTCGTCCGTGAGGGCGCAGACGCGCTGGATATGATCCGCGGATAACATTCCGAAATAAAAACGCCGTTCGTATAAAACGAACGGCGTTTTTGCTTTGCGGATAAGCAGAAGGGAGCCAAAGCCATGGTTTCGGCAGCAAAAAGGCGCGCGGCGGCTCGGCTGTATGCGGAAAGAACGCCCGGTCGCCCGGTTTACCAGTTTTTGCGGTAGTTTGCTTCCCGGTATTTTTTGGGGGTAACACCGGTGTGGCGCTTGAATACACTGGTAAAGTAGCTTTGGGAACTGAAGGCCAGAAATGTGCTGATTTCGGAAATCTGGTAATCGGAAAAGCGCAGCAGGTTTTTGGCCTCTTCGATCCTCTGCAGCTGGATGAAGTCGGCCAATGCCATGCCGGTTTCCTTTTTGAACAGCACCGAAAGATAAGCGGGGCTCAGTCCGGTTTCGGCGGAAAGAGCTTCCAGTGTGACCGGTTCGTGCAGATGATGAAAGATGTAACCGGTACAGCGCACGATGTGTTCGGAGTAACTAATATGCTGTTTCTGCTGGCGGATGCGTTCGGTAAAATCCGAAGCGGCGGTATACAATAGAGAGGTGACTTCCAGCGGCGTTTTGCATTGATCTGCCTTCTGGATGTAGACGCGGCACATGTTGAACGCCAGCTCTTCGTCCAGCCCGCCTTCCACCGCGAATCGGGTGGTGAGGGTGACGGCGCCGACAAAGTAGTAGACCGCCTGGCGGAGCGGATCGGCGGAAAGGCGCAGAGCGCTCTGCGGCATAAAGGCGGAAGCGAAGTATTCCAGATTATTGAGCTCGCCGGATTTGATGGCGTTGAGCAGCAGCAGTTCCTGCGCATAGGGTGTATGCACTGTTTCGGATTCCCGCTGCTCAAACACCGATGTACTCAGTGCCTGTGAGATGCTGTGCGGGGCGGTGATCTCCGCGCTGTGTTCGATCAGCTCCCGCACGGTGATGTCGCGGTCGGTAAACGCGGTATATAAAAGCCGGACGAACCCCGCGAACTGGGTGACGCTTACCACCGGAGTCATGCAGATGATCTTTTCCAGTTCATCGCTTTTGAGCGGTGGGAAGAAAGAAAGCGAATGGCTGCGTTCCAGCGAATACGGGCGCACCAGAAGCGCCGGACCGACGGCCAGATAATGGGTGCGTTCCTGATAGGTAAACGGGAAAAACGCCATCATTTCCATGGCGTTTAACACACACAGGGTGGGCTGGCAGTCGCCTTCCCGAATATAACGGCGGTAAAGTCCGCTGCTAAAATCGGTGTTCTGAAAGGATTCGGTATCAAACGAACTGTAAAGAACGCGGCGGGCCGGGTCCAGGATCCGAACAGGAATGCGGTTGTATTCAAACAGCAGGTCCAGCAGGCGGCTGCCCGTCTGGAAAATCGTAATCAAACTCATAAGCACCCTCCTATGTTGTTTCAATATAGCACAGGAATTGCAAAAAAACAATAAATTATGATATAATTCTATATATATTAATATTGACTTGTCGTATTTTGTGTTAAGCTATTGTTAGTTCAAAAAAGGGGGTTGTGCATGATGAAAGATACTGTAAAAGACTCGATGAAGGATTCCTGGACGTTTATTGGGCTGGTTATTCTTTCTGTTCTTTATTTGTTTGAGGTTGACTTTTTTCATTTGACCTGGCTCAATGGCGTGGCGTTTGTGATTATTGCCGTAACGCTCATTCCGCTTCTGGTCAGCATTACCCGGCGGTTTATCCGGTTTTACCAAAAACATTCCGCTTCCGGAAAACAGGCGGAAAACGGCAAATCACAGGAGGAATCGCGTTGAGAAGCTGCCGGATCAAATTAAGCAGTGCGGAAGATGTGAAACGGTTTATTGGCATCATCACGGAACAGCCGTATGAGCTTTATCTGGTCGACGGTCCGCGGCGGGTGAATGCCAAATCGCAGATGCAGGTGTTTTCTTTGAACCTCACTCACCCGCTTGAGCTTCTTCTGCCGGACGAGGAAGATGGCTTGATCAAACGGCTTTCCCCCTATTTGTATCAGTCGTCCGATCATGGAGGAACCATTTGAAACAGGTGCTTTTTCTTTTCTGCTGTTTTGTGATATACAGCTTTTTGGGCTGGATCTGCGAAACGGTATATTGCTCTATTATTGAGCGCAGGTTTGTAAACCGGGGCTTTTTAAACGGTCCGTTCTGCCCGGTTTACGGATTCGGAGCGCTGCTCATCCTGCTGTTGTTTTCCCGTTACCGGGATGATTTGGTTGCCTTGTTCCTGCTTAGTATGGTTGTGACCAGCGCGTTGGAATACGCTGCAAGTTTCTTGTTGGAGAAACTGTTTCATATGACCCTGTGGAATTATTCCGGCCGGCGCTGGAACATCAACGGAAGGGTCTGTCTGAGAAACTCTGTTCTGTTCGGTGTGATGGGGGTCCTCATGGTTCGGCTGATCCATCCTGGGCTTATCGCGTTTTTCGCATGGCTTCCCCATATGGCAGTGGTTATTTTTGTTGGCGTGCTGGGCGTATATTTCATACTGGACCTGATCGTTACGGTCATGGCGGTGGCCCATATCAACCGGGAAGCAGGAGCGCGTCAGCTGGAACTGGATGGACTTTCGGAAATCCGCGCGCAATATTTAGACGAATTGCGCCGAAAAGCGCAGAAACGGCGTGAGCGGTTTCTTGTTCCGTTTTCCCGCCGTCTGTTGAAAGCGTTTCCGTCCATGCGTTCTCAGGCGTTTCCGGATGGGATCAAAGAGCTTTTAAAAAACGTAGGACAGAGCAAAAAAGGAAAACAGAGAAAATAAAAATGTTTTCGATAAAAGAAGGAGGCGGGGAAGATGAAGATCGTGCTGGTGATCGATCAATTTGACGATGGCAACAATGGCACGACAGTCACGGCGCGCCGTTTTGCGCATGAACTGCGCAAGCTGGGTCATCAGGTGACCATCCTCGCGGGAGGGGAACCGGCGGAAAATAAAATTTGCGCCCCAATACATAAGGTTCCTGTTTTTCAGAAGCTCATTGAATCACAGGGAATGTGTTTTGCCAAACCCTGTGATGAGGCGTATTATGAAGCATTTCATGATGCGGATATCGTTCATTTTTACATGCCGTTTCGTTTCTGCCGCAGAGGAGAAGAGCTCGCCCGGCAGATGAACATTCCAACCATTGCGGCATTTCATGTACAGCCTGAAAATATTACATCGAGTATTAAAATGGGTAAAAACAAAACAGTAAACCGCTTTTTATACTGGATGTTTTATCATATTTTTTATAATCGGTTCCGCTGCATTCATTGCCCGAGTGAGTTTATTGCCGGACAATTGGCGGAGCATGGCTATGACGCCAAGTGTTACGTTATTTCGAATGGCGTGGACGATGTGTTTGTTCCCCATCCGGAAATCAAACAGACCCGCCGACCGGATGAGGTGTTCCGCATTCTCATGATCGGGCGCCTTTCGGGTGAAAAGCGGCAGGATCTTATTATTGAAGCGGCAAAAAGAAGCCGTTATCACAAACGCATTCAGCTCATCTTCGCGGGAAAAGGACCAAAGGAAGCAGAGTACCGCAAACTTGCCAAAGGACTTCAAAAAATGCCGGTGTTCGGCTTTTATTCGACCGATGAACTGGTTAAACTGATTAATAGCTGTGATTTATATGTTCACGCGTCAGACGCGGAGATCGAAGGCATTTCCTGCATGGAGGCGCTTTCCTGCGGGCTGGTCCCGGTGATCTCCAACTCCCCTCTTTCCGCGACCATGCAGTTTGCGCTGGATGAGCGGAGCCTGTTTTCCGCGGGTGACGCCCAGTCGCTTGCCGACCGGATCGATTACTGGATCGAGCATCCGGAGGAGCGGCTTGAGATGGAACAGGCGTACGCGCACAGCGGGGACGGGATGCGTGTGAGCAGTTGTGTTCGCCGCGCGGAAGAGATGTACCGTCAGGCGATTGAGCTGTTTGAGAAGAAAGGGTATAAGCATCCGGAAGAAACAGCTATTCGCAGACTTACTCATCCCAACACGGAAAAGGTAGCCAGAGCGTTTGCCAAACATTCGGGATTCGGCCGGTCGGTGACGGCGGTATTCACCAACGTGATTTCAGCCATCATGGCGGTATTTGATCATTTCTTTTTAGGGTTCAGCGTGGTCGGCCGGGAAAACTTAACCGGTATTCAGGGCGGCGCGGTCACGGTGAGCAACCATGTGCATGAACTGGACTGCACTATGGTGAAAGCAGCCCTTTTTCCGCATTTTCTTCGCTTTTTGAGTTTAAGACGAAATCTTGAACTTCCGTTTGTAGGCTGGCTGCTGCGCGCGTGCGGCGTTCTTCCGCTGCCGGAGCATCCGGTCAAGCTGGCGAAATTTCAGCATGAGCTGGAACGCGCGATTGCGGACGGCGAATGGCTTCATTACTATCCCGAGGGGATGCTGGTGAAATACCATCCCGGTATCCGCCCGTTTCACTCCGGCGCTTTCCTTACGGCTGTGCGGGCGCATTGCCCGGTCATCCCTCTGAGGGTGACCTATCAGCCGCCGCAGGGAAGATTGTGCGCCCTTTGGCGGAAAAAGCAGTTTTTGCGGGTGGAAATCCTTCCGCCTCTGTACGCAAACCCACTACTTTCCCGCCGTGAAGCGGTGACTGAACTGATGGAGCGGACACAGCAGGCGATGCAGAAGGACCGTACGTACGGAGAACCTTTGCTGGAGCCGAAACCCTGCCCGGATGTTGTAGAGGAGAGCCCGGCAGAACAGGTTACGCTGTAATGGCTCGGACCAAGAACAAGAAAGGAAGAATGAATTTGAAGAATAAACTTCGGGAGTATTTCAGTATTCCGAATATTTTGACTTATATCCGCATCATATTGATTCCCTGTTTCGTCTGGGCTTATGTTTCTGCGAGAGAACCGAAGGATTACTTTCTTGCTGCGGGTTTGCTGCTGCTTTCCGGGCTGACCGACGTAGCGGACGGGTTTATCGCCCGGCATTTTCACATGATTACCGACTGGGGAAAAGCTGTTGACCCGGTGGCGGATAAACTCACGCAGGCGTCGATTGCATTCTGTTTGGTGTTCCGCTACCCGTGGATGTGGCTGCTGCTGGGGCTTTTTGCGGTGAAAGAGCTGTATATGGGCATCGCGAGCCTTTATCTTCTCCGCCGCGGAAAGCGGCTCAATGGGGCGATGTGGTTTGGAAAGGCGTCCACCGCTGTTTTCTATATTGTCACCATCATCCTCATTGCCTACCCTCCTATGCCGCTTCCTATCGCTTATTCGATGATGACGGTTTCGGGCATCTTTTTGCTGATGGCGTTTTTATTGTATATTCCGCAGTTTACAAAGCTTTATCAGGAATACCGTGCCGAGCAGGAGCAGGGCTCGGACCAGAAACAAAATGCACAGCCGAAAGACGGCACAGCCGTTTAACTGTGTTGGGGTTTTAAATGCAGCGTGTCTTTTATGGATGCGCTGCTTATTTTTTATTCTGTTTTGATGCGTTTAGTCGATGCGGATTTATGAATATTTTGAGCGGAAATCGGCCTCAATTGCAGGGTGTGATTTGTAATAAGGGGGCAAAATTTTCGCTTTGGTAAAAAATTTTTTCTTTTTTAAAAAACCCCGTTGACAAATGGCATCAGTGTATATAGTCTGGAAGGGAATAAAACGCATGGAGGGTTGAATACATGCAGAACAAAAACATTTCAAAAACACCGCCGGTATTTAAAGATGTTCCCCATCTTGTTTACGGCGGGGACTATAATCCGGACCAGTGGCTGGACCGCCCGGATATTTTAAAAGAAGATGACCGGCTGATGCGGCTTGCAAACATCAACAGCGCTTCGGTGGGAATTTTCGCCTGGCACGCGCTGGAGCCGGAAGAAGGCCGTTACACCTTTGAGTGGCTGGATGAAACGCTTGACCGGCTCGCGGAAAACGGCGTGTCTGTTGTGCTCGCTACCCCGTCCGGTGCCCGTCCTGCTTGGATGGACCGCAGCCATCCGGAAGTGCTGCGGGTAAATGCCGACCGGGTGAAAAATCTGCACGGATTCCGTCACAATCACTGTCTGACCTCGCCTTATTACCGGAATAAGGTGCGGGAGATGAATACCCTGCTTGCCAAACGGTATGGGAATCACCCCGCGGTGAAGATGTGGCACATCTCGAACGAGTACGGCGGCGAGTGTCACTGTGAGCTTTGCCAGCAGGCGTTCCGGGCATGGCTGCGCAAAAAATACCACAACAATATTGATGAACTCAATGCGCAGTGGTGGTCGGCGTTCTGGAGCCATACATTTAACAGCTTTGATGAGATTGAGTCCCCGGCGCCACAGGGAGAAATGCACCTGCATGCGCTTAAGCTGGACTGGAAGCGGTTCGTGACCGACCAGACGGTGGACTTCATGCGCAATGAAATCGAACCGCTTAAGCAGTACGCGCCTGATATCCCTGTAACGACTAACTTGATGGGCACCTACACCGGCCTTGACCCATGGAAGGTCGCCCCCCATCTGGACCGGGTTTCGTGGGACAGCTATCCCCAATGGCACAATGATTTTCAGCCGTTCTGGGAGCTGGGCGCGGAAACGGCGTTCGTGCATGACATCCACCGTTCTCTCAAGACGGGAACGCCGTTTATGCTGATGGAAAACACCCCCAGCATTGTCAATCACAAAACTTATAATAAGCTCAAACGCCCGGGCGTCAATCAGCTGAGCGGTCTGCAGGCGATTGCTCATGGTTCAGATACGGTTCAGTATTTTCAGTTTAGAAAAAGCCGCGGTTCGTCCGAAAAATTCCACGGGGCGGTGGTGAGCCACGCGGGGCATGAAAATACCCGCGTATTCCGTGAGGTGTCGGAGCTCGGCGCGGTTCTTAAGCGGCTGGACGGTGTGGCAGGAACCAGTGTCCGCCCGGAAGTTGCCATCGTTTACGACTGGGAGAACCGCTGGGCGATTGATGACATTCAGGGCTGGAATATGGCGCATAAGGATTATGAAGAGACCTGTATGAATCATTACAAATCCTTCTGGAAACGCGGTGTTCCGGTGGATGTGATTTCGATGGACTGCGATTTTTCGCCTTATAAGGTTGTTGTAGCGCCCATGTTGTATATGCTCCGTCCGGGCGTTGCGGGGCGTCTGCGCGAGTTTGTGGAAAACGGCGGCACTTTGGTGACGACCTACGGTACCGGATGTGTCAATGAAAACGACCTTTGTTTTCTGGGCGGATTCCCTGGCGACGGCCTGATGGAGCTCACCGGTGTCTGGGCGGAAGAACTGGACAGCCTCTTCCCTTCCGATCACAACGGCGTGGCGTTCCGGCAGAATTCCGACGGGCTTGCCGGTGTATTCGCTGTGCGTGAGATGGCGGAAATCATTCATCCGAAGGAAGGCTGTGAGGTGCTGGCGGTCTACACCGATGATTTTTATAAAGATACACCCGCTGTTACCAAGAATCGGGTTGGAAAAGGCAGCTGCTATTATTTTGCGGCGAGAACCGAAAATGCTTGTCTGGACGCGTTTTACGGCTGTATTGTTCAGGAGCTTGGGATTGAAATGGCGTTTGGCGGAGAATTTCCGCTTGGCGTTACCGTTCAGCAGCGGTATGGAGACGGCGAGACCTATTATTTCGTGCTGAATTTCAATGCGGAGCCAAAACAGGTGGTGCTTCCGGGCGGACGGTATTATGATTTCGTTGGTGAAAGCGAAGCGGAAGGCTCCATTGAGCTTCCGGCATATGGTACAGCTGTTTTGAAAAAACGGTAATCAATCATTTTATATGAAAAGCGGAAGAACAGAGAATGTTCTTCCGCTTTTTCTTTTTCCAAAAATCAAAAAACGGACTATATTAATATTTTTTTAAAGTTATTTCCGAATTATTGGTATTTTATTGGCATTTGACAGGGAAACGGATATCATGGTAAGTGAGTAAAACTATATATTATCGACAGAAAAGAACAAATAAAAATCGGTCAAAACTTTTGTTTTTGAAAAAAGTTTGATTGTTTTCATAAAGTTTTGTTGGAGGGCAATTATGAAGATTCAGAGCTTATTGCGGGAAAAATTATGTCACTTAGGGAAAAAATCCATTGCTTTTATTATGGCCTTGATCTTCATTTGCAATATCGCGCCTTCCGGTGCGCTGGAGGCGATGGTTGCCGCTGCAAACAGCTCGCTTCCGGCATTTCAGATGACGTTTAATCAGGTCACTAACGCGAATCAAATGAACGAAGACCAGCCGGCCTATATGCTTAACGGAGGAAAAACCGCCGCATACAGGCTCCAGCTATCTCCGGGCTATACCAGCGGTGAGGCGTCCGGAATCACGGTGCAGCTCGCTTCTCCGTATTTATATTATGATGAGTATGGCCTCCTTCAGGATACTTATGACAAGCCGCAGACGCCTTCTTCCAGCTGGATGATCCTGCGCACGATGGTTTCCGATCTTCCGTCGGCCAACTGGGCCCTTTACGGCACAGACAGCACTACGGTTTTCCGGGAAGATGGTACTATTAATGACAACGGCGGCGCCGGATGGGATGGTCTGCCCCTGCCGGAAGAAAACTTTTATTTCTGCGGAAAGATCACGGCAAAGCTGCTTGGCACTGCGCAACCGTCTCCGATCGTCTTTTCCCTGCTATTACAATAAATTTGGACAGGAATGCCGGGCAGCCAGTCCGGCTTTCTTTCCATCTCGTGCCTAAGCTACAA
>USBI01000011.1 GCA_900552945.1 uncultured Oscillospiraceae bacterium
TCCTTTATACGGAGAATCTGGGTCGTTTTTCTTCGAAATATTAGTAGTTACATTACTTTTGATAATATTAGTTTTAATAATTCTTCCATGATTTCTCCTAACAAAAAAGCACATGATTTACCGAACGAAATGTTCTCGCAATCATGCGCTTTTCAAATGTTATTTATTTTTGCTTGTGTTGCAAATTATTGTAAGTGATCCGTCATCTTCTTTGCTTAATTGAATCCAATAATCACCATCTGCCGTATATGCTCCAAATCGTGAATCCAACTCATAAACAACATCATCGAATCCGATTTCTTTACATTTAGATATATATTCCGTGAACTCCTCGTCTGTATAATTTTCGACGGAGAATGCGTACATTTCTCCCCCGTCGGGGTCTATGATATTAAATTTTCCATTTTTAAAAATACTATCTGATGGCATTATTGACGCATAACTTATATTAGTAGTGCTATTCTGATTTGAACTGTTGTTCACGGAATCATTGTTATCGGAAGTAGTACATGCGCTGAGAAAGAAGATACAAATAAAACAAATAGAGATGAACAAATTATATTTTTTCATAATAATCCTCTTTTCATTTATTTCTTTTGAGAAGTTCAGCCAATACGACAAAAGGGAATAGCAATATCCACAAAATCGTTATCCCACACCCGCACCCATTGTTTCTCATACAATGTTACTCCTTTTTCACATAGGTCAATTCAATGTCATACCCAAGTGCTTCAAGCATTTCCACGAAGGTCTTGTTCACGATACCGTCCTTTTTCTTGATGATACGGTTCACGTACTGACCGGTCGTGCCGATGGTCTCTCCGACCTGCTGTTGGGTCATGTTGGCTTCAAGGCATTTCACCTTCACATCAAGCTCTATATTGTTCAGAACCATAATTAAATCCTCCTTTTGTTGCATTATAACACTAATAAGATTGAATTGCAATCATTTTATACCATTTAGAACGGCTTATTCCGAGTTTTAGGCAACATTGAGCTACTGTGACCTCTCCATTTCGCTGTAATTTTCTCAATTTTTCAAATTCTTCATGCGAAACAATTTTTTCCGGTCTGCCATCCACTCGTATACCTTTCTCTCTGGCGATTGCTTTCCCTTCCTGAGTTCTCTCAACGATCATGTCTCGCTCAAATTCGGCAAAACTTAGCATAATATTTCGTATCAGCTTTCCCATGGGCGTATTGTCCATAATTCCTATGTTAAGGACATGAACAACCACTCCCTTTTCGATCAGGCTTTCTATGAGACGAATACCGTCTGCCGCGCTCCGGGCGAATCTATCAAGTTTTGTAACAATCAATTTATCACCGGGAACGAGCGTATTCTTCAAAATATCAAACTCGGGTCTGTCTATCTTTTTCCCAGAGAATGAATCGCAGAAAATCTTTTCGGCTCCCGCTTCGACGAGAGAAGTGGTCTGACTTTCAAGACTGTTTCCATCACGGGCTTGCCCTTTTGTGGAAACACGAGCATTTGATATATGAATGATAAACTTTGGCGGTGCTATGATTTAATTGAGGTAATCAAGATGATGAAATGGATTAAGACATTAGCAATACCTTTGCTTGCCTCTATGTTCCTTATTTTCAGCGGATGTACTCCACAGGAAAAATCGGATAACAATGGGGATCGATACAAAACCGTGATTGATTTTCAATACGAATCCATTTCAATTGGATATAATGCTCAGGCGCTTGTCGTTAAGCAAAATGGGCTGTACGGAGCATATATCAAACAAGGGGATTCCTACGAATTAAAAGTACCTATTCGTTACCTCAGAATCCAGTTTGATTCAGGAAATAGGTACCTGTTTGCCTATACAGAAAATAATAAAATTGAAATATATACTCCGGAAGGCAACCGCCTGACTGATCAAACCTATCAGCAGGTATTATCTACGGGCGAAAAGGATAATAGCCTAACGGTTGCGATAGATGAGGAAAACTGGGGTGTCCTCTCTTTGGACGGAAATTGGATCTTAGAGCCTAAGTATCAAACACAGATTATACCGCTTCATGACGGAACCTACATCGTAGAAACGAAAGACGGCAGTGACTGGGTGAACGAAACAGGTGAAAGTCTATTGCCCACGGATAAAAACATTCGCGGTGTTACAAAGGATTCGGTTGCTTCCTACATCAAAGTTGACGTGAAGCAGAATGGAAATTCTTATCGGGCTATTATTGGAAAGGACGGAAACTATATTGTCCCGCCGATTTATACGGATGTCTTGATCGCCAAGGATGAAATCGGCAATTATTATTTCGTCGGTTCTTCTAAAGACGGCATGAAAACCTTATATGATAAAGAAGGAAAAATCCTGTTTGATCAGAACTGCTTTTTTATAAAACCTATGGGAGACAGTTTGTTCCGAATTTCTCAAAATGATAAAGCGGGGTTGGTTTCACAATCCGGTGAAACCATCTTGCCTATTGAGTATGATGACATCGCCATTCAGAAAGAATTTGCTGTCGTGCTGGATAAAAGCGATCATACTTACCGGCTATACAACTTAAAACAAAATCAATTTTCCGATGAGAGATATGACCAAATCACATGTTTTCAAAATGCTCCTGATATAGCAGTTGTGACCACAGACAAAAAGGTGGGGTTTGTTACGGCGGACCACAGCGTGACAATTGCACCAAGCTATGATAATTATTACAATTATTACTCGAATGACTATGGTATGTTCTTGGTTCAAAAGGATGGAAAGTGGGGATTTATCGACCGGAATAACAGTACGAAATTCCCATTTGAGTATTCCCATGCAACCTATTTTAACGAGAAGGGCTATGCTTATCTTGCTAAAGACGGCAAAGCCGGGATCATTGCCGCAGATGGAAACGAGGTTGTTCCGTTTGTTTTTGATGCTCCCAAAGAGGATCAACCACTTTCTATTTTAATGAATGGTGACGCAAATATTGCCGTGGTCTGGAAAGATGGTAAGTGTGGCTGTATTGAAATTGTGGAATAAACAGAAAAGACCTTCGGAAATATACCGGGGGTCTCCTTTTATCATGGATAATTTCACAGTTATTTGCTTTTGCTGTGGCGATGAAATGCTGATTTCGCTTTTCGATATGTTAATGTTGTATATCTAGCCGTTATACCCTAGAGTAGATAACCCTCCACAAACTCCGCGTTTTTATAAACCTTAAGAGAAGACTTTCGTTCCCACTCATCTCCACAAGAAAAAAGCACAGAACCTCGGTTCTGTGCTTTTTTGTTCATCAATTGCCTTATTTCAGCCTGATTCGCACTTCTCCCGGCCTTGCCGGCTCAACGGTGACCTCCCAAAGGCCCGGGTAGCGCCTGTTCACATCTATCACCGCTGTGGAGCATTCGATCTGTTCCGCTCCCGGCTGGGTGACAATTAATATCGTACACCGTTTTGCTTCGGTGCAGTCCAGCACCAGCTCCGCGCAGGTGAGATCTTGCGAGAATTCCGCTTTTCGGACAAACGTATTAAATCCAGTCGTTACCGTGCCGGGTCGATAATAACTTTCAAACCACTGTACAACAGGAGCCGACAATCCCCCAAACTGATGCCATCCAGCACCACGGTGGGATTCAATCATAAAATGCTCAAAGCAATGATAAGATAATGCGCACTCCTCCTGCCAGAGAGACAACGCCGTATCAGCAATTTGAAACGCAAAGTCACCTTTTCCGTCATCCAGTGCCGCTTTGAAAAACAGCCACTGATAAGGCATCCATACCGCACCGTTCCAATAGCCGTCTTTGCGGTAATAGGAAGCGGACTGATCCACGGTAGACAAACCGCAGCCGCACCACAAACGGTCAGGATCTTGCAGCTTTTTCCAAAGCTCGGTTCGCTGGCTTTCCGTACATGCGCCGGCGATGAGCGGTGATGCGCCGCCCAGCCCCCAGTTGAAGTTCATTCCATCCGCACTTTTTAAAATACCGCACGGATTTTTCGTTTCATCGTGCAAAACATAGCCGAAATAGCCTTCTGGTTCGTCCCAAGAATACTGTTGCAGTGCTTGTGTGAACCGCTTAGCGTCTTCGAGCAGCCACTCAGCATCCTCATTGAGGTTCAAAAGTCCTGCCGCATAAGATAATATCTTGGCGCAGCGGACTGCGTGTGCCGTTGTGATAACCGGTGCGCAAACCTGTTCCAACCGCTTTTCATGCACCGCTTTTTGCGGAGGATAATCATCCCAGCCTCCGGAATTGTAAAAGTAGTCCCATGGTCGCAACAGCCCGCTATGGAGATTCCCTGTCGTGGAACCGCCTGTCTGCCCGGTGTAAAACCGGTAATACTGCAACAGGCGCGGATAACAGGATTCCAGCAATTTGACATTCCGAGTCTTATTGAGGAGCTCAGCAAACAAGTAAAATTGCGTTGGCACCAGCGATCCGTGGTGGATAAACGCAGCCTGTTCATCGCCCGGCGGCGTGAGATAAGCGTTCAAGCAGTCAAAACCGCGTTGGATGCTGAACACCGAAAGCCCCATGCCGATAAATCCGGAATCCCAGGTGTAAAGGCAATCCCACCAACGGCCGGGCGTATTGTGGCGGATGTAACTTCCGCGGGTGTAAACCGGGTAAACGACATTACTGCACAATACAGCCTGCATAAGCTGCTGCCCAAACGCGTATTTTTCACCTGCCGGCAGATATGAAAACGGTTTCAGGCGCTGTTTTTCGCGCTCCCACACCTTTTCAAACGAGGCCTTTTCTCTTAATAGTTCACGGCATTTCTGCTCTGCCTGCTCACGGGTGGCAGCACAGCACAACGCCCCATATAAAACAGCAGAAGAGTGCTCTTTCAACGGGATGGGACGGAAAAACACATTGGTAAAATGCCCCTTGCCGTTTCCTTTCAGCACCGAGCTGACATGGTCGTGCACCGTGTGCCGCAAAAAAATATCCAACTCGTCATTCTCAATCTGCCGCAGCTCAAAGGAACCAAAATCCCAAACGATGCCGTAATACTCCTCTATATGAGGATATTTTAGCACCAGCCATCCTTCCTGTTCGTTTGGGTAAATTTCCGGCCGATGCCCATCGTTTCTGGGGTGGATATCAATCCGCTCTATGTCCTGTTGTTCACACAATACCAAACAGTCGAGCTTTGCCTGCCCCGTTCCGCAGCTGGTCAGAGCCAATTCAAACTTTCCCGAATCGAGCGGACTGTTTAAGGCTGTTTGGCCAATGGCAATCCCCTCACAAGAAGGGAGACAAAGGGTTTCTCCGGTAGACAGCGTATAGCAACCGGCCTGGTCACCTTGATTCTGGTAACGCACACAAAGGCAGGGATGTTCCAGCCGCTCCGGAAGCTCAAAGCAGTAGCGAACCATATCGCCCGCACCGTCTGCGCTCGCCCCGCCGGATGATGCGCAGCCAAATCCGCCGCCGATGCCATATCCGTTCACAAACCCTTTCACTGCTTCTTCGCCTCGGCGCAGGCCGTCCCAGCACAGCCCATCATTCGGACGCGGGACGCGGCGTTTCAGGCTTTCGTAATCCAGTGCCATGCGAAGCACTGCTTTCGGCGGCAGGTGTATCTCACAGCCGAGGATGGATTCGTTGCTGTAAGACGGAGTAGGATCATGTGCCGATGCCATATAGTGCAAGACCAGATTCTGCATGCTGTCTGTATTGTTGCGGCATTCCGCCCGGATGAGCCGGGCTGTATCATCAAAAGGAACAAAGGAAACATCAGCATAGACCGCGTCTTTCCACTCCAGCTCATAACGCACCGTATAGCATTCCAGATCCGGCGATGCTTTCCACATGTGATAGCCGCTCTCAAACCGAACATCCGGCACATCTACCCGACGCCGGTACAGCCCCGGAAAGACCGCAAGGTCAAACCGAACGCCGTCGTTTGCCTTTGGAATATGCGATATACCGCTGTACAGTTTGGTATATGGGCCAAAACGAGGCAGATTTAGGTCATGTGTTTCGCGTTCTTTGTTCATGATGTACCCCCTCTTGAGCAGGATTCAAGTCATTTTTCCATTCTTATTATGTCTCTAACCACCTCATCCGTCAATCCCAGACCGCGTTTTAAAATATGCCCCATGAGAAAAGGCCCCATGCGGGGCCTTTTCTCCAAAACCATTCTTTAAGTTTCCAAAAACTTTTGATTCAGGCTGCTAAATCTCTCTGCTGTCGTACCAATGATCTGTTGCAAGGCACTTCGATCAGCACTGATTTTTCTGTTTGTAGGCTCAGTCGTCTAACGCATCGGCTTCAAACACCTTCAAAACATCGCTGCCTTCTTTAACAAACGCAATAAACTCCTGAACTTCCGCATGACAGTCTACGGTACATGGTCCGCTCCAAACGCGTTTATCGTTCACATTAACCCAGTTTCCTTCCGGCAGATAAACGCTCCGGTCGGTCTGCCTGCGGTTGACGATCGGCGCGAACAGAATGTCCTCTCCGAAGAAATACTGATCCTCCAGCGTGTAACAGGTTTCGTCATCCGGATAATCCCAGAACATGGGGCGCATGAGCGGCGCGCCAGTTTCACTGGAAACACGCATATATTTCATAATGTATGGGCGCAGCCGTTCCCGCAATAGAATGAGGCGCTTTAAGATGGGATAATTCCGTTCCCCAAAGCTCCAGATTTCATTGTCTCCTCCACTCGGCTCAATAATACCAGGATGACGGTCAACATGCCCTTTGGGACGTTTGCGGATTCCGTGCAGGCGCATGACCGGGCAGAACAAGCCAAACTGGAACCAGCGCACGATCAGTTCCCGGAATTCATCCGACTCGGTATCCGCCTTAAAAAATCCACCGATGTCACTGTTCCACCAGGGGATCCCGCACATTCCCATAGAAAGACCGGATTTCACGCTTTTTCGAAGCGCGTCGAACGTGGAGTCGACATCCCCGTTCCAGACAACCGCTCCAAACTTCTGGCTCCCAGGGAAAGCAGCGCGCACCAGACTGATCGGTTCGGATTCCCCTTCCGCTTTCAACCCCTCGTAAACCATTTTGGCGTAATAATAAGGGTACAGAAGCGCTGTCTGCGCACCGTTTCCAAGATAATATTTAAAGTTGGCCGGATTCTGCGGGTGCACCTCCGGTTCGGTGTTATCCAGCCAGAAGGTGTGAATTCCCTTGTCGTAATAATTTTGTTTGATCTTATTCCAAACAAAATCCGCCGTTTCGGGGTTCATGGGGTCGATTGAGGTCTGCATCCCGTGAAAATCCAGTGTGGGGAAGGTCCCGTCCTCGTTCTTCATCAGCAGGTTACGCTCGTTCATCTCGGTCCAGTTTTCGCTCTTAGGGTTGATGGTCGGCCAGACGGAAACAACCGGGCGGATTCCCATCTCTTCCAGTTCCCGGCACATTCCCTCCGGGTCCGGCCAATAAACCGGATCGAACTTCCAATCACCCTGCTCGGTCCAATGGAAGAAGTCGATCACCATTGCCGATACCGGGATGCCGCGTTTATGATACTCGCGTGCCACCTGCAAAAAGTCTTCCTGACTTTCATAACGCAGCTTACACTGCCAGAATCCCGCCGCCCATTCCGGAAACGCGGGCGGATAACCGGTCAGGTCACAGTACCGTTTGAGCACATCGGCAGGTGTTTCCCCGGCATAGACCAGATAATCGGCCTGATACGCGCTGTCGGCGACCCACATGGTATGGTTATTGGTCACCTCACAGCGGCCGATGGCGGGGTTGTTCCACAGAAATCCGTATCCCAAAGAAGAATACAAAACCGGCATTGCGGATTTGGTATTGTAGTGGATGAGCGTACTCGTGCTTCCCTTTCGGTCAAACTGGTCTTCCTGTTCCTGACCCAGTCCGTAAAAATGCTCTCCCGGATTTGCCTCAAAGATCATGCTGATCCGGTAATGGTCCCCTTCCGTATGAACGGTTCGGTTGACGTAATCCCCTTCATGCCGGGTACGGAGGATCTGTTTGCCTTTGCGGAAATAGGTTACCTTGCCGTCGGTAAAATAATCGCCCGCTGTCACCGTGACAGAAATCATACCGTTTTCAATGGTGGCGGAGTGCTCATCTCCCGTAATCCGAAAATCATGATTGTCGACAGGGGGTAAAAGCGTCCAGTTTTCATCCAGCACCCTGCTGTTTCTGGTAAAGCGGCACCGAATGCAGTCTTTGCCGTACGGTTCAAGTACCGTCAATTCATCCTTACGGGTAAAAACGACCCGGTCAGAATAGCATTTGATCTTTCCCATTTATTCTTTCTTCCCCTCCTTAGGCAAAACGTTGACCTTCATGGTCACTTTTCTTAAATTCGGTGCTAGGTCACGCACTGTGCTCATATCAAACCGCGGTGTTCCATGAATATCAAAGTGAACACGCCGCATTCCCGAACAGCGCAGTCCGCCGTCGCGAATAAACGCTTCCTCCGCATGGAAGGTGATCATGAAATTGCCGAATTCATCGGTAAAGAACGCGTTGTGCCCCGGCCCGAACTCGTCGGCTGAATAGTACGACAGGACCGGCGCATTGCTCTTCACCCATACGCGCGGGTCAAGCAGGTCGGCATTTTCATTCGCAGTGAGAAGCCCGAGCGCATAACTGTATCCGCCGGCCGCTCCACCGGAATAGGTGAGGTAAACGGTCCCGCCTGCCACAAAAGCATACGGCCCTTCATTGTTGATGGTGTGATGGTTGTTCTCCCAGCCGTATACCGGGCGTGTAAGAAGAACCGGCTCGCTGATGAGCTTCCACGGCGTTTGCGGATCGGTCTGTGCAATGTAAAGCATGGAGCCGGAATCTTCCGGTTTTCCGGTCCACTTGCGGTAAGACCAGACGAGATAATCTCTTCCGCCCGCATTGAAGTGGTTCATATCCAGCGTGATATCATAAACACCGTCGGACAGGTAACGCCCGTCCATCCGCTGAACACGAATGGGTTCTTCCCACGCGTCCGCGTCAATGATGCTTCCGCCTTTTTTCAGCTTCATCATATGGCATTGCGGGCCCCATTTTACGCCGCTCACCGCAAACAGGATGTACAGTTCCCCGCCGATTTGATGAAATTCAGGTGCCCAGAAGGTCTGGATGAATCCTCTTTCTTCGTCCTTATCCAAAATGAGGTGTTCTTCAGCACCGGAGAACAGGCCTTCCACCGTGTCCGCTTCCCGCACATACAGCCCAATGTAATTCATGTTATCGTTCGTGGCGAGAAAATAATATTTGCCGTTCCAGTAAAGGATATCCGGGTCCGCATACCCCTTGGCAAGTGGGAACGGATATTCCGGCTGTACGACGGTTCCAGACACTTCATAGCTTCCGGGGCGGTCAAAGTCGACCTTGTCGCTTTCCCAGCGAACCTCTTTCTGCAAGGTCGAACCGTCGTTATAAAACGCGGTCGCTCTGACTGCTTTCAGCTCTTCCACAGAAGAAACGGTTACCGTTTCCGGAACCCGAACCTCTGTATTTTGCAAGGGCGACCATTTTAACAGCAACTCTTCCCCAAAGGACGCGTTCACCTCAACAACATTTCCGTTGACCGCTCCTTCCGGGCCCGTTACATCCGCGGCATATGAAAACGGCTCGACGGGAAAAGCCGCTGAAACCATGCTGGTCCCATCCAGTTCAAGAACGGTGTTGCGGTAATACCCGCCGTTTTCATCCTGCCAGCAGATTACATACCCGCGGGAAGAGGGGTCATAACAGCAGGCGGCATGGGAAACATATTCGCCCGTTCCCAAGTACAGCAGCCCTTTTTCCTCAAAATGGACCAAATCTTTCGAAGTCCAGAGCAGGATTTTTCCGCGGCTCTCCGGGTCATTGCTGCCGTCCGGATTCACCCGTACAGCAACCACGCCGAACCCGCCGTCCCGCGTGCGGAACAAAAACGGGCATTTCAGCCCTTTTTCGTGAAGGGTATCCGGCTGGTTGACCGTTGCCGACGCAAACAAAATCCCGTAATTCTGATTGAGCGGCTGGTAGGTCACACCATCCCGGCTGTATGCAAAATGCGCACTGTGCGCAAGGTAAGATGAGTAATCCTCTTTCGGGTTCCGGGTATAAATCAAAAGTTGTCCTGTTTTAAGAATCTGTTGTTGAACCATTCGGCTTCCTCCCTGTTTTGGTCCCGCTTTTCTTTTGAGCGAATTTCTATTATACTTATAATAACACTATATCGACACCAAGCAGGATATTCTTTAACAAAAATGACCTATTTCTAATACAATTTTGACGCAAGGAGTGAACCACATGCCGGACGGCGGTTTGAGAGAACAAAAGCTTCACGGGAACGCTCTTTTCCCGATGGATGTTTACACGTTGGAGCAGGATGAAGACAAATACAACAAGTTATACTGTCACTGGCACAGAGAGTTTGAGATTCTGTTCGTTACAAAAGGCGGAGGCGAGTTTCACATTGCGGATGAATACTTTCCTGTATACGCGGGGGAGGCGGTCTGTGTCAGTTCCAATATGCTTCACGCCGCTGTTTCCCTGCAAGACCTTCCCTGTCATTACTTTGCCATGGTTTTTGACCCGTCGTTTCTCTGCGGAAGCGCGGGTGACATAATCCAGCAAAAATACATTGACCCGGTTCTGGACGGAACTTTGCTCCTGCCCAAAAAAATCACCTCGGAAAACAGCTGGGGAGCGCAGACTCTGGCATCTCTTCAAAAGATTAACGATCTGTTTTCCAAAAAGCCGGACGGATTTGAGCTGCTCGCTAAATCAGAGCTATGCACCGTATGGTACCTGCTCTGTTCTCACGCTGACCGGCTCCCGGCAGCAGCCCCGAAGAAGATTGACCGAAAGGCACAAAAAATCAAATCCGTACTGGAGTACATCCATCAGAATTATTCCAGAGACATCCGTCTTGCGGAACTCGCCGATGTTTGCGGGCTGAGCGAGGGGCAATTCTGCCGGTTTTTCCGTTCCGCGGTCAAAATGCCCGCCATCCGTTACCTCAACTATTACCGCATCAGTCAAAGCACTCTGCTTTTGCAGGACGAAAGCCGAAAGATCAGTGACATTGCGGGAGCTGTGGGATTTAACAACATCAGCTACTACAACAAGGAGTTTCGGCAATACATGCGGTGCAGTCCCACCGACTACCGGAAACAGTTTACAAACGGTCAAACACTGCGTCCATCTCTATAAATGAAAAAAGAGCACTGAAACATCATCTATTTTTAAATGCTTATTCTCTCTTTGGCACAAATAATCAAGTCCGCGAACGGCAGACTGCCGTTCGCGGACTTATTGCATCACCACATGAAAACGTATTATTTAAGCAGATAAACCTGCGTATTAATATTTCCGTTGTTACCAGCTACAAACGCTTCAATAATCTGCTGCAAATCCATGCCGGTCATCTTTTGAATGCCTGTGCTGTCAATGGTAAATCCATTCACACCATCAATCTTCTGCGAAAGAGCACCCTGTGCCGCACCCGGAACAATGATAAACCCATTGCAATGCAAAGAAGCGATAGCATCCATGTCCCCGGAGGTGACATCATCCGAAAAGATGACAAATCCGTCCACACTCATAGTCAGCTTTTCCCCGTTCTTCACCATGGTGTCCAGACAATCATGCGAAAGTATCTCCCAGCCATTGATGTGATACAAAGTCCCTTCATACAACTTGTAATGGTCTGCCTCGCCCACCGTTTTAAACGCTTTCGCGCAGGAGATGGGAAGGCTTACCGTACCCTTAACCAAAATGGAATCAAACTCCGAAAGACAATCGGCGTTTTTTTCTTCAATCACCAAAGGGCCGCGCACATAAAGCTTTTTCCCATACAAAAGCGGAACCGCTTGGTTGAGGGTAAGCGGGCCGGTCACGGCATAGCCATCCGGAACGATCGTGCTGTCCATGGTATCAAACAATGACTGATAACGGTCGTATAACGTTTGGAAAATGAAAAGACGGTCACAGGTAATTTTTAGCCCCTGCTCAACTGCCTGACGGAGAGCAGACTCATCAAATGCAGACACCTCACCGGCTACCCACGCACGGGAAACACCTGCCGGCATTTGAGAAACAAGCTGTTTGAGTTCACAGCTTTTTAAAACGATATGCGCGTCTTCCGGATAAGGGCGTTTATTGGCTTGAACCCGGTTTAAAAGTTCAGCCGGGCAGGACGCCGGATAGTAAACCGTTCCGGATACAATTGCACCAGCGCTTTTCTCAAACGCGCGGGCGCCCTCACCCTGAAGAAACAAATCACCCGAAGCAACAACATAAACGCCGCTGTAATCCGCGCCATCGCCGACTATGCCGTCCGCGACCTGAACGAAATCACCTTGATAATCGGTAATGACCGTTTGACCGCAGTTGATATTGGTTCCTTTGGCAAGTAATTTTGCGTTCATTTCACTGGATGCAAGATAGATTCCGCAGTTTAAATTGACACTGTCATACTGATCCAAAAAGCCCGCTTCGTCGCTTACCAAGCAGGCGATACTGCAGTTGATGTTGAGCCGGTTCTGTTTTAAAAAGTTTTCAGTCATGGTCAAAACTCTCCTTTCATCATTTCACGCATCATCTGAAGGGCTGTGCGCAGCCTTGTCCGTACGGTTGCCGCAGGGAGATTCATCATCCGCCCGATCTCCGCAGAATTGTAATCCTGATAATATTTTAAATAAACAGGCAGTTTCAAATTTTGCGGCAAACGGTTCATTAATTCCTGTGCCAGAATCCGGTCTCCCGGATCGATCTGCATCTCCTCAGCGCCGGATGGTTCCTCCACGCAGACGGTGCGTGCCTCTTTGCGTTTCATATCGATTAATGCGTTGCGCGCCGCGGCATACAGCCACGCCTTCATGGCCGGTTCGGGCATGGCTTCCAGCAGGGAGCGGTTTGCCATTGCCTGCATGAACGCCTGCGATACGGCGTCGCCGGCCGCCGCTTCATCCCGGGAAAAGCGGAGCATGGCACCAAGCATCTGCGCACTGTATTCACGATAAGCGGATTCAATCAGCAAGTTCAAACCTCCCTTCGTTTTATAAGACGTTTCAAAGCGGAAAAGTGTTTGACCTTATTTTAAAAATTCTCATCAGTTTAAGAAACTTTTCCCGTAAAGCTGAGCCAAACAACCGGTCCGGCAATTCTTTTTTATCATAATTTATTATAATTCGAAACCATACAAAAAGGAATCATTCACAATGGCCTGGCAGGACTACATCATGTAACTTATGAATAAACATTCAAAAAAAGCTGGAAAAAAGCGCGATTTTGTGATAGTATGTAAAGCGTTTGAACAGCACTGTATAACCATTCAATGCGTAAAATTTCAAGGAAAGGATCGGCTATTTCATGACCAAGGATATGACAAGCGGCTCCCCGATAAAACTGTTGTTAAAGTTTATCATCCCGCTTATTTTCGGCAACCTGTTTCAACAGTTTTACTCGATGGTCGACACCATCATCGTTGGCCGCTATCTTGGCAAAGAAGCGCTGGCAGGAGTTGGTTCCACCGGTTCGGTCAACTACATGATCATCGGCTTCTGTCTGGGGGTCTGCGCTGGGTTTGCCATTCCGGTCGCCCAGCGGTTCGGCGCAAAGCTGTTTGATGATCTTCGCCGCTTTGTTGGAAACATCATCTGGCTTGCTATCGGCCTTTCGGTCGTTTTCACCATCCTCACCGTTCTTCTCTGCCGTCCGATCCTGGTCGCCATGAACACCCCTTCGGATATTTTTGAATACGCATATCAGTATATTGTAATCATCTTTGCCGGCATTCCTGCAACGATCTTTTACAACATTTTAGCAAGTCTCTTGCGCGCACTGGGAGACAGTAGAACGCCGGTCGTTTTCCTCGTTCTGGCTTCGCTCATCAACATCGTGCTGGATTTCGCCCTCGTTTTGGGAACGCCGATGGGGGTTGCGGGCGCCGCTGTCGCCACAGTCATTTCACAGGCGGTTTCAGGGTTTGCATGTCTCATCTTCATCAAAAAGAAATTTGCGATCCTGCACATCACAAAAGACGATATGAAGCTCCGCGGATCGTATGTTTCCGAACTGTGCGGGATGGGGATCCCCATGGGGCTGCAGTGCTCCATCACTGCGATCGGCGGCATCCTGTTGCAGACCGCGGTCAACGGGCTCGGTTCCATTGCCGTCGCCGCGGTGGCAGCCGCTACCAAGCTTTCCATGTTCTTCACCTGTGCGTATGATGCCATGGGCGTTGCCATGTCCACCTACGGCGGGCAGAACATTGGCGCACGGCGGATGGACCGCATTCCTTCCGGCCTTCGTTCGGGCATGATCATCGGTTCAGTCTATTCCATTCTGGCGTTTCTGATCATCCTGTTTTTCGGTCAATATCTTGCCACCCTGTTCGTGGACGGAGGCGAGATCGAGATCATACAAAAAGCGCACCAATTTCTCATCGCCAATGGCTCGTTTTACATTCCTCTGACAGCCGTCAATATTTTCCGGCTGTACATTCAGGGAATGGGCTTCAGCAAACTTGCAATGTTTGCCGGTGTATTTGAAATGGTGGCGCGAACCATTGCCGGACTTGTACTGGTTCCGATATTCGGCTACACCGCTTCCTGCTTTGCAAATCCTTTTGCCTGGTGTATGGCGGATGTTTTCCTCATTCCCGCGTACTTCTACGTGTTCAGACGGTTAAAACGGCAGTTTGCCATCGAGCAAAGTCTTGGCAACTGAATCTCAGGAATGCAGCGCAAAACGGCACATCTTGCAAACAGTGTATGAATGTGTTATACTAAAGCAGTAAAGCAAATACAATACATACAGGGGAGCTCGTTTGGCGGGCTGAGAGGAAGTTTACAGCTTCGACCCTTTGACCTGATTTGGGTAATGCCAACGTAGGAATTCACATAGTTTGGATTTTTTAAGGAAATGCCCACACGGGTATTTCCTTTTTTGTTTTTGGAGGATGATATGAACCTTTCACCTGAAACCATGCGGTTGTATGCCGTGACCGACCGCATCTGCTTAAAAAGCGGAACGCTTCTGCAAGCAGTAGAAAAAGCCATTCGCGGCGGCGCCACCCTCATTCAGCTAAGAGAAAAACAACTTGATGATTCAGAGTTGATTCAGCAGGCGGCAGAACTCAAGCAGCTTTGTTCTCAATACGGAGTGCCGCTCATCATCAATGACCGCGCGAATATCGCACTCAAATCCGGCGCGGACGGCGTACACCTCGGTCAGGGAGATATGCCGCCCAAACAGGCACGGGAGTTGCTCGGGCCGAACGCCATCATCGGTGTTTCCGCCCGCACAGTGGAGCAAGCGCTGGCGGCCGAAGCGGCCGGCGCGGACTACCTGGGCTCCGGCGCGGTATTCTCCACCTCCACGAAAGGGGACGCAAAACCCCTGCCCCTCCCGGTACTCAAAGACATCTGCCATGCGGTGCGCATCCCGGTCGTAGCCATCGGCGGGATTGGTGAGAAAAACATTCTTGAACTGCGCGGCTGCGGCATCAGCGGTGTAGCGGTGGTCTCTTCCATCTTCGGCGCCGATGACATTGAATCCGCGGCCAAACGGCTGGCTGCGCTAAGCTGTGAAATCACCCAGACGAAAGAAGGAACACGATGAAAACTGTTTTGACCATTGCCGGCTCAGATTGCAGCGGCGGCGCAGGCATTCAAGCAGACCTTAAAACCATCGCCGCCCTGGGGCTGTACGGCATGAGCGTCATCACCGCACTGACTGCCCAGAACACGACCGGAGTTTACGGTATTATGGATGCTTCTCCCGAATTTGTTGAACAACAGCTCGACTGTGTGTTTGAGGACATTCCGCCGGATGCGGTAAAAATCGGTATGGTTTCTAACCCGGATATTATCCGCGCCATCGCACGAAAACTGCGGCGGTACAACCCCAAGGCCATTGTCACCGACCCGGTGATGGTTTCCACCAGCGGCAGCCGGCTGCTGCGTCCCGAAGCGGAGCAGGCGCTTGTCAAGGAGCTGTTCCCCGGCGCGGTGGTGACCCCCAACCTGTTTGAAGCACAGGTACTGGCGGAAATGGAAATCCGCACAAAAGAAGATATGCTCACCGCTGCCCAAAAGATCATGCAGACCGGCTGCAAGGCGGTTTTGTTAAAAGGCGGGCATTTGGACGGCACTGCCGACGATCTGCTTTATTGTGGCGATGATTTTCATTGGTTTACGGCGGAGCGGGTCAACAACCCGAACACGCACGGCACCGGATGCACCCTGTCTTCCGCCATTGCCTGCGGGCTTGCCTTGGGCAAACCGCTGGAACAAGCAGTAGAAGAGGCCAAGCAGTACCTGACCGGTGCCTTGAAAGCTGGGCTTGACCTTGGCCGTGGGAGCGGCCCGCTCATGCACAATTATCGTTCGGTAAAGGAGGAACAAGCATGATCACCATAAACGGAACACCACTCATACAGGCCGAGGGCAGCACGCTGTTGGAACTGCTCCAAAAACAGAACTACCGCACCGAACGGGTGGCTGTGGAGCTAAACGGTGAGATCGTCCCTAAAGCGGCGTTTGGGCAGACGATACTTAAAGACGGCGACCGGTTGGAAGTTGTAAGCTTTGTGGGTGGTGGTTGATATGAACATCCGCATAAACGGAAAAGAAACAACCACTTCAGAAACGACCCTTGCCGGTTTACGGCGCGCTTTGTACGGCACTGACACCCACCTTGTCAGCATTGTAGACGGTTATCAAACAGACGACCTTTCACTCAAAGAAGGGTGCGAGGTGTTCTTCATTCAAAAAGGAGAACTGCCTCCCCGCGATTGCCTGGAACAGATGCTCTGTGCCCGTCATACCCCCGGCGTTTACGAAAAGGTAAAGCGTGCGCGGGTTGCAGTCGCCGGGCTGGGCGGTCTTGGTTCCAACATCGCGCTCATGCTGGCACGGACCGGTGTGGGGCATCTGCATCTCGTCGATTTCGATCGAGTAGAGCCCAGCAATCTCAACCGCCAGCAATACCGCATCTGCCATCTGGGTCTTACCAAAGCGGAGGCGCTGGCAGAGCAGATCGCCGAAGTCAACCCCTGCGTGGAAGTCACAGCCGAACCGGTGCGGGTCACCCCGCAAAACGCGGTGGAGCTGTTTGCAAACGACGACATTGTCTGCGAAGCGTTTGACGACCCGGACGCAAAATCCATGCTGGTGGAATGTCTGCTTACCCACTATCCCGCAAAAAAGGTCATCGCCTCTTCCGGCATGGCGGGGTACGGTTCCGCAAACCGGATCATAACCAAAAAGCTGGGGCGGCAGCTTTACATCTGCGGGGACTTTGAGACCGAAGCGCAGCCCGGCTGCGGGCTAATGGCTCCGCGGGTCGCCGTATGTGCCGGTCATCAAGCAAACATGGTGCTGCGGCTCATCTGCGGCAAGACAGAACCGTAAAAACTTTTTGAAAAATTACAAACCCGGCGCATTGCTTTGCAGCGGCTGCAAAGGCAGCCCGCAGCCAAAACAGGCGGCGGCGAAAGGAGTTAACATACACATGGAACAAACAAATGACAAGCTTATCTTAGGGGGACATGAATTTAACTCCCGCTTTATTCTCGGCTCGGGAAAATATTCACTCGAACTTATTGAAGCAGCGGTCAAACATGCGGGCGCTCAGATCGTCACCCTCGCGCTACGGCGCGCAAACGCGGGGAATACCGCCAACATTCTCGATTATATCCCGGAAGGAGTCACCCTGCTGCCCAATACCTCCGGCGCGCGCAATGCTGACGAAGCCGTGCGGATTGCCCGTCTTTCCCGAGAACTCGGCTGCGGTGATTTTGTGAAGATTGAAGTCATCCATGACAGTCGCTACCTTCTCCCGGACAACTATGAAACCATAAAAGCGACCGAAGTTCTGGCAAAAGAAGGCTTCATCGTTCTGCCGTACATGTACCCGGACCTGAACGCAGCCAGAGACCTCGTAAACGCGGGCGCTTCGGCTATCATGCCGCTGGGTGCTCCCATCGGCTCCAACAAGGGGCTGTGCACCCGTGACTTTATTCAGATCTTGATTGATGAAATCGACCTGCCGATCATTGTAGACGCGGGCATCGGCCGCCCTTCACAAGCGTGCGAAGCCATGGAGATGGGCGCAGCTGCCGTTATGGCAAACACCGCCATTGCCACCGCGGGCGATATTCCCGCCATGGCTCACGCCTTCAAGCAGGCGATTGAAGCCGGACGTGCCGCTTACCTTGCGGGACTCGGCCGGGTACTGGAGCACGGCGGTTCCGCTTCCTCCCCGCTCACGGGATTTTTGCAGAAGTAAGGGGGATTATTTATGCAGGACACACAACTTATTGACCATATGACCTATCTCCCCGGCATGGAGGTACTCGAATCCGATGTGATGGAACAGGTCCTCTCGGCCATGGAACACTATGATTACAGCCGGTATACCGCGGCAGATGTGCGGCGTGCGCTTGCCCATTCTCACCGCACTCCGGAAGATTTTGCCGCGCTTCTCTCACCGGCTGCCGAGCCGTTTTTGGAAGAGATGGCCAAAGCCGCCCAGTGGGAGACCCGGCGGCAGTTCGGCAACTCCATCAATCTGTTCACCCCGCTTTACATTGCCAACTACTGCGAAAACTACTGCATCTACTGCGGGTTCAACTGCCACAACAAAATCCACCGCGCAAGGCTTAATGAGGCAGAAATTGAACAGGAGATGCAGGCCATTGCTTCTACCGGTCTGGAAGAAATTTTGATTCTCACCGGCGAAAGCCCCAAAATGTCTGATGTTGCCTACATCGGGGAAGCCTGCAAAATCGCGCGGCGCTACTTCAAGGTTGTCGGGCTTGAGGTCTACCCCATGAACTCGCAGGATTACGCTTACCTGCACCAGTGCGGGGCAGACTTTGTCACCGTTTTTCAGGAGACTTATAATTCCGACAAATACAGCAAGCTCCATTTGGGCGGGCACAAGCGCATTTTCCCCTACCGGTTCAACGCACAGGAACGCGCGCTCATGGGCGGCATCCGCGGAGTTGGGTTCGCGGCGCTTCTTGGGCTTGATGATTTCCGCAAAGATGCATTTGCCACCGGCATGCACGCCTATCTGCTGCAGCGAAAATATCCACACGCGGAAATCGCCTTCTCCTGCCCGCGGTTGCGCCCCATCATCAACAATGACAAGATCAACCCGAAGGATGTGCATGAACCACAGCTTCTGCAGGTCATTACCGCTTACCGCCTGTTCATGCCGTTTGCTTCCATTACCATCTCCAGCAGAGAGTCAGCGCGTTTTCGCGACAACATCATAAAAATCGCCGCAACCAAA
Source organism: uncultured Oscillospiraceae bacterium (assembly GCA_900552945.1). Lineage (GTDB taxonomy): Bacteria > Bacillota > Clostridia > Oscillospirales > Ruminococcaceae > Metaruminococcus_A > Metaruminococcus_A gallistercoris. The sequence goes on from USBI01000011.1 coordinate 19,214, forward strand.
ATCTCCGCCGGGGTGAATGTGGGCATTGGCGGTCATACAGGCGAAAACAAAGGCGACGAGCAGTTTGAGATTGATGACGGGCGTTCGGTAAATGAAATTTTCCAAATGATTGAAAGGAACGGGCTCCAGCCTGTCATGAGTGACGCCATTTATGTTTAAGATCATTGCTGTAACAAACCGCAGTTTATGCACGGAAGATTTTCTTGCCCGCGTGGAACAAATCGCCGCAGCCGGGCTTTCTCACACACAGTCGAAGCCCAGCAAACCGCCTAAAAAAATCACCTCACCCCAACAGCTGTTAGAATGGAAAGGCCATTTTCGCGCGCCCAGCCACCTGGACCGATATGGGATTTCCGAACTAATCCTGCGTGAGAAGGACCTTTCGGAGAATGCGTATCTCTCACTGGCAAAGCAGGTCACTGCACGCTGCGATCTGTACGGGGTAAAATGCACCCTGCACAGTTTTCCGGGCGTGGCAGAGCAAATCGGCTGTACCCGCCTTCACCTTCCGTTTCCCGCGTTTCAGGAATTTATGAAGAATCACACTTCCCACAACCCGTTTTCAGTCATTGGCACATCAGTCCACTCAGCGAAGGATGCGCAGTCTGCCGCGGAACTGGGCGCGGATTATCTGATTGCCGGACACATTTTTGAAACAGACTGCAAGCAGGGGCTTCCCGGCAGAGGTCTCGCCTTTTTAAAAGAGGTCTGTCAATCCGTTCCGGTACCGGTCTATGCGATTGGCGGAATCGACGAAACCAACATCGCCTCCGTACGGGACGCAGGAGCATCAGGTGCCTGCCTCATGTCCCCGTTTATGCTGGATCGTGACCCGGACTCTCTTTTGAATCGTCTACGCCGCTCATTGGGTGAAGACTAAATCAAAAACGATAGCAACTCCGTTTAAACAATCATCTAAAAACCCGTATTTTAAAAAAGCAGGCGAAATAATTTCGCCTGCTTTTTTATTAAGCGTAAAGCTCTGCATCCGCCGTATAACGAATTTCCAACGACTGATTCGCAGTAAGACTGCCTTTATTCACGTCAATGCCATTATCTGCGGCAGATAGTCCTGTTTTATCGGATGGCTGGGTGTAGCTCATAGTAGGTACTGCCCGCATAGTCACAGGAAACGGAACAAACCCATAAGCAAATCCGGAAGCATTTACTGGAATCAAAACACGCTGCGAGGTATCGTTGTCATTTGTCTGATAAAATCTCTGGCATCTCGGCAACTCAATCGACGGGTCAGGCGGGATATACTGCCCTGTATACTTGCCATAAACCACCTGTACTCCTGTAATGAAATAGTTACCGATTGCACCGGATGTTTCGCCGAATGGCGTTTGCATATAAAATCCGTTTAAATGCCACTCGCTTGAATATGCCGAAACAGAAGGAATTGTAAACATGACCTTCTGCCAGTTTGTTGTGGCATTAATGGTCTTTATATTACTGTTCCCAAAACCACAAAGTAATATTCCGTTTGTCGCTGCTTTCACATAAAGAGAAACCGTCACCGTTTTTCCGACAAACCGTTCTGAAAAGCTTTCCATCGGTTGGGAAAAACTATTCGCTGAATTGTTTTTTACCGAAATATTCAGCATATATTGCGTGCTGGAATCTGGGCAAGTATTTACTTGACGAGTAACGCTCTTGGCACTAGCTAAAAACCAACGGTCATAAGTATACTGATTGACAGTTGAATAGCTGGATTGACCTCTCTGATTAATCACAAAATCAGAATTGATAAGAAGATTTGGCTGCACGACCGATGCAGCCGGTACTCCGCTGACCAGCTTCGACCCATCCCACATGGTAAGATTTCCATTCACCAACCCCTGCTGATTAAATGCCGTTTTGAGGTTCTGCACTCCGCTTGTATTCTGAGAAACATCATCCTTCATATTTGCAAGCTCAACATCGACTCCGTCAACCATATCCCGCAGGTTTTCAGTTGCCTCTTCCGCTTCAGCCGCCGCGCTTTCCGCCCGTTTTATCGCTCCATCTGCTCCCAGCATCACATTTGTAAAACTGTTGTATTCATCCGTAGATTCCACTGTACCCGCATCATATGCAGATGGATAAATCGCTGCTGTAAAAACCACACTGGTCAAAAGCGCCTCATCACAATAAAGCATAACTTCACACGTTGCGTCCCCAAAAGATGCAAGCATCTGTTGCGTCAATTCAATCAAAACAACGTGATCAGAAATGGAGGCGTCACCAAGTACACATAAACCGTCCGGTTTTGTCCATGCAAAACGAGCCGTTGCATCCTGCGGTATCGTATACAGTTCCCCATCCTCATACAACGTAATCTTTAAAAGTCGGCTGTTTATATCTCCTTGCTTTACATGAACTTTCACCTGTTCATCGCCGCCATTCAGATTCAGCTGAATTTCTTTTATAAGCTGCACATTATCATCTCCTTTTTTCGTCAATACAGGGAAAAGCGGATTTTTGAAATCCGCTTAAACACCCGCTTTGTTCCCCCCAACCAGCGGTTTTTCCCTGCCTTTAGTATAAAATTTCACTAACGGCCATTCCATGACGATTTTTATGGAGAGGTTCGCTTCATCCGTTTTTGCGATATGTACAGATGCAGCACAACAAAAGGCGCTGCCTGTTTTCAGGCAACGCCTTTTATATGATTCAGTTATTTATCCGCCACTCCGCACAGGAACAAAAATCATCTGGTTCCCGTTCAGTTGCCATACCAAATTCCCTGCAGCAACAATGATCACCGTAATATTTACACTGCCCACAATGAATGATGTGCGGACAATCCACTGTTGAAGAACAAACTCCCACTTGATTCTCAGCATGATAAATTTGTTTCATACTCATTTCTCCTTTTAGAGGCCCGTTCAAATTTCTGCCGCGTTCATCCTGCCAGCTAAGGCATGCGTCATAAAGGCTGACAATTTTTAAATAACGTTCACAACGAATCAACGCTGTTTTTCTTCCGCTGATTCTGGCATAACCAGCAATTTTTCCGGCATATTTGCAGGTACCGCAAATTTCTTTCATTGATTCCACCCATCAATAGGGTGCACCAAACGGTCCTATTTAAACATACAATGAAAAAATCTGCCTGAAAGGAATTATTTTAGAGGGCACAAAATAAAAATTCGACTTATAAAGTTGGTTTTTTAGGATTCTCAACGCCAAGAAGATAGTCAATCGATTGGCCGGTCATATCTTTTAACCGTTCTAAAATAGTAGATGGAATCGGTCCCCCATTAATGTAATTATTATAGGTTTTCCAGGTAATTCCTAATTTTTCGCACATTTGAGATTTTGTAAGCTGAAGTCTTCCCCGTTCCGCTTCAATATTAACCCGCATAAATATCGTCCTCTCATTCCCAAAACGTGGATTTTATTTCATTATAATCCACATTTTGGGTTTTGTCAACACTAGACTCCACATTTTGTGGATTAATTTATTGAAATATGGAATTTCTTGTGTTATGATAGACAGAAAAGAGGGCAGATATATGTATGAAAACTTAAAAAAATTACGGCTTTCGCTTGGCATGACACAATCAGAATTCGGAAAGTCGATTGGAGTTGCCAAAACGACCTATAATAATTATGAAACCGGAGAACGCGAACCAAAGTCCAACTTCTGGATCTCAATCGCTAAGGTTTACGGTGTTACCATAGATTATTTAATGGGGTACAGCAACGATCCTCATCGTACATCGCTGGAATCCGAAGGCGAAAATGTTTTTTCGACTGAGGCGCAGAAAATTGCTGAACGGTTTGATGAACTGGATGACTTCGGAAAAAACGTGGTGCGTTGCCTTGTTGAAATCGAACACGCGCGCTGTTCGTCTAAATTGTATGAAGCAAAGATTCATAATAATAAAAGCCAGCAGAATAAATAATATTCACCAATTGTAAGCCAATGTTTTTCATAAAATAATTTTTAACCCGGCCGGTCTGAATTTGTTCGGACCGGCCGGGTTAAATTATCATAAGATTTTCTTCAAAAAAACTTTTTCCTTCGGAAAAACCAAATGCAAAAAGCAACAACAGCCACACTAATCAATACAACAGCGGGGTACCCATACTGCCACGTAAACTCAGGCATGTCAAAATTCATACCATACCATCCGGCAATCAGCGAAAGCGGAAGAAAAATCGTTGTTACAACGGTAAACACCTTCATGATATTGTTTAACCTGTAATCCATCGCCGCTTGATACATTTCACGCACATGCATCAAATTATCGCAGAGAAGCTGAGTACTGTCGCTCAGCCGCTTCGCCTTATCAATAAATACTTTCAAATACCGAAAATTCTCTTCGTCTGAAAACAGACTGTTTTCATCATCCAAAACCGTTTCCGCAAAGTCAATCAGTTCTTCATAATAAGCCTTACGAATCATTAAACCGTTTTTCATTTCAAAAATCTGTTGATTCATCTGTTTTTCCACATGATCGTTTAAGATTTCTTTTTCCGTTTCGATGATACGCTGTTCGTGCCGCTGTAAAATATCGTTGCTTCCGCCGACCAAATGCATCAATACATACGAAAGGGCACGCTCTACCGTGAGCTTTCCTCCTACCCGCTCTGCCATTTTACAAAACATATCTTCTGAAATCACACATTCAGAATCAATCGCAACAAACAAAAACAGGTGCGGCTTCAAGAAAAAAGCAGCCCTTTTTCTGGGATGATGGATATGGTTCAGGTCCAACAGATGGAGAATGCCATAACTGTAACCGTCATAGACCTCCATGATGCTGTGATAACGGCTGTCAGCCGAAACGCAGGCATCATAACAAACCTTTGGAAATCCAAATTGTTGATAGCCGCGGGCAAAATCGTCCAGCGTTAAAAAGCCTACCAGATCATTCTGTTCAGAAAGCTGAGCAGAATCACTCAATTTATTAAGCATTCCGTTTTCGGCACAAAAATAGACCATTCCCGTCATCCTCCCTTACTGCTTCTATTATATCCTCCCTTCCAAAATCCGCAAGACCAATTGATACACACGCGATTTCTGTTTTTTGCAAAAAAGGCCGGTCCGTTTTTTCGGACCGGTCTTTTTTATATGATGGAAGAGCGCGGATGCTAACAGACTTTTTTAATTTACAACTGTGCTTTAGCCCGCTGAATCAAGCCGTATGACAGCAACCGTCACATCATCCGAATGCCCGTCAATCCGTCTTCTGCGGGCCTCTTTCACAATTCTCTGAGCAATTTCCTTACAGCTTTTATTTGCGTTGAGCTCCAGTTCAGCCTCAATCCAATCGGTACCGGTAGCCGTAACACCATCCGAAACCATTAAAACAAGGTCCCCGGAAGAAAGCCGGTGTTCCGCACGGTCAAAACCGATTCCTTTCAAAATTCCCGCAGGCAGTGAATCGGTTTCCAACTTCTGCACACTGTCACTTTTCAGCAGAAAGGACGGTGCGGCTCCCGCTTTTAAAAATTCTGCCTTCCCGGTATAAAGGTCCAGCCGCACAATGTCGATTGTAGCCAATGACTCATCCGCTGCTTTAACGAGCAAAGAAGAGTTGATCAGCTTAATTGCCGACTCAAAACCAAAACCCGCTTTCACCAGCTTTAAAACAAATGAACAGGTCATAGTAGAGTCGATGGCGGCATGTCCGCCGCTTCCCATGCCATCGCTCAGCACGATGTGGAAATAACCTTTGGAATCCAAAAAGGTTTCATAGCTATCGCCGCAGTACGACTCGCCGTCTGCCGGATATTGCTCCGCATAAAAATCAGCGTGATAACGAGCCATTTCAAAAAACGAAAGACGTGTTGAAGTACCAATCTCGGTTACACTGGGGAGATCGAAATCAAGGTCGAGCGCAGAAGAGATGGTTTCACACAAGATTTGCTGAGACACGTTTAACGCAGCATTCGTATAAATTTCCACGCAAATGCGTCCGTTCAAGTCGGTCAGACAGTTCACTTCATCGTAAGAAAAATTCAAATTTTGAAGAACGCTTCTCACCTTTGCACCTGCCGCGTGATCGATCAGTGAAACGGTGCCGATTTCTGAACCGATTTCACACAACATCTGTGCCATGCCGTCCAACTGTTCTGAGGAAACCTGCCGTGCCTCCTCAACCATCCGAACCGCCTGCCGATGAGAAAGATAGCTCTGATAATTTTGGTTGATCTCTGCTGTAAAAGCTGAAAATTTACAGCACTTATTCTGAAAATACGCCGGCATCTGATCCTCCCGGATGCGGCTTTCCTTCTTCAGGGTCGGCGTAATGGTTTCCAGCGCCTCCCAGGTGGTATCATACTGACTTTCCCAGCAGAACATTTTCAACCCGCAGTTACGGCATACACGGTCGGCAGAACGATGATAAACGGAAGAAATGTCCGGTACGCTGTTTTCCTGCAGCTTTTCCGAAACCAAATCCACCGACTGTTTCATATCCTTTACCGCAAGTGCCGCAAAGCGGAGCCGATTCTGAATCCATCCTCCATCGCCGCGTTCGGTTTTGTCCTCGTCCAGAACAAATGCAGAAAACTCGCTTCCCAACAGACGAGAGGGAATCACCGCGAAAACAGCAGAGGCAAACAGCACATCCAACAGGTATTCAACCGTTGGCTGACCCGTGGTAATAAGAAACGCACAGGCAGTATTTACTGCCAGAAAAACAGCGACCTGCCCCAGCTTCTGCAACGGTTTGAGCGCGCTCGCCAGAATAGCTGCTGTCATTAACGCGCCGCAATAAGGCGCATAATCGGGGCTGTACAAAATAAACGCCGCGGAAACACCGGCCGCCACAGCAGCGCTGGAAAATCCTCCATGGCTGACAAAGCACAGAATTGCCAACATGCCGGCGATGCGTCCCAAAGAAAAGGTAAAAAACTGTATGCCGCATAACGCCAGAAGAAACACCCCGGCAACTACACCGATACTGACATATTCCCGAACCGTATAATGCCGCAGGTCTCTGGAAGAAAAAAAGGCTCGAACCGCCACCGCACAGAAATAGGTTACGGCAAAACAAAGAAACGCCTGCAAAATGCGGATGAAATTCACATAAACGCCGGCTTGCTCCAAAACGGACGCTCCGAAACCGCACACCAGCATAATGACGCAGGAAACCGCGGCGATTCCCAACGGATTGACCGCCTGCCCGGACAGTCTTGGAAAAAAGAACTTTACGGCAAATAGAATTGCCAGCGCGGGAAAAAGGACAAGCTGATCCGTACCCATTCCGAACAGAAAATACCCTGCCGCGCTGCCCGCGATCGCCGCAAACGAGTAACTGCGGGGCAGCGCGGCAGAAAGCGCCACACCCATTCCCGCAAGCCCACCGATCATCCTAGCATTGGCCGCGAGGGCAGCCAGAAGAAAGATGATGCCGTAACGAACAAACGCCCCTACTCCCTGTAATTTTCCGGTGTGACCGGCCGTTTTCATATGCAATGCTGTTTTCACGTCTTACACCTCTGAATGTTTTAAAAAAACAGGTTTATTTGGAATCAAACCTATTATATCGTTGAGCGGGTAAACATTCTGTCAAACAAAAGACGCAAAAAAAGCCGTAAAACAGCTGTCTGTGATGAAGGCTGGAGAAAAGGGTGTTCATTTTGCGAAGGGATGTTATCATCCGATAAAAACAGCCGCAAAACGTCAAAAACAAATAGAGCACAATTTCTGTCAGACCAACGAAAAAGAAAGGCCGGCGAAGTTTTTCGCCGGCCTAAACCGTTTTTATTTTGTGAGTTTTTCAATTCCTTTGCGGATACGCGCCAGCGAATCCTCTTTACCAAGGATCGCGCACAGCTCAATGCCGCCGCCCGGAGTAAACTGCTTTCCGGAAACCGCGACACGAACCGGCCAAAGGATCAGCCCATTCTTCACGCCCTTTTGGGCAATCAGATCAAACAGCGCTTTGTGGATGGATTCTTCGTTCCAATCCTCAAGCTGTTCCAGAACCGGAAGCACATCTTTTAACGATTCGAGCGAATTCTCCTCATTGGTCTTCATCTTCTTGTGAACATACAGCGCGGTATCATACTCAGGAAGCGCGTCGATGAAATCCACCTGCTCCGGAATGTCGGTAAACAGTTCGGTACGGGACTGCAGAACACGCGCGATCAGTTTGGTATCTACATCCTCGCGTTTGCAGGTCTGGCGGATATAAGGAAGCGCCATCTCCTCAAAATGATCCAGTGACATCCGGCGGATGTATGCCCCGTTGATCGCTTTGAGCTTGAGCGGATCAAAAATTGCGGGAGATTTGGAAATACCGCTTACATCAAACTCCTGAACAAGCTCATCCAGGGTGAAAATTTCCTCTTCGCCTTTCGGGCTCCAGCCAAGCAGTGCAATGTAGTTGACGACCGCTTCGGTCAGGTATCCTTTTTTAATAAGATCTTCAAACGAAGCATCACCATTGCGCTTGGAAAGCTTCTCGGTCTGATTCTTCATGACCGGAGAGCAGTGGATGTAAACCGGTTTCTCCCAGCCGAACGCCTCATAAAGAAGGTTATATTTCGGAGTGGAGGAAAGGTATTCATTTCCGCGGATGACATGGGTAATTCCCATGGTATGGTCGTCTACAACATTCGCGAAGTTATAGGTCGGCATACCGTCCGCTTTAATAAGAATCTGATCATCAAGAACAGAATTATCAACGGTAATATCACCAAAAACCTCGTCGTGGAAGGTGGTTGTTCCCTCCTGCGGGCATTTCTGGCGGATGACATAAGGAATCCCGGCAGCGAGTTTCTCTTCCACTTCTTCTTTGGTGAGATTACGGCAGTGGCCGTCATACTTGGAAGCCATACCGGAAGCATGCTGAATCTTTTTGACCTCTTCCAGACGTTCTTTATCACAGAAGCAGTAGTACGCGTCTCCGCTTTCGATCAGCTTCAGAGCGTATTCCTTGAACATGCCCATCCGTTCGCTCTGTACATAAGGGCCGTACGGGCCGCCGATATCCGGGCCTTCATCCCACTGAAGACCGGTTTTGCGCAATGTATCATAAATAATATCCACCGCGCCCTCTACATAACGTTCGCGGTCGGTATCCTCAATTCTCAAAATAAAGGTTCCGTTGTTTTTTTTGGCAAGCAGATAGGCATACAGCGCCGTGCGAAGGTTACCAACATGCATGTAACCGGTCGGGCTCGGTGCAAATCTGGTTCTCACCGTCTGCGACATGATGATTTCTCCTTTTTATTCAATTTCTATATCCTTATTATAGTACCGTTTTATCCGCTGTTTGTCAATTCAATTCCCATCTTTCCGCTTTGGAATTTACGCTTTTTCCATCATCTCACAAACCGCGGACCCGTTTTCGTTTTACGCCGGATGTGATATAATAATTTTACTTATAAACACCGGCATTTATCCGGCCAAAAGGAGGAAGTCGCCTGCTTAACCTGTCTGAATCGAACCAATGCGCTCTCGCGCAGCTGCCGGAGCTGCTGCTCCCTTGGTATGACACATCCGCCCGCACGATGCCGTGGCGTGGAATTCACAACCCATATTACACCTGGATTTCCGAAATCATGCTTCAGCAAACCCGCGTAGAAGCGGCGACCGACTACTTTCTACGCTTTGTAAAAGCTCTTCCAACGGTTTCCGATCTTGCCAATGTGCCTGACGAACAGCTCATGAAGCTCTGGGAAGGACTGGGCTATTACAGCCGTGCCCGCAATTTAAAAAAAGCGGCGCAGATTCTCTGCCGCGACTACGGCGGTGCGCTTCCTGCTGACCACACCGCGCTTATGAATCTGCCGGGAATCGGCAGTTATACAGCCGGGGCGATCTGTTCGATTGCGTTCGATCTTCCCTACCCGGCTGTTGACGGGAATGTACTGCGGGTTGTATCCCGCTTGACCGGCTGCAGAGCGGATATTGCCGAAGCCAAAGTAAAAAAAGAATGGGAAATCACTCTGGCGGCTGTTTATCCGAAAAGCCGTGCGGGCGATTTCACCCAGTCTCTCATGGAACTGGGTGCGATCGTCTGTCTGCCGAACGGCGCGCCTCGGTGCGAAAACTGCCCGCTCGGCGGCATCTGTCAAGCAAAAGCGAATGACACAATTGATCTTCTGCCGGTCAAGGCGCCGAAAAAAGAACGAAAGATTGAAAAACACACCGTGTTCATCCTGCTGGCAGACAGCAAGATCGCGCTTCGCAAGCGTCCGGAATCCGGCCTGCTTGCCGGACTTTGGGAACTGCCCATGAAAGACGGTTATTTATCGCGGGAAGAAGTCGCAAGCTGGTTTGAACAACAGCAAACAGCGGCTAAAATCAGCGCGTTAAAACCGGCAAAACACATCTTCTCTCATGTAGAATGGCGAATGAGCGGCTATTTGGTTCAATTGGAAGCACCGCTTAACGATCCATCTCTCGTCTGGGTGGATAAGCCCGCTCTGGAGGGCTCGTTCGCACTTCCTTCCGCGTTCAAAGCATACCGCAAACTGCTGGACGATTTGCTGTAAACGAGTCGATGTATGTGTACCCCAAAATGGCTGTGGTGCAAAGCTGTGTCCTCTCTTGTAACAACAGTCAACAGCCGAAAAAAAGGGCCATACCCGGCACAGTTTCGCCGTAGAATGAAGCAAAAAGCGGACTGCCTCGGCATCTAGCGGGGATTTCTGTGCCTGAATTCAGCACGGCCTTACCAATGCTAATTTTCTGTTTTCCCTTTTAATTATCCGCCAAAAAGGAGCGTTTATTTTGAATAAAGTGAGTTGGAAAGGCGGCGCGCTGCTGGCGCCCGTTCCGCCTGTCATGGTGAGCTGCGGCAGTATGCAGCAGCCGAACATCATCACCGTCGGGTGGACCGGCATCACCAACACCATCCCGCCAAAAACCTATATTTCCATCCGCCCGGAACGGTTCTCCTACCACCTTTTAAAGGAAACCGGCGTGTTTGTGGTAAATCTCACCACCGAATCGCTGGTGCGCGCGGCTGATTTCTGCGGTGTGCGCAGCGGGAAAGATGTGAACAAATGGAAAGAGACCGGTCTCACCCCGCTTGCCGCGCCGGAAACCGGCTGCCCCATGATCGCCGAAAGTCCGCTGAGCCTGGAGTGCCAGGTGACGGACGTTATTCCGCTGGGTTCGCACGAGATGTTTTTAGCGGATATACTCTCCGTCCAAGTTGACCCTCACCTGATCGACAAAGCCGGCAGGCTCTGCCTTGACCGCGCCAAGCTTGCGGCCTACGCCCACGGCGAATACTTTGCGCTGGGCGAAAAGCTGGGCAGCTTTGGTTTTTCGGTGCAAAAAAAGCCGAAGCCGCAGAGCCGTAATCCAAGGCGCGGAGAAAAAACACATAAAAGCGCGCATCCAGCCAGAAAGAAACGCAAAAACACCACCGGGAGGTAAACAAAATGCCAACCTTTCTTTGCCCTGTCTGCCACAATCCTCTTGCCGGTGAAGCCAGCCTGCGGTGTGACAAAGGCCATTGCTTTGACCGTTCCAAAAGCGGTTACGTCAACCTGCTGGATATCAAGCAGAAACGCTCCAAGCTCCCGGGCGACAACAAACAGATGGCCGCTGCCCGGCGTGACTTTCTAAACGGCGGATTTTATGAGCCTCTTTCCGATGCGGTCAATTCCGCTTGTGAGCAGTTGCTGGCAAACCGCAAAGCGCCTGCCGTCCTCGACGCCGGCTGCGGCGAGGGGTACTACACCGAACGGTTGTTTCGTTTTTTGGAGGAAAATGGGTTTTCTCCGGAACTGTTTGGCGTGGATATTTCCAAATTTGCGTTAGACATTGCGGCAAAGCGCTGTAAAAAAGCGCACTTTGCCGTTGCAAGCGCGTTTCACATGCCTTTGCCGGACACCTCGTTCGACCTGATTTTAAACCTGTTCGCGCCATACAGCGGCGCGGAATACATCCGCCTTTTAAAGCCAGAAGGATATTTTCTCATGGTCATTCCAGGGGAAAATCATCTGTGGGAGCTTAAGCAGGCGGTTTATCCAAAGCCGTATAAAAACAAGCCCAAAAGTCCGGAATTGGAAGGGTTCGCATTTTTAAGCAGCCAGACCATACGTTACCGTCTGACACTGGAAAACGGCGAAGATATTCAGCACCTGTTTGCCATGACGCCTTATTATTACCGAACGCCGGAAGAAGGTTTAAAACGGCTTGCAGCGCTTTCTCATCTTGAAGTACAGTGTGAATTTGAGCTGCTGCTCTACCGCCCCGCCGCACAATAGCCCTTCCTGTAAAGATACTCTTTGTCCGAACCAAAACCTTTCTGTTTGCCGCCAAACCGCTATTTGACAAAACGGCTGAGTTGGAATAATATTATAAAATAATTTCATAATGATCCGATGGCAAAGAATTGAGCAACGGATCATGTTACAGAAAGTTTTGTAACATAGCAGGTCAAATTCTGTATAATAAGGTCGAATAATACAAATAGTATTAAATAATGCCAAAATCATCCTGTTTCTGCAACAAATCACAAACAAAAAGGAGCATCACAACCATGTATTTACTGGGCCGCGTACAAATGATGGCGCCGACTTCCTACGAGGACGGCGTAAAAACACTGATGAAAAAGGGCTTTGATGGAATTGAATTCGGCATGTCTGACCGGCAGTTCAAACCCCGTCCGGAATTTTTTGCCCACGGTTTTGCTGACAAAATGAAAAAGATCATGGAGCAAACCGGTGTAAAGGCGTTTTCGGTCAGCGCGCATTTTGATTTTACCGCCAGCGAAGAAAACTTTAATGTTGTGAAAGATTCCATCCGGGTGGCAAAAGAGATGGGGTCGCCGCTGGTCATCGTCAACGGTGCGCTTCGCAATGACGAAGAGCCGTATGAAACCCAGTGGAACCGACAGATTGAATGCTGCAAACGGCTTTGCGAAGAGGCTGAAAAAGCGAACATGCCGCTCGCCATGGAGTTTGAACCCGGCTTTGTCATTGACAACACCGCCCTTATGCTCAAAGCGTTTGATGAGATTGATTCACCCATGATGAAGGTGAACCTGGATGTGGGTCATGTTTTTCTGTGTGACCCGAACCCCATGCAGGCGATTGAGGACTGCGGCCCGTACATTGTACACGCTCATCTGGAAAATATGAAGACCGGCGTACACAATCATCTGGTACCCTATGAGGGTGATATGGATCTGCCCGGCTACATTGCCAAGCTGCGCGAGGTCGGGTTCGACGGTATGGCCGCGTTCGACGCCTATCAGTATGATTACGCAGCTGTTGCGGAAGAATCGGTCAAATACTTTAAAAGTATTTTTTAAACAAGAGAAATCCATAACAAAAACGCTTCGCCCAAGATCAGGCGAAGCGTTTTTCTATGCACATTATAAACCGGCGTGTTCTTCCAGAAAATGGGGAACACCGTCTTCCGTGTTCGGCAGGATGACACCCGTGGCACGCTGTTTGAGCTCCTCCACCGCATTGCCCACGGCGTAGGTCTCATCACACGCGCGGAAGAGCGGAAGATCGTTCAAATTATCCCCGAAGCCCACCAGCTTGTCCGCTTTCAAATAATCTTTCAGCCAACAGGCGGCATGGTATTTGGAAGCACGGCCGCTGAAGATTTCCAGATACCATTTTCCGGGATGATAAATGTCCCGATAAAAGGTAAAGCCGATATCCGGCCGCTGTTCCAACTCCGCAGCGATCCGGTCCAGGCGCTCCTTGTTTTCCAGCAGGGTGAAATAGATGGTGTCTTCATCCGGAATATCCGAAAAATGGTCTACCTGGGTAAACGGCTTCTGGTAGCGTTTCTGGCGTTCCTCAATAAACGCCTGTTTCTCAGGGGAATCCGCGGTCTCGTAATAGGTCATCACCGACCTTCCCTCCAGCCGGTACAGAAAGCCTCCGATACCAGCCGCACAAAGCAACTGTTTTACAGTTTGCACCGCATCCTTTTCGAGATACTGCCGGCTGACAAACTCCTGCATTTCAAAGTTGTAGATCAGCACCCCGTTCATCAGGATCGCCGGCACTTTCAGAGGGAGTTCCTTCATGATTTTAAGTGCCGACTCCCCCGTCCGCGCCGTGGCAAAGCTGAACAGAACCCCCTGATCGAGCAGACGGGTTAACGTTTTTACCGCATAATCCGACAAACGCGCGTCTTTGGTGAGCAGTGTTCCGTCCAGGTCGGACAAATACAGAACTTTTTTCGAAGCCGGGCTCATTTTGTTTCCCCCCGTTTTTGAAAAATCACAATTTTTATTCTGCGCCGAAGAAGATCATGGCGGCGCCCGTTCCGTCAAACGGCACCGAGATCATTGCCGTGCCATCCTTGAGCGGAGTCACCTCGCAGGGTGCGCTCGCCCAGAACTGCTTGGAAACCGGTTTGCGGGTAATGTAACGGAAGGTATCCTGCACGGTAGAAAATACGCAAAGGACCCCTTTCCCGGTCGTTTCATCGACCTTTTCATAACACTCAAAACCAGAACCGGTCATGCCACTTTTGATGGCGGAAACGGCGGTCAGATCATCCCGCACCTGCTTGTACTTGGAAAGCACCTGCAAAAACCGTGCTTTGCCCTCTTCGGAGATCGCCGGCAGGTCGCCCCAGATGCCGTTCTGCCCCAACACAAGCGAAGCGAGGTTGATATCCTGCGAATTCATAGGATCATCCGGCAGATAATGGGTCAAAAACAGCACTGACGGGATCCACTTGTCAAAGGTGAGCGGCGTGCGGCAGATCCAGGTGCGCGGTGCGCCCGGCGCAACGAAGATATTGGTCCAGTCATCCTCACAGGGGAGGTTGTAGTTTGCGTAATACGGTCCGTTGTTGATGAGGAAGTACTTGCCCGACCCTAAGAAGGAAAGCCCAACGCTCCGCCGTCCTTCGGTGATGTCGAAGTCCACGATCACACCCGGGCAGGCCGCGCACACCCGGTCGACAATTTTAGACATATACCGCCCCAGTTCAAACGCGTATGCATCCGCGCGTTCTTCCGGAGTATTCGCTTCGGTTCCGTGATAATGATTCGGAGAATTACAGCCGTATTGCTCAATGGCGTCCCATTTAAAATAGCTGACGCCGAGTTCTTTGGAAAGAGAAATGAGGGTGTCCGCCAGCGTTTTCCAGCACGGGCTGACAATGCACATGCCGTAGCTTTCCTCGGTTTCCCAGATCGGCTGCGGTTCCGGTACTTCCCCATTCCACTCAATCTTGCAGTCCGGGTTGTTTTTATGCGCTTCACTGGAGACGGCGGCAAGCGTCGGCCCAATCCAAAGGCCCAGCTTCATGCCGTATTCATCCAGTTTTGCTTTCACCGCTTTCATCCCGTCCGGGAAGCGGCTGCGGTTGACGACCCAGTCGCCGGTCTTTTCATACCAGCCGGTGTCCACCACGAACACTTCGATTCCCATTTTGTGCGCGGCGTCAATCTCTTCAAGCATCCGCGCTTCGTCCATATCCGCAAGATAGGCTTTGCGGTTCCACCACTTGTTCCGCTCCTGGTAATTCCAGGTGTTGTAAAAGATGTACGGTTTACGGCTTTCCAGGTTCAAGGTGGAATATTTCAGCTGAAATTCCCGGTAACAGGCGGCAAGGGCGTCCATATCCCCTTCCACTGCTCCGAAATGGAACCAGATGGTTTCGAACGGATGCTCGCCCAAATCGGTATGGGACACATAGTTGCCCTTCTTTGCACAGAGTGAGACCGTATGGTCCGGCGAGAATACATAATGCAAAAACGCATCCGGGTACTGTGAGCCATGTTCGTAAGCCATTAAAAAGCTGCCGTTTTCACCGGTCCCCGCCATGAGCGGCCCCATCGCGTCAAACGAGTTGGTGAAAAAGCTCTCTTCCACCGGCACTTCATTCATGCAAAAGCTGTGGGTGAGCT
The DNA here is from genome assembly GCA_900552945.1 of uncultured Oscillospiraceae bacterium. Classification (GTDB taxonomy): domain Bacteria; phylum Bacillota; class Clostridia; order Oscillospirales; family Ruminococcaceae; genus Metaruminococcus_A; species Metaruminococcus_A gallistercoris. The sequence goes on from USBI01000011.1 coordinate 35,011, forward strand.
GATTGAATTCGGAAAAACGCACTTCCGTCAAAGCATCATCCGCTTTTACCGGCAAAGAGAAGTAGGTGAGACAGTCCTGCCCCGCCTGTTTGGTGAGCTGGTAGTCTTTTCCGGAAAGGCGGTAACCAAAACGCACCACTGGGCTTTCTTCAGCGACCCGCAGTACGAGTGTAAGGGTAAGCCCCGGCGCATTTTTGTAAGAAAGCGCATAGCTGTACTCCTGCAAAACAGCGGAGAGGGTCTGCTTCGAAACACAGGCCGCGGCGGAAAACTCCGGCAGCAGCGGCGCTCCGTTCACCTCAAATACAGGGCCGGAAAGCGCATATTCTTTTCCCTGTGTGCCGGAGTAGGTCAAAAAGACTCCGTTTTCTAAAATGTTCAGCGTATAGTGTTTGGTTTGCAAGGTAGGCATGAATAGCAACTCCTTTTGTTTTAATGTATCCTGCATTCAGAATCAATATGTTTACTGGAATGCTGATTCCGCATTAGCGTGAAAGGTTGGGAATCTGCCAGTCCACCGGCCGCTGACCGGAAGATATCAGCAGTTCGTTTGCCTTTTTAAAGTGGCCGCACCCGAAAAATCCCCGGGATGCGGACAGCGGACTTGGATGCGGCGCAGTCAGCACAAAGTGCCGCGGATTTGTGATGAATCCTGCTTTGCTGCGGGCATTGGCTCCCCACAAAAGAAAAACAATGGGTTTTTCCCGCTCATTGAGCAGACGGATGACACGGTCGGTGAACTGTTCCCATCCCTGCCCGCGGTGAGAATTGGCAAGCCCGGCCCGTACCGTTAAAACCGTGTTGAGCAAAAGCACCCCCTGCTCCGCCCATGGAAGCAGACAGCCATTGTCCGGAATAAAACAGCCCAGCTCATCACGCAGTTCTTTGTAAATGTTCTGCAAAGACGGCGGAGACTCCACACCCGGCTGTACCGAAAAGGACAGCCCATGCGCCTGTCCCGGCCCATGATACGGGTCCTGTCCCAGAATCACCACCTTCACCTCATGGTAAGGGGTGACCTGCATCGCTTTGAAGATGCTGTACATATCCGGATAGATTCGGCGAGAACGGTATTCCTGTTTCAAAAAATCATGCAGTTTGCGGTAATACGGCTCATCGAATTCACCTTTTAGCAGTTCATCCCAATCGTTTCCAAAATGGACCACTTTGTCATCCCCTTTTGCCGGCATCCTTTTTTGAAAATTGTACCATCCGCAGACAAAACATGCAAGCAAGAGCGCAAAGAAATCCTGAAACAGACAAAAATGTGTGCCTACTTGACGGTGATTTTCTTGTTTTGTCGAAGCGAGCGCAGTATAATAAGGAAAACATAAAAAATTCACCTAAACATACACAAAGGAGACCCACCATGAAACTTGGCATTTCCTACTTTCCTAAACACAACATCCCAGAAGAATGGGCGCTTATCTTGCGTTCACTCGGCTGTACAGCGGCTGTCTGCCCAATTTCGGGCGAGGCGGATGACAACACCATTGCCGCCTACCGGGAAGCAGCCGAAAAAAACGGCATTACCATTGCGGAAGTCGGCGTATGGAACAGCCCTATTGCGGACGACGAGACCGTGCGCAGCCGTTCGCTCGCCTACGCAAAAAGCCAGCTGCGTTTAGCGGATAAAATCGGCGCCGTGTGCTGTGTCAACGTCTCCGGTTCCACAGGGCCGATCTGGTACTCCGGCTGTAAAAAGGACCGCACACCCGAAGGGTTTGAGCGGATTGTTTCTTCCATTCAGGAGATCATTGACGACGTACAGCCGAAAAACACGTATTACACCATTGAATGTATGCCGATCGTGCCGCCCACTTCGCCGGATGAATATTTAAAACTGCTCGACGCGGTTGGGCGGGAGCGGTTTTCCGTCCACCTCGACCCATTCAACATGATCTTCACCCCGGACCGTTACTTCTGGAACGCTGAATTTATGCACGAATGTTTTGAGAAACTGGGGCCGCACATTAAAAGCATCCACGCAAAGGATGTGCTTCTGACCGATGAGCTCACCTACTGCGTACGAGAGGAAAAAATCGGTAAGGGCGGCGTGGATTACGATGCCTTTTTGCGGGAAATCGCCACATTGCCGGAGGAAACGCCGGTCATCATCGAGCACCGAGACACGCTGGAGGAATACCGCGAGGAACTGGAGTTTGTGCGGGAACGGGCCCGGTCTCTCGGCATCCCGCTGCTGTAAACCATTCTCTTTGCGCACATCCCACCGAAAAGGAGCTTTCTATGAACGAACTTTGGGACCTGTACGATGAAAATCGCCGGGCGCTCGGCAAAACCATCCGCCGGGGTGATACGGTGCCGCCCGGCACCTACCATATTCTTGTCGCTGTCTGGACCGTGAACTCAAGCGGGCAGCTGCTCATTACCCGCCGCTCGCCGGAAAAGTTCTACTGCCCCAACTGTTGGGAAAATACCGGCGGCGCTGTTCTCTCCGGCGAAACTTCCAGGCAGGCCGCCGCGCGGGAACTGCGGGAAGAAACCGGTATTGACGCGCCGCCGGAGGAGTTTCTTCTGCTCACCACCACAAAAGAAAAGCGCTTTTTTACCGACACCTACATATTGTTTACAGACGTTCCTCTCGAACAGCTGCGTATGCAGCTGGGCGAAACGGTGGAAGCGCGCTGGGCCAAACTCGAAGAAATCGAACAGCTTGGGAAACAGGGTGCGTTCGTGCCCATCGCCCTCAGTCAGCTCGCTCCTGTCCGGGAGCGATTTGAACGGCTCATTGCTTCTCGCGGCAGATGCGAAGAGGCGCTTCTTCAGATTGGCTGACCGCCTCCGCACAATTTTCCCAACCGCTTATGTTCAAAAAAAGCAGACGGTTTCCCTCCCGCTTTTACAGCATCTATCCCAGCAAGTTTCTTAATATGTTATTTTTGCCCGCCGTATGTTTCAGGCGGGTATTTCTCTGCTTTTTTCGCCGCCTGTTTGCTGTAATAACAGCGGAAGGGCCTCACCGCCGCACTCCGCCTCTTTACACATCTAATATACTTGAAAAAGACACTCCCTGCCGGGTGCCAGACAAGTAAAAACAGTTCCGACTTTTGGGACAATTTTCTGCCTGCATGGCCATTTGTGACTTCCTCACTAAATTTACACAAATTTAGTCTACAAATAGTTGATTTTCCCGAAAACCATGGTATAATAAAAGAAACAACGGGTGCGCCGGTTTCTTCCGCCGCATCGGTTTATTGAGCTTCACCACCTGACAGCCGGGATACGTTCCGGGCGGAAAGACGACGAAAGCGGCCTTAGCCGCCAAAGCCTGCCTTGCAAGTAAAACCGCCTGCGGATGTATTTTATCCGCAGGCTTTTTGTTTACCGGTGCAATGTGGTTTTTGCCTGTTTGAGAGGAGAGTTGAAAATGGACAAACGCCTTGGATTTGTTGCGATTATCTTGGAAAACCGGGAACACGCTGAATCGGTCAACGAGATCCTGCACGCTTACAGCGAAATCATTGTCGGGCGGATGGGTCTGCCCTACCGGGAACGCGGGGTCGCCGTCATCTCACTGATTGTGGATGCGACCGGCGATGAGGTCAGCGCCCTCACCGGAAAGCTGGGGCGCATTGACGGGGTCACCGTTAAATCCGCGCTGGCAAAGGGGTAAACCATTGGAACAACTGTTTACACTGATTAAAAAGATGGAAGCGGGCTACACGCCGCCCGCTGAAGAATTAGCACAGCTTGTTTCTTGCGGAGAACCTTCTGTTGAGCAGGCGCTGTTTGAAGCCGCCGACCGGGTGCGTTTTAAACACCATGGCAACGCGGTGCATGTGCGCGGAATCATTGAATTCTCCAACTATTGCCGATGCGAATGCGCCTACTGCGGCCTTCACGCGAAAAACCGACAGGTCACCCGCTATCGGATGACGCCGGAAGAAATTCTTGCAGCCGCTCAACAAACGGTGGATGCCGGCTACCAGACCGTTATCCTCCAAAGCGGAGAGGATTTGAGCTACTCGCGCGAATGCGTTGGCCGCATCGTCTCCGGCATAAAAGCCATGGGCAACGTAGCTGTCACCTTAAGTCTCGGCGAACGCCCGTTTGAGGACTACGCCTACTGGAAGGATTGCGGCGCCGACCGTTATCTCATCAAGCACGAGATTTCGGACGAGACCATCTACAACCGCTATCATCCGCACAGCAGCTTTCAAAACCGTCTCGCCTGCCAGAGGGAGCTTTACCGGCTTGGCTACGAACTAGGCGGCGGATTCATGACCGGCCTTCCCGGTCAGACGCCGCTCATTCTGGCAAATGACCTGTTGCTGCTCCGGCGGATGAAGGTCGCTATGGCGGGCATCGGCCCGTACATCTGCCATGGGGAGACCGCTCTGCGCGGAAATCCGGACGGCGATCCAGCAGTTACTTTGCGGGTGCTCGCCGCGGCAAGACTGCTGCTGCCAAAGGCAAACCTGCCTTCCACCACCGCCCTCAACGTAAAAGGCGGACTGCAAAACGCCCTTCACTGCGGGGCAAACGTCATCATGCAGAAAGCAACACCCGTTGCTTACCGGCAGCTTTACGACATCTACCCGGGAAGGGACAGCAAAGACATCCCGCTCAAACAGCAGTATGAAGAACTGCGTGCGGGGCTTTCCCAGCTTGGGCGGACAATTTATGAGAATGGAGAGAACTAACATCATGTCAACTGTAAAATACGACCCGAAATCCTCCGTTGCAGAGGAATTCATCAACGACGCAGAAATTCTGGATACCATTGAATACGCAAAAGCCAACAAATCAAACCGTGAACTCATCTTTTCGCTCATCGAGCGGGCAAAGGACTGCAAAGGTCTGACCCACCGGGAAGCCGCTGTACTTCTGGAATGCGATATTCCGGAAGCAAACGAGGCCATGAAGGAAGTTGCCATGAGCATCAAACAGAAACTGTATGGCAACCGCATCGTCATGTTTGCTCCCCTCTACCTTTCCAACTACTGTGTCAACGGATGCACCTACTGCCCGTATCACCACAAAAACAAACATATCCCGCGCAAAAAGCTCACGCAGGAAGAGATTCGCCGCGAGGTCATTGCTTTGCAGGATATGGGGCACAAACGTCTCGCCATTGAATCCGGTGAAGACCCGGTTAACAACCCCATTGAGTACATTCTTGAAAGCATCAAGACCATTTACAGCATCAAACATAAAAACGGAGCCATCCGCCGAGTCAACGTCAACATTGCGGCGACCACAGTGGAAAATTACCGTAAGCTCAAGGAAGCCGGTATTGGCACCTACATCCTGTTCCAGGAGACCTACAACAAGAAAAATTACGAACTGCTCCATCCCACAGGCCCGAAACACAATTACGCCTACCACACCGAAGCCATGGACCGTGCTATGGAAGGCGGTATTGATGACGTCGGCATCGGCGTACTGTTCGGCCTGGAGATGTACCGCTACGATTTCGTCGGCCTTCTGATGCACGCGGAACATCTGGAAGCCGCCAAAGGGGTTGGACCGCACACCATCAGTGTGCCGCGTATCTGCCCGGCGGACGACATTGATAAAGCGGACTTCAAAAACGCCGTCTCGGACGAGATTTTTGAAAAAATCGTTGCGGTCATCCGCATCGCGGTACCGTACACCGGCATGATCATCTCCACCCGTGAGTCCAAAGCCACCCGTGAAAAGGTGCTGAAACTGGGCGTTTCCCAAATCAGCGGCGGTTCCCGCACCAGCGTCGGCGGCTATGTGGAGCCGGAACCGGAAGACGAAAACTCCGCGCAGTTTGACATCAGCGATTCCAGAACGCTGGACGAAGTCGTCGGCTGGCTCATCGACTTAGGGCACATCCCCAGCTTCTGCACCGCCTGCTACCGGGAAGGCCGTACCGGCGACCGGTTTATGCAGCTTTGCAAATCCGGCCAGATTGCGAACTGCTGCCAGCCAAACGCCCTCATGACCCTGCGGGAATATCTGGATGATTACGCTTCGGAGGAGACCCGCCGCAAAGGTCTGGAACTTATGAACGTTGAGGTGGAAAAAATCCCGAACGAAAAGGTGCGCGCCATTGCCAAACAACACATCAATGACATTGACAGCGGCCTGCGCGACTTCCGTTTCTGATATCCGCCGTTTTATCATCAACACCTGAAAGCCGGCGGTTATTTCATCGCCGGCTTTTACCAATTTGGAGGAATCGCCATGTCCAATTTACAGGAAACCCCCAATGCCAACCGCATGCATATTGCCTTTTTTGGTAAGACCAACAGCGGAAAATCCACTCTGATCAACACTCTGACCGGTCAGGAGATTTCACTGGTATCGCCCGTATCCGGTACTACGACCGACCCCGTGCGCAAAGCCATGGAGCTGCTGCCGATCGGTCCGGTGGTGCTGATTGATACCGCAGGGCTGGGCGACCGCAGTGAACTGGGCGAACTGCGGATGCAGAAAACGCTCGACCTTATTGGAAAAACCGACCTTGCCATATTGGTCGTTGCTTCGAATGATTCTACCGACCTTACACCGGAACGGGAACTGATCAAACGGTTCAAGCAGCTCAAAACCCCTGTCGTTGTTTTCCTAAACCAGTTTTCGGGAGACAACTGCGCCGAAGCGGAAATTGCCAAACTGGAACTTCCCTGCTTCAAAGCGAGTGCACAGAACCATTCTGATATGTCAGGATTTAAACAGTTCATTATTGAGCATGCTGATTTTGATTTTGAGGCATCGTCCATCTGCGGCGACCTGGTCAAAGCAGGCGACGTTGTCATTCTGGTCATGCCGCAGGATATTCAGGCGCCGAAAGGGCGGCTCATCCTGCCGCAGGTACAGGTTACCCGAGACCTGCTGGATTTGAAATGCCGGGTCGTCAGCGTTGCGACAAACGATCTTCCCGTCGCGCTTGACATGCTCAAACAACCTCCGGACCTGGTCATCACCGACTCGCAGGTATTCGGCAAAGTCAACCAGATGCTGCCCCCAGAGGTACGGCTCACCTCTTTTTCCATACTCATGGCGAAGTACAAGGGCGATATTCACGCCATGGTGGATGGCGCGCGTGCTATAAAGTCACTGCGTTCAGGTGACAAGGTACTTATTATGGAAGCCTGTACCCACCACGCCCTCAAAGGGGATATCGCGCGTGAAAAGCTGCCCGCTCTTCTTCAGAAATACACTGGCGGTGGGCTAATCATCGATGTGTTCAGCGGAACCGGATTTCCAAAAAACATGGAAGACTACAAGTTAATCGTTCACTGCGGCGGCTGCATGCTCAACCGAAAAGGCATGCTTTCCAAGACCGCAATGGCGCAAGCACAGGGTGTTCCCATCACCAATTTCGGCACCGCTATCGCATTTATGAACGGAATTTTAGAACGAGTAGTCTATTAAATATTTAGAAAAAAGTAAAATTATTCCGCAAATTCCATCGTTCTGCATCGTTTCTTAAAATCTCCGTAATTGTTATATTTTTGACAACGCTAACTTTTTTTAATTTTGAAAAAAGCCCGGGCTTAACAGGCACCGGGCTTTTTCATACAAAAGAAAGAACAGGCTCTGTTACCAGAACCTGTTCTTTCTTGAAAATAGCGGATTGTACAAGGTAGATAAAAAATTAGGATGGTTTGCAGGAATGTTGTAGTATATTGTGTGTATTGTTTTGAATGACTACCAAAAAAGCAAGTTATGAATATGGAAAGGATGATGAAGGATTTTGTTGTGAAGCAAGTGAGTATGTAGCAAAACGTTAGAAAATAATACAACCAAAACTATTTTCAGCCAATAAATTCGTATTTACTTACTCATTTATTATGCTATAATAATATCATAATATTTCTATAAATAC
>USBI01000012.1 GCA_900552945.1 uncultured Oscillospiraceae bacterium
CATACCGCCTTTTCTTGTTATCCAGCCCTCCGGCTGTATCGGTTGAGCAAAAGTCCGCGTGGGATTGATGTGGTATCTTTAACTTTGGGAAACTCCCGGTAAACACCCGGAGCGACCAGAACCTCATCCCCCGGCTGCGCTACCTGCGCCGCGTCGTTGATATGCCGAAACGGCATTTCTTTTGTGCCGTTTCCATCGCGTCCCGCATTTGCGTCCACGTAAATTTTCATACTTTCCCTCCTGTTCTGCACTTATTACTTTTGTACAGATTTTGGGTTTATCGTACACCTTTTTTTATGTGATGTCAACTGAAACAGAAGGGTTGTCTTCAACTTTTTCCACTTTCGGCTAAAGCAGATGAATCCTCCCGAAAAAAAGAGGATTTTTCCCGAAAATAAACGTAAATCGTTTTATTTTAACGATATATAATAGCGTTTCCGTTCCTTGTAACAGAGGTTCCGGACACAAACAAGAGCCACCCCTATGCAGTTAGTTTTTGAAAGACATATCTTTTAACGGCATATCAAAAAATTCACCTGCCCCGCCAAGCGTGTTTTTTCTTTTAAACCTTCGGGATTATTTTTTCCAAATTCGTGCGAACCTATTTACTTTTTGGGGCGGTTTTGCTATCATCGCAAGTAGATTCGCACAATCTCAAAATCAACCAGCAAGTGAGGCAATTTGTTATGAAATTGCGTATTGACGGCGATTTTTCCATTCAAAAAGGTCCTTTTTCCAATACACTGGAATCGCTCACCAGCGGATTCCGCTGCCCGGAGTGGTTCAAGGACGCCAAAATCGGCTTCTGGTCCCACTGGGGGCCTCAGTCGGTGCCGATGTACGGCGACTGGTACGCCCGCAGAATGTATCTGGAAGGCGACCCGGTGTACTATTATCACTGGAGAAAATACGGCCATCCATCCAAATTCGGTTACAAAGACCTGCTCCCTCTTTGGAAAGCGGAACGGTTTGACCCTGAAGCGCTGACCGACCTGTTCTACCGCGCGGGTGCGCGCTACATGGTGGCACAGGCGGTACACCACGACAACTTTGACAACTTCGATTCCACCTATCAGCCAAACTTCAACTCGGTTAACATGGGGCCGCACCGCGACATTGTCGGTGAATGGAAAAAAGCTGCTGAAGCGCGCGGCATGCATTTCGGCATTTCCGAACATCTTGCCGGCAGCCCGGGCTTTTTCCTCGCGGCAAAAGGCTGTGACTCAGAAGGCCCTTACCTCGGTATTCCGTATGACGGCTGTCTGCCGGAATTTTCTGAACTGTACTACGACGAGACCAATACCGACATGCAGTGGGAAAAGAACTGGTTCTGCTCAAAGGAGGAATTCCACAAACATTTCTTCCTGCGGATGAAAGACGCAATCGATAAATACAAACCCGACCTTTATTATACAGACGGCCCGGTTCCGTGCGGTCAGTACGGTATCGACCTCATCACCCACCTTTATAACACAAACGCCGCATTGCATAACGGCGAAAATCAGGCGGTCTTCTGCCAGAAAGATAAGACACCGTCTGTCTTCCCGCTGGGCATTCTTGACATTGAGCGCAGTCAGGAAGACAAAAAGACCGACTACTACTGGCAGTCGGATACCAGCATCGGCGACTGGTTCTACAACCTGCGTGATGTTTATAAACCATGGAACACCATTGTGGAAATGATCATTGATGTTGTGAGCAAAAACGGAAACGTACTGCTCGCCTGCCCGCAGCTTCCAGACGGACGGCTGGATGAGGAGTGCACCTGGATTTTAGAACAGATCGCCGGGTGGATGGACATAAACGGTGAAGGCATTTTCGCAACCCGCCCGTGGAGAACCTGCGGCGAAGGCCCGACCCAGTTTGAGCACAAAGGGCATATTGACGAAAACCCCACCGAGTGGCAGCCGGCAAACGCGGACGAAAGCGCTGTTGCGTGGAAGGCAGGAGATATCCGCTTTACCCAGAAGGGTGACGCTCTTTACGCGTTCCAGATGCGCTGGCCCGGAAAGAACGCCATCATCCGCTCGCTCCCGCTGGGTCAGGAAGAGGTGCAATCGGTCGAACTGCTCGGAGTCAACGGAACGCTTCCGTTTGAGCAGACCGGCGCAGGGCTTGTCGTGACCCTTCCCGACGGAGCACCGTGCAAAGACCTGAGCTGTTTAAAAATCGCGCTCAAAAGCAGGAATGAACGCAGATGATAAAACGTAAATTTTACGCAATGCTAAACGGCGTACTCTACCCGGCGCAGAAAATCAGCGCCAACAAATACTGCCTGACGGCAACCGAAACCTGCCCGGAAGGATTCATCGCGCCGGACGCGCGCAAAAAGGTGTTTTATAAAAACGTTACACCGGAAGAGATTGATATGCTCTACTGCGCGCAGAAACTCGCTGTTTATGAAGGCCAGTGGTTCCGGCTGGAGCGGTGTGACCGGGGGCAGGCTGTTCTGACCACCCCCAACCCCAGGCTGGCAGAAGAGTTTTCCCTCATGCAGTACGGAGACGTTTACGCCTGCTGTGTTCCGGCGGGTGACCTGACACGCACCATAGAATACATCACCTTTTACGGATAAACACCCCATATACAACATACCGGAAGGGACAACACATCATGCTACAACAACTGACAGTAACAAACGGAAAAATCACAACGGCGGACGGCACTCCTGTTCTTCTGCGGGGCACCTGCGTTGGCGGGTGGATGAATCTGGAGGATTTCATCAACGCCTATCCCGGAACGGAAAGCGGCATCCGGCGTCACATCAAAGAGGTGCTGGGTGAAAAAAACGGACGGTATTTTTTTGAACGGATGGCGGATCACTTCTTTTCGGAAGACGACATCGCGTTTATCGCATCGACCGGGGCAAACGTGGTACGTCTTCCGCTCAGCTATCATCATTTTGAGGATGACATGAACCCCTTCGTTTATAAAGAAGAAGGGTTTGAGCGTCTGGACAGCATCATCCGCCTGTGCGAAAAATATAACCTGTACGTTATACTGGACATGCACGCAGTCGCCGGATGGCAGAACTGCCACTGGCACAGCGACAACGAACGAGGCGCTTCTCTGTTTTGGAACCACAAGCATTTTCAGGACCGTCTGACCGCTTTATGGGAAGAATTCGCCCGGCGTTATGCGGGAAAAACGGTCGTTGCGGGATATAACCTGATGAACGAGCCTTCCAGCAGTACACCAAACGGAGAACATCCGTTTGACTTTTACGCAAACTACAAACCGAACTGGGAACGCATCAACAGTGTTTACCGCAGAATCGTGAGCGCCATCCGCGCCATTGACCCAGATCACATCATCTTTTTAGAGGGAGATAACTATTCCCGTCTGTTTTCCGGGCTGGATGAACCTTTCGATGACAAGCTTGTTTACTCCAGCCACAATTACACCGCTCCCGGGTTTGGACCTGGTGATTATCCGGGTTATTACCCAGGGCCAAACGGTCCGGTTTACTGGGACCGCAACTATTATAAACGCTGTTTCCTTCACGAAGAAGGAACAGAGTTTGCAAGCCGCTACCATGTTCCCCTGTGGGTCGGTGAATTCGGTGCACAGTACCATGGCCCGAGCGATCAGCTCCCCGACCGACTGCGCGCTATGGACGACCAGCTTTCCGTTTACAATGAACTCGGCGTAAACTGGACAACTTGGACGTATAAAGACGCGGGCGTCATGGGCTGGGTCACACTGGACCCGGATTCCGATTATATGCGGATGGTCAAGCCGGTGCAGGAGATGAAACGCACGCTGGGCGCTGAAAACTTCGTGGCGCATTACGGGCCGCTCTGTCCCGGGCGGGCAAAATCCAGAGAGTTGGCAGATCTTCTTCTGGATGGCTCCGGCAACAGCCTGATGAACCACGCTGACAACGGATTCCTTCTGAATTATGCCGCGTTGACCGGCTATGCGGCTGCTTTACTGCAGCCGACCTACGCGAAACGCTTTATCCATATGACCGAAACGGAAATCGACCAGGTCATGCAGGCGTTCCGGTTTAAAAACTGCCGGATCAACAACAGTTATCTGGAAATTCTGAAGCGCCGTATTGCTGAACCATACAGCACCCCGGAGACAAGCCGTCTGTAATTCCTCTTTTTCTGCTGAAAAGATTCCTTAAAAAAACAAATCCGCAGGTTTAAGCCTGCGGATTTTTCGTTTTTATCATCTTTCCAAAAAGTTATTTATGAACCGTTTTCACCATACACTAACCGGCACTCAAACAGCGACAAAAAAGCCGCCTGTTAACAGGCGGCTTTTTTCACTGTAAACCAGTTTATGAAGCAATGTGCAAAACCAACGTTGCAATTCGCAGTGCAAACAGCGCAAACGCAATCCACATAACCGGATGGATCTCTTTGATCTTGCCGGTGCAGACTTTGAGGATAACCCAAGCAACAATACCGAACATAATACCATTCGCAATCGAAGAGGTGAACGGCATCATGATCAAAGCAAGGAATCCACCAAGTACGTCCGCGATATCGCCTTCAAATTTCATCTTGGAAACGGACTTCATCATAAGAAGGCCGACAAACACAAGCGCCGGAGCAGTTGCAAAGCTCGGGATGGCGAGGAAGATCGGGGACAGGAAGAGCGCTACCAGGAAGAGAATTGCAGTGGAGATCGCGGTCAGACCAGTACGGCCGCCTTCTGCAACACCTGCGGTGGACTCAACGTAGCTGGTAACGGTAGAAGTACCGAGGCAAGCACCTGCGACAGTACCGATCGCGTCACTCATCAGAGCAGCGCCGACTTTCGGCAGTTTGCCGTCTTTATCCAGCATATTGCCCTGCTCTGCCACACCGATCAGGGTGCCGACTGTATCGAACAGGTCAACAAACAGGAACGCAAAGACGATTACGGCAAAGTTCAGGATGTTGGAAGCCGCAAAACTAAAGTCAAACTGGAAGAAGGTCGGAGCAAGAGACGGCGGAAGGATACCGCTGCTGAAGTTCGGAATCAGGGAATACACACCCGCGTCAGGGTTGACCACATACCAGCCGGCGAGCTCAGCAATAATGCCGAGCACCCAGGTAATGAGGATGCCCCAAAGGATGGAACCTTTGACACGGTAATGCCACATAATGCCAACGATCAGAAGGCCAACCAGAGCCAGAACGACCTGCGGAGAGGAGAAATCGCCGATAGCAACCAGGTTGGAAGCGTCATCTTTCACAACGCCAGCGCCTTTGAGGCCGACAATCGCGATAAACAGACCGATACCTGCGGAAATACCGAGTTTGAGGTTTGCCGGAACACTGTTGACCAGTGTTTCACGGAACTTAAAGGTGGACAGGATGATGAAGATAACACCCTCGACCAGGATAGCCGCCAGCGCGACCTTCCACGGGTCTTTGATGCCCATTTCGGTGAGCATCGGACAGACCGTATAGGCAAAATACGCGTTAAGGCCCATACCGGAAGCCAATGCGACCGGGTAGTTTGCGAACACGCCCATGATGATGGTAGCAAATGCAGCAGAAACAGCGGTTGCGGTAAAGACAGCGCCCTGGTCCATGCCTGCAGCAGCCAGCATGGTGGGGTTGACCGCCAAGATATACGCCATGGACAGGAAGGTCGTAATACCCGCAATAATCTCTGTTCTGACATTTGTGCCGTGTTCCTTCAGTTTAAAAAACTTTTCCAAAGGTTACACCCCCACAAAATAAAATCCTCTTTTCACCCCAAATTATAGCATTACAGGACAAAAAGAGACATTTGTTTACAGGTCAAGTATAGCAATAACTTTATATAAAAGCAATACTTTTGTAACAAAATTTTAAAATTTGAGAAGGATTTTTTTAAGGCCGAACCGTCATAACAAAAGAAACCGGCTTTAACGCCGATGATTGCCGCAATGCGGTCATCCGTGTCCATTCAGCAAAGGTATTTTCCATTGTTATTTACAATTGCTGCAATTCATATATGGCCGCCGTTTTTCTTGATTTTCACCCGGAATCACTCTATACTAAAACAGGAAACGCACAGGTGCGGGTATCAACATACAGATGAGGGGGATTCTATGTATCGGATATTCATTGTGGAAGACGACGCCGTCATCGCGCAGGCGCTTGCCGGTGCGCTCACCCAATGGGGATACGAAGTGAAAACGGCAGAAAATTTTCAAAACATCACGGAAGAATTCACTCTCTTTCAGCCGCATTTGGTTTTGATGGACATCGGCCTGCCGTTTTTTAACGGCTATCACTGGTGTTCCGAGATTCGCCGGCGTTCCAAAACGCCCATTGTGTTCATCTCCTCCGCGAGCGATAACATGAACATCGTAATGGCTATCAATATGGGCGGTGATGATTTCATTACAAAGCCGTTCGACCTAAACGTAGCCGTCGCCAAAGTGCAGGCCATGCTCCGCCGCACCTATGATTTTCAGGGGCAGACCAATGTGCTCGAACACCGCGGGGCTATCCTCAACCTGGGAGACGCCACACTGGAATATCAGGGCAAAAAAATTGACCTCACTAAAAATGAATTTAAAATTCTGCAGCTGCTGCTTGAAAACAAAGGGCACACGGTCGAACGGGACGCCATTATGCAGCGGCTGTGGGAAAGCGAAAGCTTTATTGACGATAACACCCTGTCGGTGAACATGACAAGACTGCGCCGTAAGCTGGAAGACCTCGGGCTCGGACAGTTCATCCTTACCAAAAAGGGTGTCGGTTACCTTATAAAGGAGGACTGAAATGCGCACAAGCCCCTACCACCGCTTTTCTAACGTGCTGTTTGCTTATCTGCGTCATCGGTTAAAAGCGGCAATCGCTTTTACTTTGGTTTTTTTCATTTTCTTCCTCCTATTCTGGCTCTGCGGTTATGATATGGGCATCTACCTGTATGCAATCATCCTTTCCTGTACAGTTGTGGGGATCATGCTGGTCTACGACCTTTCCAGATACTGGAGAAGAGACCGTGAACTGCAAAACCTCTACCGGAGCATCGATGTGACGCTGGAGCTTATGCCGAAAGCCGTCCATCTGCTGGAACAGGACTATCAGGATCTCATTCAGGCGCTGTTTATCCGCAAGCAGGTGCTCGCTCTGGAAGCGGATCGCCGGGCAGAAGAAACCTCCGATTATTACACCATGTGGGCGCACCAGATCAAAACGCCCATCTCCGCCATGCGGCTGCTGCTTCAATCGGCGCGGGCAGAGCATCCTGGCCTTCCGGCTGCGGAAATGGAGCAGGAGCTGTTTAAAATTGAGCAATATGTGGAAATGGTGCTGCAATACCTGCGGCTGGAAAGTATGAACGCCGACCTGGTGCTGCGCGAATACCCGCTGGAAGATTTGGTCAAACAGGCCGTCAAGCGGTATTCCTCTTCCTTCATCTACCGGAAAATCAGCCTTCGCATGGAACCGCTCGATTGCCCGGTTCTCACCGATGAAAAATGGACCGTTTTTGTGTTGGAACAGCTGCTCTCGAATGCGCTCAAATACACGCCGAAAGGCGAGATACGCATTTACATGGACTCCGCAAAGAAAAACACACTGGTCATTGAAGACACCGGCATCGGCATTCAGGAGGAAGACATCCCGCGGATCTTTGACCGGGGTTTTACCGGCTACAACGGGAGGATGGACAAAAAATCCACCGGGATCGGGCTGTATCTCTGCCGGCGCATCCTCACAAAGCTGGGGCATAGTATCCGCATTGAGTCGCAGGTCGGAAAAGGAACGAAAGTTTTCGTCTGCTTCGCACGGGAAAAAATCGAGATCCAGTCGTGATATTACGGGCCTTTGTGCCGTTACACCACCATTTCAGACAACAAACGAGATATCATCCTTACAAAACTGTAAGATTTGGAAAAAGAAATGTAAGCCGAACCTATGGCAGCGCATTTCTTTTTTTCTTACAATAAAAACAGTCGGACGGCCGAGCGCCGTCAAAACCAATTACGGGAGGATCTGTTCCATGCCATTGCTGGAAGTCAAGAATGTGAAAAAAATATACACCACCCGCTTCGGAGGGAACAAGGTACAGGCGCTGTCCAACGTTTCCTTTTCGGTTGAGGAAGGGGAATACGTTGCCATCATGGGGGAATCCGGCTCCGGTAAAACCACCCTGCTCAACATCCTCGCTTCGCTGGATAAACCCACGACCGGTGAGGTATTGCTGGAGGGGCGCGATATTGTGAGCATCCGCGACCGGGAAATTTCGGCTTTCCGCCGCAACCATCTCGGCTTTGTATTTCAGGATTTCAACCTGCTAGACACCTTTTCCCTGCGGGACAACATCTTTCTCCCGCTGGTCCTTTCCCGCACCCCTTACCGGGAGATGGAAGCAAGGCTGAAACCGCTTGCTCAAAAGCTGGAAATCTCGGAACTGCTGGATAAATTCCCCTACGAGGTTTCCGGCGGACAGAAACAGCGCGCGGCAGTCGCACGGGCCCTCATAACCCGCCCGCGCCTGGTGCTGGCCGATGAACCCACCGGCGCGCTGGATTCCAAAGCCGCAACCCATCTGCTGCAGCTCTTTTCTGAGATCAACGCAGAAGGTCAGACCATCTTTATGGTCACCCACTCGGTCAACGCGGCAAGCCATGCGGGGCGTGTACTCTTCATTAAGGATGGAGAGGTCTTCCACCAAATTTACCGGGGTTCCATGACCAACGAAAAAATGTACCAGAAGATCTCCGACGCGCTCACGGCGCTTTCCACAGGAGGTGCGGAGGTTGAATAGCCTGTTTTTTTACCCCAGACTGGCTGCGCAGAATCTGCGCAAGAATTTAAAAACCTATCTGCCGTACATGCTCTCCGCCATCTGCACCATCGGCATGTTCTATTCCATGCTGTTCATTTCCAACAATCCAGGACTCAGGGATATGCCGGGCGCCTCTACCCTGCCGGCTTTTTTCGGGCTGGGTAGCATCATTGTGGGGCTGTTTGCCTTCTTCCTGCTGTTTTATACCAACAGCTTTCTCATTAAGCGAAGAAAAAAAGAACTGGGGCTTTACTGTATCCTCGGTATGGAGAAAAAGCACATTGCCAAGGTGCTGTTTTTCGAGGTGCTGTTCACAGCGGTCATCTCCATCGCCGGTGGGATTTTCGGCGGCATTCTGTTCAGCCGGCTGCTTTATATGCTCCTGCTGTATCTGCTCGGCGCCCCAACCGCAATCAGCTTTACCCTCTCGCCCGTTTCAATCCTGTCAACATTGATCCTGTTCCTTGTGATCTTCGGGTTTACTCTGCTGTCTGACCTGTGGCAGATCCGAATCGCGAATCCAATCGACCTGATGCGCTCAAGCGCAAAGGGTGAAAAAGAGCCAAAGACCCGGTGGGTACTTGCCGTGTTCGGCGCTCTCTTCCTGGGGGCAGGCTATCTGCTGGCGCAGTCCTGTTCCAGCCCCCTTGACGTCATGAGTTTGTTTTTCCTCGCCGTAATCTGTGTCATCATCGGTACCTATCTGCTGTTTATCGCGGGCAGTATCTTAATTTTGAAGTTCCTGAAAAAGAAAAAGAGCTTTTACTACAAGCCAAATAACTTTACCGCAGTTTCCGGTATGATCTACCGAATGAAGCAGAATGCCGCAGGACTCGCAAGCATCTGCATCCTCAGCACAATGGTGCTGGTCACCGTCTCCACCACTGTTTCCATGTTCGTGGGAAAAGACGACATGCTCCGCCAGCAATACCCGTTGGATTTTCAGGCTTACTTGGAAGATTCCCTGACAGAAGAAGGGTTAACGCTGGATCAGACCGAAGAACGGTTTAACCAGATTGCCGAAAAAGTTCTTGCCGAAAACGGCGTGGAAGCCCAAAACTACACATCCTACACCACAGCAAACTATTATGTTGACATCAAAGAGGACCGTGTTTCGGGTGAAGGGGTGTCTTTCCTGGAATTCATGCCGCTTGAGGACTACAACAAACTGGAGGGCACAGACGTTTCACTGAAATCCAACGAGCTCCTTCTGTTTTCCGTCACCAACCAAGAATACACATACGACACAATAACCATCGGCGACACAAAATTTGACGTGACTGTGATCGACCATATCGGAGATTCCACCAAAATGGATATTGACATCGGCGCAAGCTACTATATCATCATCGTCAAAGATATGAATCTTCTCAAGCAGATGCCCGAATTGATCTACCAGGGGACTGATGTTCCGGAAGATTCCTCCACCCGCTACGTCGGGTTTGACATCAGTGACGAAAGCAAGCTGGAAGCCGTCAACGACGCGCTCTTCCGCGCAATAGAGCCGGAAAACATGCGTGTTGTCTCCCTGTATGACGTCCGAATGAATTGGTACCAGCTTTACAGTGGTTTTCTGTTCATCGGCATCTTCCTCGGCGCGCTGTTTTTGATGGCGACCGTGCTCATCATCTACTACAAGCAGATTTCAGAAGGATATGACGACCGCGAACGGTTTGACATTATGCAAAAGGTCGGTCTCAGCAAAAAAGAGGTTCGCAAGACCATTCACAAACAGATTATTATGATCTTCTTCCTGCCGATTCTTGTAGCAGTCATCCACCTTGTTGTCGCGTTTCACGCCATCCGCATCCTGTTGTTTATCTTCGGGCTTACCAACGTTGGGCTGTTTGTCCTTTGCACAGCCGTTACCATACTCATTTTCGTTGCGGTATATACAGCAGTTTATCTGCTGACCGCACGCACCTACTACCGAATTGTAGAACATTAGAAAGCGAGGGCCATATGAACCGTGAAACACCACTTAAAAAAGGAGTTTATTTTACGCTGTTTTTATGCATCGGAGCAGGCATTCTGCTCATTTCGCTCATCGGCGCACTCATTAACGTGTGCTCCCCAAAACGCCAGACTCCTCCCATCATATAAACCCAAGCCTTAAAAAGGCGCGGAAAGGGGCAGCCGGTCAAACCGGCTGCCCCTTTCTGTTTTTACTTAATTTTGCATCTTATTGCTCGGTTTCATGCGGCCAGGTAGTTATGCCTCCGAATTCATACACGCCGGTATAACCCAACGCGGCCAAAGACTGGGCAGCCGTTTTGCTGCGGTTCCCGCTGCGGCAGTAGACAAGCACCGTTGTATCCTTTTTCGGGATCACTTGAGCCGCGGTCTCTTCGGTAATGCTTCCCACCGGCAGCAACACCGCACCGGGGATATGCCCGCTGTCGTACTCACTTTGTTCCCGCACATCCAGAATCAGCACGTTGTGTGTATCCATCATCTCTTTCGCCTGTTCCTGACTGATCTGCTGATAGCCGCTTTCCCCGGCTGTTCCAGCACATCCGGTCAGCAGAAATAAAATTACCAACAGCATGGGCAGCATCCGTTTCATCTATAACATCACCTCAATTTTTCGCAATCAACCGGACCCATTATAACAGAAACCGATTGCGGCAACAACAATCTTTCGCTAAAGCGGTTACCCCCGCAGAATTCCGCGAAATCTTTTCCGACCATTCGCAACATTCCGCTGTTTTACACCGCCAACAGACCAGATACTGCCTTTAGAGTAAAAAACAACATCCGGACAAACAAAAAACACTTCATTGATTCATAAACTGAACCGAAAGGTGTGTGTTGCAATGTTTACCATGTTATTTTCTTTTCTCTGTTCCAACCTGTTATATTTCGCTCTGCACATTGAAGGGCACGGTTCCTTTCCCAAACCGCTCTCCCCCAAACGGGAACAGGAATGCTTTGAACGGATGGCGGCGGGAGACGAATCCGCGCGAACGGAACTGATTGAGCACAACCTGCGCCTGGTCGCGCATATCATTAAAAAATATTACGCATCATCAAACGACCAGGATGACCTGATCTCCATCGGAACGATCGGGCTGGTCAAGGCGGTGAACACCTTTCAGAATTCGAAAGGCACCCGCTTTGCCACCTATGCTTCCCGGTGTATTGAAAATGAAATCCTCATGTATTTCCGCAATTTAAAAAAGAGCGCGGGAGATGTTTACATCAGCGACCCCATTGACACAGACAAAGACGGAAACGCACTGACCATGATGGACATCATCTCCGACGACGAAGAAAGCATGGTGGACAGTCTCGACTTAAAATTCCGCAGCCAGCAGCTGTATGAATACATACAAAAATGCCTTTCTTCCAGAGAACGCACCATCATCGTCCTGCGTTACGGTCTTGGCGGGCAGAAAGCGCTCACCCAGCGGGAGGTGGCAAAAAAGCTGGGGATCTCCCGTTCCTATGTATCCCGCATTGAAAAAAAGGCGCTTTTGGCTCTGCGCGGCGAATTTGAACGATGAAAAATCTTCGGGATTCGCACCCGACTCAGCATCGGCGATACCGCCGCAGTCTTAAAAAGCCGCCCGGAAGTTCCGATTTCACGGATTTCCGGGCGGCTTTTTTAAGGTTATAGCGAGCACTCAAAGCAAATCAATGGCGGTTCAAATAACCTTCCATGGTGTATCGGCCGCGGTCTTCGGTTGATTTCCCATATTGGATGGCACGCTTTGGGCATTCGTTGATGCAACGCAGGCACTGGTAACACCGTTTGCCCCAGCTGGGGCGGCCATCCACAAGGGTGATGGTCCCGACGGGACAGTGTTTGGCACAAAGCCCACAGCCGTTGCACGCATCGGTTGTAAAAAAGGCTTTGGTGCTGCGGGCAAACCGGTTGAATCCGAAATTGATCAAACCGGATTTCAGCCCGGCATGGGAGCCCTCTTCCACCCGGTATACCTTCTTCTTTTCCAGGACCTCACGGGCGAGCGTTTGGATCTGTTCCGAGGCTGCATCGATCTTGCGCTGTATGGTTTGGTCATCGTCCACATCGCTGCCGATGATGTAATTGTTCGGCATGACCAAACTGTAGCTGCTGCACAGCGGGTAGAGCGCCGACAGCTTTTTCATCGCGCACCCCGCTTCCTCCCCGCAGGTGCAGACACCGAAGGTGAACGCATCGGTCCTGCTCAACTTCTGCACAAAGGAAAGCATCGGTTCCGGGGCACCCCAAGCATAAACGGGAAATACCAGGCCGATTCGGGACTGACGCCCTACGTCCGGCACCTGGTCCAGTGTGGATATGTCAACCGCTTCATCGCCTGTGAGAGCGGCGATCTGCTCTGCCGCCCACCGGGAATTTCCGGTACCAGAAAAATAAAAAATCATTCCGTCAACCTGCTTTTACACTCATTTTTATCATTCACAGAGATATTGTTCCCATTTTCAGAATAAAGCCTGCCCCAAAACCGGCGCGCACAATCATCCGCGCCACGGATTTCGCACCGCTCTGAGATGAGCACATCCTCTCAGTCAACGTTATTCCCCTTCAGCGCTGCAATGGCAAGGCTGGCGAGGCCAACGCCCAGCATGGCGACGGCGTCTTTGGGAGAAATGGCATCCATCACCGAAAGAGCCACTACGGCAATTCCCATTGCCACAGCCACCGCCTTGAGCACCGTGTCCGCGATCTCTTTGGCTCTGCTTTTTCCGGCAGGTTCCTTTTCCTTTACCTGCATGAGCTCGCTGATGGATACGCCAAGTGTCTCTGCAAGAACGGGAAGTGAATTAATGTCCGGGCAGGACAGGTCCCGCTCCCATTTGGAGACCGCTTTATCGGTCACACCCATCTTTTGAGCCAGTTCCAGTTGGGTCATTCCTTTTTCTTTCCGTTTTTGGGAGATCAGCATACCCAGTGTTTTTTGCATAAACAATCCGCTCCTTTACCACTTCTGAATGACCTGATTGTACTTCCTACGCATTTTTTTCTCAACCGACCGTTGGTTTCCCTTTCTCGACCGACAGTTTACCCGCGAAAAAAGCCAGTTATTCCGCCTTTTTTGCCTGTTCGACCACCTTGCGGTAGGGCCCGACGATGGCTTCGGTCATTTTTTCTTTAGCTTTTTTCTGCACCGACGGGATCGCCATCAAACCGCCGACCAGCTTCATCTGCAATATGCGTTTTTTCTGTTTCTGCGGAAAATCGTAAATGCCGTGCTGTTTGTAAAACTTGTGATCGGCTTTCATTAAGCCCCGCATCATATAAATCAAATCGCGGAAGATCTTCATGCCGCCTACCCCGTAAAAGTTGGCGGGGCGGGTAAGCTGTTTTTCCATGGCAAACGACAGGTTTTCCGCGAGCGATTTGATCTGAGCCGCGGTATCCTCCTCATCGGTCGCCACACCGGCCAGATAATTGCCGCCCACCTCGCTTCTGCCCTCCACGATCATCCGCAGATTGCTTTCATACCGGTAATCGCCGCTGATGAGATAAGCGATTGGGGTGTCGTGGGTCACGGTGCGGTGACCATTACAAAACTGCCGGTCATCAAAGCACTTAAAGCTGGAATGGGTGTAGTGGTCGGAAATGGTAAAGGCATACACAAAGCCGTCTGCTGTTTGGATGGTGTTTCGAAGGAATTCATCGAAACCGTCTTTATACACGCATTTTCCGGTGACGGCACATCCGAAGCAGCCGAGACAGCCTCCGTCGAACGGGAATTCACGCAGATTGACCACCCGGCTCTCATACGGAAGCACCGCGCGGAAATCGGCGATCATCCCCGCGAGATTTTCGTCATCAGCAGCACAATTGGTCACAATGACCACGTCCTTTTCCCTGCGCTTCGGCACAGAGGCAAAAGACGGCCGGTAGACGGTCTTCTCGCGTTCGGGCGCTTTGCACAGCGGCGTGACAAACGGCCCGTGTTCACAGCTGAAGATGAGCTGGTCAAAGAAATCCCGTGCCTGCTTGCGGCCCTGCTCACTCAACAGGTCTTCCATATCCGCCGACAGACCGCGGATCACCTTCATTCCCAAATCGAGGCAGTTTTCCTCCACATACCGGTGAGCGGTCACATCGTAAAAATGCTTGGAGGTGGTGATCTGACTTGCGAATTTGCCGGACAGGTCTATTCCATCCGCCTTGATGAGCTCGATCAACCGGTGGAGCTGATAGGGCGCGATAAACGTGTAGACCGGGTAACTGAACAGAACGAGGTCTGCCTGTTCCAGTGCGTTTCGCACCGGTGCAAAATCCGTTTCATAACTCTTAATCCTCTGCCCGACCAGCAGAAAAACAAACGTGTGTTCCGGGTGCAGCGCCTGTAAATACAGCGCCGTATGAACCGTGGCGGAATTTTTGCCTTTCGGGCTGGCATTTAAAACGAGAATGTTCAATCTTTGTTCCTCCCAAAGGGACTTATACGATTTCTATTCGCCTATGGGTGAAAGATAAAATCTTCCCTGAAATTCCGGCACACAGGAGTTCCAAAAGCTGAAACGCTCCAAGAACCTTCCGGTGACCTGAACATACGAATAATAAAACAATTATACGCCGGAGAAAAAATGCCGTCAACGGAAGAAAAGTAATCCGCGCCTTTTACAGCCTTTCATATTTATTCGGTCACAACGCCTTTTTGCAACATGATGTTCGCATAAAGAGCGCTTTCACCGGTCGCGATGATGGCATATGCCGTTTTGGCCTGCTCATAAAACGCAAAGCGTTCAATCTGCCCGATCGCATCCTCACCCTTGGGATCGTAGCGGCGGACGATTTCTTTATAGCTGTCCCAAATCGGGGTCTCGACCGGGTCACCGGGCATGACCTGCATGAGGCTCGCCGGATGTTCCACATAAGTATCCAGCGGGAACAGGCGAAGGACTGCGTCCAGAATTTCCGGCACGCCGTGCCCGTCCATCCGGATTACAATGGCGTTTTTACCCATCGACTCGGCGGGAAAGTTTCCGTCCGCGATTACGAGCCGGTCGCTGTGGCCCATTTCACACAGAACCTTAAGCAGTTCGGGTGACAGAATTTTCGGAATTCCTTTGAGCATTTTATTCATCCTTTCCGCGTGTGATAACGCCATTTACATCCCAGAGATCCTCCCAGCTTTCGGCGCCGGGCCAGAGGAACACCTGCCCTTTGACCAGCCGGCAGCCCTTGTCTGCCTTGCGGATGGTCTCCATCTCCTGCTCGGTGAGCGGATCTTCGGTCACGCATTTGAGATTGTTTTGGTATTGTTCCGGTTTAACGGAAAACGGGATGGGGACCTGCCCGCGCTGCGCCGCCCATTTCAGGCACACAACTGCCGGATGTACACCGTGGTTCCGGGCGATCTCAACGATTTCCGGCATCTGGGTATCGGCAATATCCGTCGCGGTGCGATCACGCTCCGGGCGGGACGGGGAACCAATGGGGCAGTAACCAATAGGAAGAATACCATGTTCCACCGCATAGTCATATAATTCCGGCTGCTGGAAGCTGGGGTGAAGCTCCATCTCCAGCGCGGCGGGCTGGATGCGGCAGAGCGGAAGCACCGCTTCCAGCTTTGGAATGGTCATGTTTGACATGCCGATGTAACGCACAAGCCCTTCTTCTACCAGCTTCTCACACTGGCGCCAGGTATCCATGAATTCTTCCACCGAAAACGGTTTGGAATCCGGGTTGCGGGAATCCCCGTCACAGCCCGGCGCATGGTAATTGGGGAACGGCCAGTGGACGAAATACAGGTCGATGCAGTCCAAACGAAGGTCGCTTAAGCTTTTTTTACAGGATTCTTCCACTCTGCGGTGCATATCGTTCCAGACTTTAGAGGTGACAAACAGCTCTTCCCTGCGAACGACGCCGTTTTTCATGGCCCGCTCCAGCACTTCGCCGATCTGTGCCTCATTCTGATAAACTGCCGCACAGTCGATCAAACGGTAACCGTACTCAATGGCTCCGTAAACCGCTTCCGAAATCTGCGCGGGGCTATATTTGTCCGACCCGAAGGTACCAAGTCCTACAGCCGGAATCTGTTCGCCGGAAGAAAGCCGGCGGGTGGGGACGGTGGTTTGATTGATCCGTTCCATGGTGTGCCCTCCGTCAGTTCTCGTCCGGGAAAACGACAGCGACTTTACCGCACTCGCCGCCCGCCATCAGCGCATAGGCTTCGCCCGCCTGCTCCAGCGGGAATTCGTGGGTGATGAGCTCTTCCGGATGGATGCCCCAACGGACCAAGCGCTCAACCAGTTCTTCCATCCGCCACAGCGAGGTGACCCAGGAACCATAAATGGTCTTCTGTCCATGGATGATATCCGGGCTCGGCTCAAAGCTGCAGGTACCGCCTTCGCCGACAAAAGCGATTTTGCCCCAGTCACGCGCCGCACGGATGGCAAGCCGGCGTGCGGAATCGTTGGCGCTGGCGTCAATGGAACGCTCCACGCCCTTGCCGCCGGTGAGCTTCATGATCTCATCGTATGCAACATCCGGGGTAAACACATAATCGGCAAGGCCGAGTTTTTTCGCAAGCTCGATTCGGTAGGGACTGGTCTCCACGCCGATGAGCAGGTTCGCGCCCATCGCCTTGCAGAGCATGAGAGCCGCAAGACCAACCGGGCCAAGACCGGTGACCAGAACTGCGTCGTTACCGCAGACGCCGATCTTTTCAATGGCTTCATAAACCGTACCGAAGCCGCAGGCGACCTGCGCACCGTCTTTATAGGAAAGTTCATCCGGCAGAGCGATCAGGTCTTTTTCATCGGCGAGAATATACGGCGCCATACCACCGTTGCGCTGCCAGCCGTATGCCTGACGGTGCTCGCTCTTGCAGGAAATGTAGTATCCGCGGCGGCAGTCGTTGCAAACGCCGCAGCCAGAAATGTGGTAAACAATAACACGGTCGCCTTTTTTAAACCGTTTGAGGCCCTCGCCTTCCTCCACGATCTGGCCGCAGGGTTCATGCCCCGCGATCATACCCGGAATGTACCCTTCCGGTCCTTTTCCAACGTGTTCACGGTAGATGCAGCGGATGTCGCTTCCGCAGATGGTGGTCGCTTTGGTTTTGATCAAGACCTGTCCATGGCCCGGTTTCGGGATTTCAAAGTCTTTGAGTTCAACGGTGCTGTTTCCAGGCAGAATCGCACCTTTCATCATATTTGCCATAACTGGTTCCTCCTTAAACGTTGCTTTTCACGGGATAGTTCGCTGCTTTTCTCTTTCATTATAACGCGCAAGAATATTTTTTTAAGGTAAGAACCGGACATCTAAGCAGAAGAAATGTCGCTTCAGCGCAAATTTCTTGACATCTCTTTCCCTGTGTTTTACACTGAGAACAAGAAGAGGGGGTGCAAAAATGCGCACACGTTATGACAGTCTGGATATTCAGTTCACTTCGGCAGGTGTAAAATTCCGAATACTCAACCTGATTTATGAACGATTCCGCAGAATCATACAGCTCCACAGCCACGGAGCGCACTGCTATGAGCTGCACTATATTGATCACGGTTACGGAACCGCCCAAATCAACGGAACGACTTACGAAATCACCCCCAACACCCTGTACATCACCGGGCCGCATATCCCCCACGCGCAGGCTCCGCTTTTTGACGACCCCATGTGGGAATACTGCGTTTATTTTACGGCAGAACAAAAAAGCACTGGAAAACCAGGGGCCTTTGTCCAGGCCGTGCTTGGAACTCCTTTCTGGTTCGGACAGGACAGCCAGAACGTAAAAGAAACTATGGCCCGCATTTTTTCCGAGCTGGAAAACCGTAAAACCGGTTACATGGTTCAGGTAGAAGCACTGCTGCAGCAGCTCATGGTGCAGCTCGCGCGCAATTACGAACAGGAAAGAAAAGATGTGGGGCAGTTTGAGAGCGCCAATCTGACCGACAGTAAATCCATTATTATGGAAGAGTATTTTCTTTACGAGTACAAAAACCTTTCACTTGAACAGCTTGCGCGGCGGTTGGGCGTTACACCGCGCCAAACTGAACGGCTGCTCAAGCAGTATTATGGAAAAACCTTTTTACAGAAAAAGGCCGAGGCGAGGATGTCCGCCGCTTCCACCCTGCTCGGTGACCCAACCAGAAGCATCACCGACATTTCCGAAGCACTGGGTTACTCCTCTATTGAACATTTTTCCAACGCATTCCGGCGGTATTACGGCATGAACGCGCGCGATTACCGCAAGGCACAAAAAAAGAATCCGTGACGCTTTTTTGAAAACCTCCAAACGGTCTTTACGATCCAGGCAAACGCTCTAAGCCATCATTAAAATCGGTTTCTCCATTCCTTGCGGCAATCACTCAACTATAAAAACAAAAAAGCAGGCAGAAATCTGCCTGCTTTTGCTTTTTATCTACCTCCGGTCATTTGCGGGCCGCCGCAAGTTTCCGGTTTTGTTTTTCCAGTTTACGAACTTCTTTATCCTTGGAGAAATATTCTTTTGTTTCCCGCGCCACTACATTGCTGAGCACCGCAAGAGCAATGATGTTCGGAATGGCCATAAGAGCGTTGAAAATATCGGCAATGGTCCACACCGCTTCAACGGTCATATACGGCCCGATGAAGATGGCCGCAATATAAATCCAGCGATAAACCGAAACGACCTTTTTCTTTCCTCCGGTGAGGTATTCCAAGCAGCGTTCGCTGTAATAGTCCCAGCCGAGAATGGTCGTAAACGCGAAGAACACAAGACAAATCATCAGCACAAACGCGCTGACCTCCGGCGCCCAGAAGGAAAGCCCCGACTGAAACGCCTGAGTGGTGACTGCTACACCTTCCAAGCCCATATCCCACGCACCGGTAACAACAATGCACAGACCGGTCATGGTGCAAACGATGATGGTGTCAATAAACGTACCCGTCATGGAAACAAGGCCCTGACGAACCGGGTCTTTTGTTTTCGCAGCAGCCGCAGCAATTGGTGCGGAACCGAGGCCCGCTTCGTTGGAAAAGATGCCGCGCGCAATACCCATCTGCATTGCGACGATCATCGAACCGAGAATACCGCCCGCAACCGCACGAAGACCAAACGCGCTTTCCACGATCTCCACGATCGCTCCGGGAAGCTTATCCGCATTGAACACAAGAAGAACAAGCGCAAACAGAATGTAAAGCACCGACATAAACGGCACTACGACCTGAGAAACACCAGCGATTCTCTTAAGCCCACCGATGATGACAAGCCCTGCCGCAAGGGTCAGCAGAACACCTGCGATAACGACCGTCCAGGAATACTCACCGCCGAAGAGATTAACACTCCAGCTGGTGTTCGGGTCAAAGAAATTATGTACTGCCGAAGTAATGCCGTTGACCTGGGTAAAGGTACCGATTCCGAACAATCCAACGCCAACGCCGAAAAACGCGAATATTTTCGCCAGCCATTTCCAACGGCGCCCCATGCCATTTTCAATATAGTAAAACGGACCGCCCAGCACATGGCCTTCTTCGTCGATATGCCGGTATTTGATAGCGAGAACACCTTCCGCATATTTGGTCGCCATGCCGAAAAACGCGGCGAGCCACATCCAAAGCAGAGCGCCCGGACCGCCCGCGACAAGCGCAGTGGCAACACCGACAATGTTTCCGGTACCAATGGTAGCGGAAAGCGCTGTACACAGCGCGCCAAAGCTGGAGACCTCACCATGGCCGCCTTCTTCATTTTTTACCATGTACTTCAATGCGCGCGGAAGATGGCGCACCTGAAGGAAACGGACACGGATGGACAGATAAATTCCCGCCGCAAGGATAAGTACAATCAGCGGCACGCCCCAAACCTGGTCGTCAATCCATTTTAATACGTTTGTAATTTGATCCCACATGTTTTTTCTCCTCTTTCTGTGCGAATAAGGGCAATGCCCCGAACCCATACGGGCAGTAAAAAAACCGAAACAGCGTTGTTTCGGTTCCAGAGAAAGACAAAAGCCATTGAAGTTGCTCTGTCCTTTTGCCTGAGAGATTGGCGGGATTCCCCGCCGTACACCTTCGGCGCCCAAAAAGGGACTCTCCAGAGTTTTCGACCGCATTCGCGGCACAATGGCAATATTTTAACATATTTTTTCTTTTTTCGCAATTGTTTTTTAACATTTCTTTTCGTCAATTCCGTGCCAAAGAGCCCGAAAGGTTTATTTTTACCGATTCGTGCGGTTCACACATCCGCTCGGGTGCAATCCCTGGCTCAAAACCTTCTAACGTTTCCGTCACGGGTCAACGGCAAATGATCTATATTTGACACAGCAGCCAAACGTTCCAGGAAATTCCTGTCATCCATCTGCTGAATTTCCAGAATCGTTACCCCCATATCCCTCGCACGCGCGGCGGTAAACGGCGCGAGTTCGCTCACCCTGCTGGCGGTGACTAGAACCGGCTTTGCCAGCGCGCCGCCGAACCTGCGAGCCAACATTTCAATCTCCGTCACCGCCAAAACAGACGGCACGCCCATTTTGCAGGATACAAAAAGAGGCACGATTCCCTTAACTAAAATATCATCGATTTCATTTATGGTGTTATAGTTTTCTTTTTCACGGCCGTCCCAATCAATAATCACGCTGGTCTGCACATCGTCAAACAGGCCGCTGCTTTTGGCGGTATAATAAGTATAAAGTTCCAGCCAAACACCGGTGTCGCTGAGCAGTCGCTGGTACATCTCATTTTTATAGCGGTAATGTACCCGGCCGTTTGTCATACGGTAATCCTGTATCACGCCGATTTCGGAAAGCCGTTTCATAAAACGAGGCTGAGAATGGACCATATTTTTAAAATTGACCTGGATATGCACCGGGGCATGTACCTCCAGCTCTCCGGGACGCGCTGCCTGCTGAAAGTAAGCCGACTGTCTGCTCCACCCCTCCATATCCGCCGCAATCAGGTCCCAGACTGCTAAAACTTCCTGTTTCACCTGTGGATTTTCCAGTTCCGGCGTATAATGCCCGTGTCGCAGATAAGCACCCCCGGCCAGTGTAAGCAAGCTTTGCACCGTAAGCGCAGGGGCGGAAAAATCACCCAAACCGGTCTTCTTTCCAAGCGGAACAAGTTCCCCTGTGCGAACGTTGAAAAAAATCACCGGCATCTCCGCGCGCTCGCAAAGCTTACCCGCGGTGACCAACAGTAGGTCGGTGCCGCCGGTTACATCCACCACGCCATCCGGAAAACGCTCCGCTACCTGCAGAAAAGTGCGTTCAATCTGCTGCGTATCTTCCCCTCGCAACGGATAGAAAAAGAGTTTGGTTTTGAGTTGCTGCTGTTTGAAAAACAGCTTCAGATGTTCCTGCCGTTCACGGGTCATCAGGCGGCTGTCTCCCAGAAACACGACCTGCTCCGGACGGAATGCCAAAGCCGCGTAGATGTTCTCAATCGGTTCCTTATCATACAATTCGATTAATGTATTCATAAGCCGCCGCCTTTCTTTATTTCTCACTTTTATTATAACCTTTCTCACGCCTGCCTGCAATTCGCCAAAAATGATTTGCCGAAAAACGAGGCAGTTTCACCAAAAACCGACAGAAAGATTCTGTCAAAGTGCTACCGGAAATCCCCCTTCCTGTTTCAGAAATTGTATGTTAGAATAAGCGGTAATGCGGCCAAATTTCCGCAAACTCCAAATGAAAGCAGGGATTCTATGACAGCGGCACTGCAAACAAAAGAAGAACGCCGTTCGTTTTATAAATCGGTCTTTTTTCTAGTGCTTCCCATGGCACTCCAGAACCTTATCAACGTCGCGGTCACATCGGCAGACGTTATCATGCTCGGCAGCGTGGACGAAACGGTCCTTTCCGCTTCCTCGCTTGCGGGTCAGGTCCAGTTCGTGATGACTCTTATCTTCTTCGGTCTCACTTCGGGCGCGGCGGTACTCACCGCGCAGTACTGGGGCAAGGGCGACACCAACACCATTGAAAAGGTCATCGGCATTGCCATGCGCTTTTCGCTTATTGTCGGCGCACTGTTTACCGCCGCGGCACTGCTGTTCCCCGCCCAGCTCATGATGATCTTCACAAACGAACAGCCGGTCATCGACGAAGGGGCGAAGTACCTGCAGATCGTGGGCATTTCCTACCTCTTCACTTCGGTCACCATGGTTTACCTCAACATCATGCGCAGTGTGGAGCGGGTGGTCATTTCCACCGTTGTGTACCTCTGTTCGCTCATCTGCAACATCATCATCAACAGCATACTGATCTTCGGGTTGTTCGGCGCACCAAAGCTGGGCATTCAGGGCGCCGCCATCGGCACCGTCATTGCCCGCGCGCTGGAACTGACCATCACCCTCATCTACTCCCGCCGCAAAGAAAACCCCGTGCGACTCCGCTTTTCGTACATCTTTGTGCGCAACAAGCTGCTGTTTCTGGATTTTCTCCGCTTCTCCATCCCGGTCACGGCAAACGAACTGATGTGGGGACTCGGCGTTTCGATGAACTCGGTCATCATCGGGCACCTGGGCAGTTCGGTGGTTGCCGCGAACTCGGTGGCACAGGTGACCCGCCAGCTCGCTACCGTCGTGGCGTTCGGCATTGCCAACGCAACTGCGATCATGGTGGGAAAAGCCATTGGTGCAGAACAATACGAGAAAGCAAAACTTTACGCCAAACGCTTTGTAAGGCTCACCCTCGTTTTCGGTGGGATCGGTTCTGTGGTCGTGCTGGGCGTGGCCCCCATTATCCCGCTGTTCATGAACCTCACCGCACAGGCGCAGGAATACCTGGTCATCATGATGGCGATCATGGCCTATTTTGTCTTTGCGCAGGCATATAATACAACAATGGTCGTTGGAATCTTCCGCGGAGGCGGAGACACCAAATTTGGTCTTGCACTGGATGTGCTCACCATGTGGGGCGGTTCCATCCTGTTCGGTTTTCTCTGCGCGTTCGTGTTTAACTGGAGCGTTCCATGGGTCTATGTGGTGCTGATGAGCGATGAGGTCATCAAGCTGCCCTTTACGACCTGGCGGTATAAAAGCCGCAAATGGCTGCGCAATGTTACCCGCGATTTCAGCGAAGAGCAGTCTTCTTAAAAACGCATTTCAAACGCCCGGGTTTTCGTCTGAAAACTCGGGCGTTTTCCGCAGAACAAAGTTTTTTTATCAGGCTTGCCTCAAATGAGAAAATCGCCTACAATAAAAGAAAAGATCAAACGCTTTATCCCGTTTATTCATCCAACAAAAGGAGTATTGAACATGAAACAGATCGACCTGCCTTACGGGAACAGCAGCCTTGCGCTGCAGCTTGACGAACGATACCTTGCCGGGGTGCTCTACTCCGGCCTGCACGGTTACCAGCCTTCGGCGGACGAAGTCACGCTCATTGAACAGGCGCTCGCTGAGCCGACCGGCAGCAAGCCGCTGTGCGAGCTCGCCCGCGGCAAACAGAACATTGTCATCATTGCAAGCGACCACACCCGCCCGGTCCCCAGCAAACTCATTCTGCCGCCCATGCTGCGGGAGATCCGCCGGGGGAACCCGCAGGCGAAGATTACCATTCTGGTCGCGACCGGCTGCCACCGGGATATGACCGAAGAGGAAAAGCTCCGGAAATTCGGTGAGGAGATCTTCCAAAACGAAACCATACTGGTGCACAACTGTGACGATGCAGACAACCTCGTCTCGCTTGGCAAACTGCCTTCGGGCGGAGAACTGGTCGTCAACAAGCTGGCGTATGAAGCCGACCTTCTGGTTGCGGAAGGGTTTATTGAACCCCACTTTTTTGCAGGATTCTCGGGCGGGCGCAAAAGCGTCCTGCCCGGCATTGCGGGGCGCAAAACCGTGGTTGCCAACCACTGCGCGGCGTTTATCGACCACACGGCCGCCCGCACCGGCATTCTGGAAGGGAACCCCATCCACAAAGACATGCTGTATGCCGCGCGCCGCTGTGGTCTGGCGTTCATCTGCAACGTGGTGCTCGACCCCGAAAAGCGGGTCATCTTCGCGGTGGCGGGCGATTCGGAAGCGGCACATAAAAAAGGGACCGATTTTCTCTCCTCCCTCTGCCGTGTGGATGCGGTTCCGGCGGATATTGTCATCTCCACAAACGGAGGCTACCCGCTCGACCAGAAC
Source organism: uncultured Oscillospiraceae bacterium (assembly GCA_900552945.1). Taxonomy (GTDB): domain Bacteria; phylum Bacillota; class Clostridia; order Oscillospirales; family Ruminococcaceae; genus Metaruminococcus_A; species Metaruminococcus_A gallistercoris. The sequence goes on from USBI01000012.1 coordinate 24,747, forward strand.
ATCTACCAGGCAGTAAAAGGCATGACCGCCGCAGAGGCGACCGTCCGCCCGGGAGGAGTCATTCTCATGCTCGCGAAGTCGAACGACGGGCACGGCGCGCAGGTGTTCTATGACACGCTGGCGCAAGAGCCCTCCATCGAGCGGATGCTCGCCCGGTTCCGCGCCACACCGGCGGAAGAGACCATCCCCGACCAGTGGCAGGCACAGATCTTCGGACGGGTGCTGCAGCGCGCGCATGTACTGTACCTGTCCGACGCGCCGGACGAGATGGTGCGTGCACTGCATATGCAGCCGGTCCATTCGCTGGAGGAGGGGTTGGAAACTGCCCGCAAACTGCTTGGCAAACCAGACGCGACCGTCACGGTAATCCCGGACGGGGTCTCGGTCATGGTCACAGAGGGGGAAAGCCGATGAAAAAAGCGATTCTGGTACCGGATTCCTTTAAAGGCACCCTCAGTTCGGAGGAGATCTGCTCCATCATGTCCGGCGTGATCCGGCGGTTTTACCCTGACTGTGAAATCGTCTCCATTCCGGTGGCAGACGGCGGAGAAGGAAGCGTAGACTGTTTTCTGACCGCGCTGTCCGGCGAAAAGGTGCCGCTCACCGTTTCCGGGCCGTATTTTGAACCGGTCCCCGCCTTTTACGGGCTGATCGACGACGGCGCGACCGCCGTGATCGAGATGGCGGCCTGCGCCGGTCTGCCTCTGGTGGAGGAACGAAAAGACCCCTCCAAAACAACCACCTATGGAGTCGGAGAACTGATGCTCGACGCCGCGCGCAGAGGCTGTCGCAAGATTATCCTGGGGCTGGGCGGCTCCTGCACCAACGACGGGGGAACCGGAGCCGCGGCGGCCGCCGGGGTGCGGTTTTACAACGCGGCGGGTGAGGAGTTCATCCCGGTGGGCGGCACCCTTTGCGAGATCGCCCGCATCGACCCTTCCGGGCTCGCGCCCGAACTGCGCGGGGTGGAGATCACCGCCATGTGCGACATTGACAATCCCCTGTTCGGCCCCACCGGCGCGGCGTATATCTTCGGCCCGCAGAAGGGCGCGGATGAGCAGATGGTCCGCTCGCTGGACGACGGCCTGCGCCATCTGTCCGACTGTATAACAAAGGACCTCGGACTTTCACTCGCCCAACTGCCGGGCGCAGGAGCGGCGGGAGCCATGGGCGCCGGCATGGTCGCCTTTTTCGGGGCAAAGCTGCAGATGGGCATCCAGACGGTGCTGGACACCGTCCGCTTTGACGAGCTGTTAAACGGTGCGGATGTTGTTTTCACCGGCGAGGGCAAACTGGACAGCCAGAGCCTGCGCGGCAAGGTGGTCATCGGCGTCTCCCGGCGGGCGAAACAGGCGGGTGTGCCGGTCGTCGTCGTCGCAGGCGGCGTGGACGAGGGCACCGACCAAGCCTACGATCTGGGCGTTTCGGCGGCCTTTTCCATTAACCGGCTCCCGCAGGATTTTTCGGTCAGCCGCCATCACAGCCGGGAAAACATGACCTTTGCTATGGAAAACATCCTCCGCCTCTGGAAAACAGCGGAACAGTCCCGCTGACCCACACAATTCGATTTCTGAAAGGAAGAACGATATGTCCGTTTTATTCGTCTGTTACCCCAAATGCACCACCTGCCAGAAGGCGCTCAAATGGCTGGATGCGCACGGTGTGGATGTCACGGTGCGGGACATCAAACAGCAAAACCCCACCGAAGAGGAGCTTCGTGACTGGCACCGCAAAAGCGGCCTGCCGCTCAAACGGTTTTTCAACACCTCCGGCCTGCTTTATAAATCGATGGGCCTTTCCAAAAAACTGCCGGAGCTTTCCGAAGAGGAGCAGTTCAATCTGCTCGCTTCCGACGGCATGCTCGTCAAACGCCCGATCGCGGTGAGCGGCGATACCGTCCTGGTTGGATTTAAAGAAGCTGACTGGGAAACGCTTTTATAAATCACATAAAAAGAGTCCGGAGCCGATTGATGCACGGGCTCTTTTCTATTTCATTACCCGCATGGAGTAGAACAGCCCGTCTTTCCCCGGCTGACACGCAAAACGCGGCGTCCCCCCCTTTTGAGAGAACGCCGCGTTTTTTATATCACCCGCAGTCACGCCGCGAAATATTCCTTAAGTTCTTCCAGTGCTTCCTGCATGGTGTCGGCGGAAAACTCAAACCCGCCGTTCGGATTGTAGACCTCGATATGCCCGTTTACGACCTGAAGACGATAATCCATCATAACAGCCACCCCTTTTTCATTTACGTTCCTTTTGAGGATGGCTTCAGTATAGCAAACGAGCTGTCCAATAAACAGGACAGTTCTCACTTAAAGCAAGCGCAAAGCGGGAGAAAAACAGTTTTTTTCCAAAAATCGAACCCGGCGCACGGAACATTCCGCACGCCGGGTTTTCGGCTGTTTAGTTCTGATTTTCCACCCGCTTGAGCAGTTCGGGCAGAAACAGGGTCTCAAACTCTTCCGCGTGGCGGCACCATTGGTGCGGGGCCGTCTGTTCCACAGGGGTTTCATCTTCCGGGGAAGCGTAAACAGGCGTTTCCCCTTCCAGTCCGCAGTGGGATGCGCGCAAACGCTCGAGCGGAACACAGACCATCCGCTCTACCTCCTCGCCCGGATGGAACGCAGGGCGGTCGATAAGGCAAAGGAACACCTCGCACAGTTCGCGGTCGTCAAACCCGCCGAACCGGATATCCTCGCGAAAGTGGCCGAGGTAGCACAGGTCGTCTGCCTTAAGGCTCAGCCCAACTTCCTCCCATATTTCCCGCAGGACCGATTCCCGGTAGTCCTCCCCGGCGGAAACATGCCCGCCGGTCGCGATATCGTAAAACAGCGGAAAATCCGCCTTGTCTTTCGCCCGCTGCTGGAACCAGACCCACAGCTTTCCGTCTCTGCGGGAGACGAACCAGACATGCACCACCCGGTGCAGCGCGCCGGTGGCGTGCGCCTGTTCTCTGGGGATGACCCCAACCGGTTCAAACGCATCATTGAGTACATCAAGGTATTCCACAAACGATTCCTCCAAACAACAGGTTGTTAAAAACGGCATTCCGCCGAAACATTCCCGCCATCCCCGGCCGTCTCTTCCGCGCCGGTGACCGGCCGGCCAAAGTACACCCGGTCGATAAGCTGAAACCCGGTCTTCCGCTGATGGCGCAGGGTGAAACCGAACCCGTCAAACGAAAAGGTGAGCAGGTCGGTAAACGGGGTGCAGGGGTAATTGATAAAAAGCGTGAACCGGTCGGGCGATTCCCACCCGCCGGAGCAGGCGACCCGGTCGTCCATCGGGGCGGCAGCGTGAAAATCAAGGTTTTTCACGCCGTCCAGCTGACCGTCCGCCCAACAGCCGCAGGGAGCCGGCAGGACCGACTGCTTGCCCCGGACGGTAAAGCGCACCTTCATCTCCCTTTCGGGCAGGAAGGAAACGGTATCGATTCCCAAGAGATTATCCGAAAGGCGGTACTCGCAGGCGGCATACAGCGCCTCTTTTTCTGAGTGAGCGTCACCACGCGGCATGGGAAGGGTGACACCCGCCGCAAAACCGGAAAGCTCCCGTTCGGTTTTCTCCGCGTCACCGGAAGCGGGGCGGTCAACCCCGGGAAGCAGAATCTCCCACAGAGCGGTCAGGACCGGCTGGGTGTCCTGCGCGCCGGAGGTCACCGCAATCACCATATCCCGCTTCGGAAGAACGATGCAAAACTGCGCGAACGCCCCCGCCGCACGGTAAGAGCCCTCCGGCTGACAGCGCCAGAACTGGTAGCCGTACCCCTGCCTGCTGTCAATGTTGGGGTGTGCGGTAAACTCCATCTGTTTGGCGGTCGCCTCGTCAATCCAGTGCGGGTCGAGCAGCTGTTTGCCGCCGTAAGCGCCGCGGCGAAGCAGGAATACGCCAAATTTCGCAATATCCTCGGTGCATAGATTAAAACCATATCCACCGGCGGAGACCCCCTCCGGGCTTTCCTCCCACCAGTGCTCACCAAATCCGAGCGGTTCAAACAGCCGCGGGGCAAGGTATTCCTCCACCGTCATCCCCACCGCTTTCTGGACGGCGGCGGAAAGCATATAACTTCCGGCGGTGTTGTAGAGGTAATGGCTTCCCGGTTCCTTTTCAATGTAGGAGGAAAGGAACTGGAACGCCCATGTTTTTCCGTCCGGATTTTTGAGCTTCGGCTCCACCACATGGCCAGTCGCCATACGGAGGGTGTCGCGGATGGTGAGCTGTTTCATGTAGCCGCACGGTTCTGCATCCTGCGGAAGCTCATCCGGGAAATAATCGATGAGGCGGTCAGAAAGAGACACCTTCCCTTCCTGCACGGCAAATCCCACCGCGGTAGAGGTAAAACTTTTGCTCATGGAAAACAGGGCGTTTAAATAAGACGGGCGGTAAGGAGCCCACCACGCTTCGGCAACAACTTGGTCGTGCCGGAGAATCATGATGGAATGAACGCCGGTCTGGTGTTTGTCATAATAACGCAGCAGGTCGAGCACGGCCTGCGGGTCAATGTTTTGTTTGGATGGTGTGGAGCGTTTCAGGTACTGCATGGATGGGTCCTCCTTTTTGCGTTTTGTCTTTTCTTCAGTATAACACACCTGGATGGGAAATGCGACCGTGAGAAAGCTGTCGTATCCGGATTTTCATTCGGTTGGTATATGCCCCAACCGCAAAACAATTTACAGAAAAAAAGCAGCGTGCTATACTAAAAAATAGAATCAAACGAAATGGAGTGGAATACCATGAGCATACAGGTACGGGGCTACCGTGAAGAAGACCTGCCCCAAATGGCTGAAATCTGGAATGAAGTCGTAAAAGAAGCCAATGCCTTCCCCCAAGAAGAACCGCTGACAGCCGAAGAAGCGAAAACCTTCTTTGCCGGTCAGTCGTTTACGGCCGTTGCGGAAGAAAACGGGACGGTATTGGGATTATACATCCTGCACCCGAACAATGTAGGGCGGTGCGGGCACCTTTCCAACGCAAGCTACGCAGTCGCTTCCTCCGCGCGGGGCAAAAAGGTGGGCGAAACGCTGGTGCGCCACTGCCTTGCCAAAGCCGGCGAGCTTGGTTACCGGGTCTTGCAGTTTAACGCAGTGGTAAAAACCAACACAGCGGCCATTCGGCTGTATGAAAAGCTCGGTTTTGTCAAACTGGGCGTGGTGCCGGGAGGATTCCGGCTTAAAGACGGCAGTTATGAGGACATTGTGCTATTTTACCACACCCTGTAAGCCACTAAAACCGTGACCTTGATTGGGCGAAGTCGTGCAACAGTAAAATCCTGCGGCGATACCGGAGCTAACCGAAACGGCAAAGTATACAAACCGGTTTCCAACAGGCTGAAACCGCTCGTCCTGCCTGTCTCCGGTCAAAGAATAACACGATAACACAAAAATCCGCCCGGATGCAAAACGCATTCGGGCGGATTTTATTTTTTACACAGCAAAAAGCATCAAGCCTGTTGTTCAACTTTCTTGCTCTTTTTACGGTTGCGGACAAAGCAGATGAAAATAACGGCGCTCACGCCCATCAAAATAGGATAGTACAGGTTCGGGATAATATCCGTCGGAGAGATGGCGGCAAGTCCCGCTGCGGTAAGCAGCTGAGCACCGTAAGGGATGATTCCCTGCCCAACAGAGGTGAAGATATCCAGAATAGACGCCATCCGTTTCGGCTCTACCTCGTACTCTTCCCCGATTTCTTTCGCGATCGGCCCCGCCATGACGATGGCTACGGTGTTGTTCGCGGTACAACAGTCAACTAACAGAGACAGACCAGCCATGCCGAGTTCCGCCCCACGGCGGCTTTTGACCCGCTTTTTAATGGTGGATATGATAAACTCCACTCCCCCGTGCGCTTTGACCAGCTGGAAGATCGCCGCAACAATGAGCGAAATGACTGTAATTTCGTACATGCTCTCAATACCTTCACCCAAAATACCAAACATCTCAAGGAAGGTGAACTTGCCCATGGCAATGCCCACGACTGCGGAAACAAGAATGCCGGACATGAGAACAATGAACACATTGAACCCAATGAGCGCGCCGATAAGAACAATAAGGTACGGCAGAATCTGCAAAATGTTGTAATCCAAATCACCGGTAAGGGTGTAGGTCGTACCCATGGTGCGGAAGATCAAAAGCGCGATGGTAACGACCGCCGCCGGAAGAACAATGAGAAAGTTTGCTTTGAACTTATCCTTCATCTCACAGCCCTGTGTCTTAACCGCCGCAATGGTAGTATCCGACACCATGGAAAGGTTGTCACCGAACATGGCCCCGCAGACGACCGCGCCCACGCAAAGCGCCATGGAAAGGCCGGTTTTGTCAGCGATACCGGCGGCAATCGGGGTGAGCGCTGTAATGGTGCCGACCGAAGTACCCATAGAAACGGAAATGAAACATCCTACAATGAAAATGCCGACAACCATGAAATTAGACGGTATGATGGAAAGGCCGAAGTTGACCGTGCTGTCCACCCCGCCCGCCGCGTTGACGATGCCTGAAAACGCGCCGGCGACCAGGAAGATGAGCAGCATGGTAAAGATGGAATCATCCCCCACGCCGGAAGCGGCAACCTTAATCTTCTCCGCGAATTTAAGCTCCCGGTTCTGGAAAAACGCGACCGCCAGCGCAATCAAAAAGCCGACGATAGCCGGCATGGTGTAGGCGTCGCCGCCCGCAATGCCGATTCCGATAAACATAACAAGAAAAATTAAAATAGGCAGAAGCGCCCATGGATTTCCTTTTTTCAACACACTCTCTCCTTATTATTTCGGCAGACTTTCTTGAGACTGAATTGTGCCTTTCTCTGCCGTTCGTTCCCCGTTAATCGGGTGATTTTTATATGATACCCGCGGTCAGGCAAAAAGTCAACCGGAAAGGCTTTCCGGGTAAAACGCCGGCGGACCACATAAAACAGAATGGGCGGCAAACCTGAGCCGCCCCATTTCTCATTCGAAATAAACCTGTTTTTGCTTGCAGTCTGGTTCCAGCTGCACAAACTCGATCCCGATGCCTTCCGGGTCGATGATCCAGGCCTGCCAGTTTCCGTCATGCCCGCGTTTGGGCTCTACCGACAACACGCCGCCGCGCGCTTTAATACCCTCCACCGTCTCAAAAATGTCATCCACCTCAACGGCAAAGTGAGAAAATCCGGCGTAGAAGCGCCCTTCGCCCGGGCTTTCCTGTTCATGGGGAACACCGTTGTAAAACAGTTCAATAAACGCGCCGTTGGCCAGCGCAAGATATTCGGTGCCCGGTTTCCCGTTATTTTCCATGGAAAAGGCTTTTTTGCAGCCTAAAATATCCACATAAAAATGAAGGGCACGCTCCATGTCCGTCACCCAAATGGCCATATGGCCGAAACCTTTCATCATAACGTCCACGCTCCTAAAAGAAGAATTGCTTTCATTATACTGCTTTGCGGCGGTTTTCCCTATACGCACACTGCCTAAATTTAAACCGGATTTTTCGGCAGTCCCGACGAACACCTGCACGCATCAAGCGACAAAAAAGCCCGTGCGCAAAAACGCACGGGCATTCAACAGAAAAAATGTACGCTTACTTCACAAGCAGTTGAGCGGTGAGCGGAGCGGCTCCGGTAAGAGCAACACTGCGCGCATCCGGCTGGCTTCCGCCAACGTAAAGGGTGAAGCGGGTGCTGTCCACATAGCGCTCGCCCTTATCATCCACAACGGTAAGAGCCATGTTGCTGACCGGCAGTTCAACCGTTTTGCTTTCCCCTTTCTTGAGGGAAACACGTTTGAATGCGCAGAGGCTGTGGTTCGGAACAGCGAATTTCGACTCGTTGTCTTTGATGTATACCTCAACGACCTCATCCATGTCGTAATCGCCGGTGTTGGAAACAGTGACCGACACGGTGAAATCATCCGCCTTGCCGACTTCGCCCGGAACTTTCAGGTCAGAATAGACCGCTTTGCTGTAAGAGAGGCCATATCCGAACGGATAAAGCGCTTCATGCTGCATATAACGGTAGGTGCGGCCTTCCATACGGTAATCGGTAAACTCCGGAAGCTCTTCGATTCCACGGTAGAAGGTGACCGGAAGTTTGCCGGAAGGAGCGACGTCGCCGAACAGGATATTCGCAGCCGCGATGCCGCCGAGCGCACCCGGGTACCAGGTTTCGATGATGGCATCACAGTGCTCGTCCGCGAAGTTGATGGACATTGCAGAACCGGTGCTGAGCAGCAGCACGACCGGTTTGCCGAGCGCACAGAGTTTTTCCAGAAGCGGTTCCTGCTGACCGACGAGGTTCAAATCGACCTTGTCGCCAGCGGCGTAAGCGTTACCAGCGTCGCCCTGCTCGCCTTCGATGGTCGCATCCAGACCGAGGCAGAGGATAACAACGTCGGAACGTTCCGCAACGGCAATGGCTTCCGCAATACGGTCATCCGGCTGAGCAAGCTCTTCCACACGGTTTTTGAAGAGATGGCAGCCTTCGGAGAAATAAACGCGGGTGTCCGGATTGACCGCCGCCTGAATGCCCTCCAGAAGGGTCACATAGCGGGAAGCGGTACCGGAGTAGTTGCCCTTGAGCACCTGCTGGTTGTCGGCGTTCGGGCCGATGACCGCAATGCTCTTGATCTTGTTTTTATCCAGCGGGAGAAGCCCGTTGTTTTTGAGCAGGACCATGGATTTTTCAGCGGTCTTGAGGTTTGCTTCTGCGTGCTCTTTGCAGTCGTTGACCTCATACGGAATGCTGTCATATTCGGTGGATTCATCGAACATGCCAAGGCGGATGCGGGTGACAAACAGCCGCTCGCAGGCCGTGGTGATCTGCTCTTCGGTGACAAGACCTTCTTCATAAGCCTGAAGCATATGCAGGTAGGTGTTGCCGCAGTTGACGTCACAGCCCCATTTGAGCGCGAGCGCCGCGGATTCCGGAGCGGTCGCGGTGACCTTATGATTGGTGTGGAAGTCACGAATCGCCCAGCAGTCGGAAACAACGTGGCCGTCAAAGCCCCATTTTTCACGGAGGATGTCGTGAAGCAGCAGCTTGCTGCCGCAGCAGGGTTCACCATTGGTGCGGTTGTAAGCACCCATGACGCTTTCAACCTTCGCTTCTTTGACAAGCGCCTCGAATGCCGGGAGGTAGGTCTCCCACAGGTCTTTGTCGGTCGAAATGGCGTCAAACTCATGGCGAAGTCCTTCCGGACCGGAATGAACCGCGTAGTGTTTCGCACAAGCGGCGGTCTTGAGCACCTTGCCGTCGCCCTGAAGACCTTCTACGAATTTTACGCCGAGACGGCTGGTGAGGTACGGGTCCTCGCCGTAGGTCTCATGGCCGCGGCCCCAGCGCGGGTCACGGAAGATGTTAACGTTCGGGCTCCAGATGGTGAGGCCTTTGTAAATGTCACGGTCGCCTTTGGAAGCCTGCATGTTGTATTTCGCGCGGGCTTCGGTGGAGATGATGTCCGCAATCTCTTTTAAGCCCTCATCATCAAACATAGCGGCCATACCGATCGCCTGCGGGAAAACAGTAGCCGTACCAGCGCGCGCAACACCGTGCAGCGCCTCATTCCACCAGTTGTAAGCCGGGATGCCGAGCCGGTCGATCGCCGGAGCGTCATAGCGCAGCTGGGAAGCTTTCTCCTCCAGCGTCATGCGGGAGACCAGGTCTTTTGCACGTTCTTTTACCGGAAGGGATTCATCCAAATATTTTTCTTTCATTCCTTTTCCTCCTTTTATGACATGCACCGTTTGAAAGCGGGGCTTGTTTTAGACACCCACATTATACCAAAAGGGATTGTGCAAAACAAGCAAAAAAGCAAATTCTTTTGCTGATTTTTTGGGCGGGATCGTTTAAACGCCAAGCGCAGCCGTCCGGCGCCGCAAGGGATTCCCGCGCGCACGCAAAAGGCAGCCTGCCTTTTCCGGTTGGCTTTATGTTTTGCTGCGGGAACATATCAAGCGCCTCAAAAAAACAAACCGGCAGAATCTCTGCCGGTTTGTGAAAACATATATCGTTTTTATAACAGCGCTATATCCGCCGTTTTCACACAGACGGTTTGGCAGGCAGCAGCGCCACAGCATCCCGCGGTGAAAGCGAAAAGCAATACCACCCGTTTTCCGCGCGGACCGGTTCCCCGCTGTCCGAACCGTTTCGCTCCAGACGGCAATCCGCTCCGTCCAGCCATTCGGCCGGCAGCCGCACCGGCTGGGTCTCGCCCGAAATATTGGCGAGCATACAAGCCTTTTTGCCGGAAGGCGCCTGCCAGAGCTTGTGCACCACCGCCGGCACCTGAATTTCCGGGCGCGGCCAGCCGAAGCTCAGCCCGTTGATGGTCATGGGCAAAGAAGGCACTTCCAGCGCAGCGGTAGCGAGCATCTTGCCCTGTACGAGGAACTCCGTATACCGCCGGAACGCGTCACAGGCGTGGCGGGCCATTTCCATGATTTCGGGAGAAGCATCCTCCACCGGATGGTCCTGCATTTCGCCCATCATCTCCAGAGGAGAGCCTGCCGGAAGATTCCCACAGACGAAATTCCAGCCGTTGAAGTGAACACCGCTGCGGTTGTGAGGGAGGAACGCCGTCCAGTCGCCGCCGTAACAGGGGAGGTACTCGTGGTAAAGGAACGCAAACAGCGGAACGCTTTCCAAGCCGCCCTGGCACTTGTCGTAATTGCGGCCGTGGTAGATGTCCAGGTGCTGGATAAACGGCTCGCTGATCCACTCTTCCGAGAGAACAAAGTCCGGGTTGACCGCCTTGCAGCGGGAACGGGTCTCGTCGTAGATGCGCCGCACCGCCTCGATCTGCCAAAGGCCCCACCCCTGCGGATGCCCGTGCTCGGTGCTGTAACAGCAGGAGGTGCCGCCGCCGAGCACCTGATCGGCCTGCTGAACGGTCACGCCGTATTCGGTGAGCATTTTATAGGAAGCGCCGCAAATCTGCTTCATCGCCTGTTCAGTGGCGGGGCAGGCGTAGGCATGAAGGCCGTCCCACGAATCCAGCGTAGAGCCCAGATAAGGCACGCCGTTTTCATCCAGCGAGGCGGAATGGATGTAGTCTTCCCGGTATTTCTTCCGCGCGCTGTAATCGACCGCCAGCTCCGGCTGCGGACCGGATTTCGGGATATGCCGGCGGATGAGCAGCTTAAAGCCGGACAGACCGAAGGTGAAGGCGCGGTCACCCTGTTCATTGAGCGCGCGGCACATGGCGGCAAACGCCTCATCGCCGCCATAAGGCGGAAAATAATCCGGGCCGGCCCATTCGCCGACCTTTTCCCAGCCGCCCATCATGGCGACCATGGGCATTCCCACCGCTTCGCCCCAGGAGCGGACATAGGACGGCACCCGTTTTAAGAACGCTTCCCCGTCCGGCTGGTAACGCAGGCGGAAGCTGAAAAAGAACGCGCCTTTTTTGACCCAGTCTGGAATGTCGTCCCGCTCAGCCACTGTGCGGGCACACCAGGGCGCGGTCTGCGCCCATTCTTTGTAGGTGAGAGCCGCCGCCTGCCAGTCGCCTTGAAACAGCCGGGTGACGACCGGGTATTCCAGCTCAAAATCCAGTGCGGGGATTTCCGGGCGGAGATGAACCGGCGCTAAATCAATCGCGTTCGGCGCGGTGAGGATCGGCCCGAACTGCTTCGGATGGCAGGCAGGGTCGGCTGTATAAATGAGCAGCCCGCCCTGCTTGTCGTAATACGCGGTCATCTGCGCGGAAAGATTGAGCGGCTTCTGTTTTCCTTCGCCCGGGTACCAGTAGCGCTCCTCCTGCAGCCCGTCCTCATTCACCTTCCACGGGTGAAGCGACGGGTTCCCAAGCAGGATGCCGTCCTGCTTGGGAAGAAGAATGCGCTCGCTTTCCGGCTCATTCCCCAGCGGGGTGCGGAAAACAAACCATGGGTACTCAATGCTGCGCACGGCAAATTCCGAGCGGTTTTCCAGTTTAAGCCGCCAGAATGCCGCATCCCCATTTAAAGAAACTTCCGCGTGTACGTCAATCGGGAATCCATCCAGCGAATAAAACGAAAAGGTGACTTTTTCCGGCTCTTCTCTGCATTCCACCCGCTGTGCTGTTTCAGGAATCAAACGGAGAATACCAGGAAGCACCTTTCCGTTCTCCGTTTCGGTGAGAGTCAGCCGAAAGAGCTTACAGCCGCCGTCCGCAAGGTAATCCCGGCCGGTGGAGCATTCGGCAAAGTGAAGAAGATCGCCTTGTTTGGAAAATTCAAGAGAAAGTATGTTGTTTGTTAGTTTCATAAATGCCCTTCTTTCACTGCAAAATAATATTTGGACTTGTTATTTGAGAAGCGCTTGAGCAAACCGTTCAATCCGATCAGGATCAAGATGAGGCGGTTGTTTACCCGCCTGTTCAAACGTCTTCTGCACCATTTTTGCCATTCGCTTCTCGGTGCCTTTGAGCTTGTCAGGCTGCAGCACGCCGCCAAAGGAATCATACACCAGCGCATGGCGCAGCAGCTTTGGCTTGAAGTTTTTGGAGAAAGTTTCCTTCAGTTCTCCTTCAAAACCTTTACAAAGAAAAATCCCCAGCTTTTTTTCGAGCAGCATTTCCTTGTGAAGAGAAACAAAACGTTTTAAACGCTTTCCGATTTTTCCGTAATGGATATAACTTCCCAGCACGATACAGTCATAAGCGGCAAAATCCGGCAGGCGCTGAACCTTTAAATCCAGCAGGTCGGTATCCGCACGGCCCAGAAGTTCACGCAAACGCTGGGCGCATTCTTCGGTTGTTCCGCTTTTTGTCACATAAACGATCAACGTTTTCATAAAACCGGTCCTTTCTTCGGGCTTCACAGCCTGCCCGTTCCTTTTTCTTCACTTTAACAAAACAGCACAGAAAAAGCAATGCAAAGCCACAGAATTTTTTGGGTTTGCTTGCTTAACTGGTGTAATTTGATTATACTGAAGATGAGCTTGTCCGCGCGGTACGGCTCAAAACAGTCCCAAGCGCGGAAAACCGCTCCTGCTTTTTATGAAATTTGTTTCGTTTGACACGATATTACAAAACCGTCCGGACTCGAAAAGCGTTCCGGCAAAAGGAGGTTTCGCTTATGCCTTCCCTGCTTACCCATCATCTGTTCGGGCAGAAGGTGCTGCGGTTATACGGCCGCGCGTTTGAAGAAAACATCAACACGCAGGACGCATTTATCATCGGTTGTCAGGGGCCGGACCCTTTTTTCTTCTGTTTTATAGGGCCTAAGCCTCATACCTATATTCGATTTGGGCAAAAACTTCACATTGTGAAAGTGGAGCAATCTCTGGAAGAGATGCGCCGTTACCTGGGAAAATGCCCGCGGGGGGAAAAAGAGATCATCCGCGCTTACCTGACCGGTTACCTGTGCCATTTTTCTCTGGATGTAACAGCCCACCCGTATGTATACGCCGTGCAGAAACGCGAAAATGAAGCGATGGGCTTTTTTGACAAAGACACTGCCCGGGTGCACGCCCGTCTGGAAACTGCCATTGACACCCTTCTCGGGCAGACGGCGGTCAATCCGCACCGGCTGCTGCCGTGCAACAAAACCGTCTGTATGGCGATTGGAAAGATGTACCGCAAACTTGCCAAAACCCTTTACGGAACCATACTGCCGGAAAACTGTTTCTGGCGCGCTGTAAAAAGCGTGCGGACGGGTGAACATTTTTTACGCTCCCGCTATGGTATTAAGCGAGCCGTGCTGCCAAAAGCGGAACGGCTGATATCGCGCCACTCAATGTACGAGGCGATGTCCTATTCGCCGGATACCAAAGGCATCAGCGACCCGCTCAACGAGCGGCACAGCGAATGGATATCCCGCGCGGACGGTTTTGTTCACTGCGATTCATTCCCCGAACTGTTCGAACAGGCGGTCTCAAAAGCCAAGCGTAACATTGACGCCTATTTTAACGGCGAACCCGTTCGCGTCATCACGCGCGGGCTGGATTTTAACGGAGACCCGGAAAAGCAGCCTCAGAAAGCGGATTAACCACACTGTAAAATCAATTTATCAACACAAAAAGGAAGGAAGCAATACAATGCAACAAATGACCCACTGCTGGGCCTGCGGAACCAAACTGCAGCCGCGGGAATGCCCGGGCGAAGGGCTTGTCCCCTACTGTGAAACCTGCGGAGAGTACCGGTTTCCCATTTTTAACAGCGCCATCAGCACCGCTGTGCTCAATCCTACCGGCGACAAAATCCTTTTAATCAAACAATACGGACGGGATTTTTACGTGCTGCTGGCAGGATACATCAACAAAGGCGAGTCTGCTGAACAGGCACTGGTGCGCGAAGTACGGGAAGAGGTAGGGCTGCATATAAAAGGTTACCGCCTCATGAAAACAGCCTACTTCGCTCCATCCAATACCATGATGGTCAATTTCGTTTCCGTGGCGGACAGCGAAGACCTTTCCGGCGTGACTTCCGAAGTGGATGAAGCCGTCTGGTTTACATTTGACGAAGCGCTGGAAAACATCGTTCCGGATTCACTGGCAGAACACTTCCTGAAAAACATCGTTCACAAACTGCGCACCCAGCCGCGTCTGTTTGACCCGGCAGACCCCGAATAGTCATAAAATATGACAAAAAGCAGGCGAATCTCTCGCCTGCTTTTTTGCAAAATCCTGTTTTTAAAAAGCAGGTAAACCACAGTTGTTCTTTTCTGTGTACAGATTCACAAAACAGACACATAAAACAGCAGAATTGGAAAAAATTTTTTTACGAATGAGTCGAATTTCAATCACACAATCCACATAATTCCCGGGTATAGTAAATACTGTAAAAGGACGATACCAAAAAAAGCGAGGAACCATTCTATGTATGATAACGAAAAACAAAACGGTTTCCCGACTGGAGAAACTTCAAACAATGCTTCTCAGAACCAATCTGAATGGAATAATCAAAAACAGTCGGCCGCCTCTTCGGCACAAAATACAGACCGTTTAAATTACGAATCTCCGCGCAGTTCAAACCAAAGCGCGCAGAATCAGACCGGGCAGCAGAACCAAACTGCGCAAAGTCAGACCACTGCCGGAACAAACAACACGCAATATTCCGGTTCTTACCATTACAACCAGCAGCAGTACCGCCAGCAGTTCGGCACAAGCGGCACAGCGCAAACCGCCCAGACCAACTGGAATTACGCTTCTCAAAACAGCGGTTACAATCAGGCTTACGGTCAGCAGCAGGGAACTCAGGGCAATCCGGCTGGAAACTATCAACCGTGGGGCGCCGTTCCGCCTACCAAGCTGCCGAAACAGAAAAAGCAGAAAAAACAAAAAACTCCAAAAGAAAACAGCGCACGGAAACGCTTGGTGTTAAAAATCGTTGCGGGATTGGCGGCATGCGTTGTAATCTCCGCAGGGTCCATTGGTACATTTGTTGCGCTGGTCAACAGCGGAGCGATTACTTTGACTGCAACAAACCAGCAAACCAGCAGCAACGATAACAGCAGCCAGTCCGACAGCTCTTCCGGTACCGGTGTTACACAAGTATCGAAAGAAGACAGCGATGCGCTGACCCTTCAGGAAGTAGCAGCGAAGGTGACTCCTTCGGTCGTCTGCATTCAGAACTATCAGGCGAACGGCTTTACCGGCGAGCAGGAAGAAGCCGGTGAAGGCTCCGGCATTATCATGGATGAAGACGGATACATCATCACCAATGAGCACGTTGTAGCGGACGCTACCTCCCTGAAAGTGGTTCTTTACGATGGAAGGACCGTAGATGCGACCCTGGTGGGAAGCGATACTGCGACCGACCTGGCGCTTATCAAAATCGAAGCGGATGGCCTTACTCCTGCCACCTTCGGTGACGCGGATGAACTCAGCGTCGGCGATCAGGTGGTTGCCATCGGCAATCCGGGCGGACTGGTCTTGAGTTCCAGCGTCACATTCGGTTATGTTTCCGCGCTCAACCGTTCCATTGAAACCAACAACGGCTACACCGTCAACTGCATCCAGACAGACGCCGCAATCAATCCGGGCAACTCGGGCGGCGCGCTGGTCAATATTTACGGGCAGGTTGTCGGCATCAACTCTTCTAAAATCGCAGCGACTGGTTACGAGGGACTTGGGTTTGCCATCTCCATCAACGAAGCGCTTCCGGTTATTGAAAGCATCAAAGAGTACGGATATGTAAAAGACCGTCCTGTCATCGGTATCAGCTACCAGTTCTTAGATGAACAGACCGCAGCGTACAATCGTCTGCCGGCAGGTCTCTACATTGTTCAGGTCAATTCTGAAAACGCTCAGAAAGCTGGATTGATGCGAGGAGACGTCATCACCAAAATTGAAGGCAAAGAAGTGGATTCCAGCTCGGTCATTGCAGAATCATTGCAGGATAAAAAGCCGGGCGACACACTGACGATGGAGGTCTGGAGAGGACAGACAGGCACAACCGAAACCATTACTGTAACCCTTTCTGAATACTCCGCCAATTAAGTTGTTTCCCCTTTCCGCCTGAAAAACAGGCGCCACGCATAAACCTCGATCCTGTACCTGTGCTGTTGTCACAGGCACAGGGTCGTTTTGCATACAGGTGATTGCTTCGGCAAAATGAGCGTCAGTTTGAAGTCACCCGTGCTACTACAACACCACAGCCTCACCAAAGGGGCTGTCCGCGAAAGGAGCGATCGAAATGAAAAAATGCATGGTCACCGGCGCGACCGGCCATGTGGGAAGCGCGCTGATGAAAGAATTGCTTCACGCTGGCTGGGATGTAACGGCATTTATCCTTCCCGGCGAAAGCCTTCTTCCGTTTGAAGGAGCAAAACCGACTATTCTTCGAGGAGATGTCCGCGACCCGTATGCCGTCCTTCGGGCCTGCATCGGCATGGATACCGTATTTCATCTTGCCGGAATCGTTTCCATCGGTTCCGGAAAACAGACCGCAATGGAACAGGTCAATATAGGCGGTACAAAAAACATCATCCGCGCCTGTAAAACAGCAGGAGTAAAACGGCTTGTTTACGTTAGTTCGGTACATGCCATCCCGGAACCCGATAAAGACATCCCAATCAAAGAGGTCAGCCGGTTTGACCCGGCCGCAGTGAAAGGAAGATACGCCAAAACCAAAGCTGCCGCAACCCAGCTGGTTTTGAACGCCGCAAAAAACGGGCTGGACGCAGTCGTCGTTCATCCATCCGGTGTCATTGGGCCTTACGAACACACCCTTTCCAACATCGGCCAGATGATTGTGGATACATTAAACGGCAGTCTGCACGCTTATATTGACGGAAAATATAATTTTGTTGATGTGCGCGACGTTGCGCGGGGCATCCGGCTGGCCGCCGACCGCGGAAAATCCGGTGAATGTTACATTCTGTCCGGCGAAGTTGTGACGGTAAAAGAGATGCTGGACACAATCACGAGAGCCGCCGGCATCCTGCCGGTAAGAATAAAACTCCCCTACTGGCTGGCTCAGGTGACCGCGCCGCTTTCCGAACTTTATTACAAATGCCGCCACCAAAAGCCGCTTTATACCCCTTATGCTATTTACACCCTGCACACCAATTGCAACTTCGACTGTTCCAAAGCAGAGCATGAACTGGGGTATCGGTACCGGTCGGCTGCGGAAAGCCTTCAGGACACGGTTCTGTGGAT
>USBI01000013.1 GCA_900552945.1 uncultured Oscillospiraceae bacterium
CATTATGCAAAGCGGAACCAAGTTCGACAATGTTGAGGATTTAAAACGCGTTGCGGACCAGATGATGAAAAGAAACCCGAATCAATAAATCAGATTTTGACAAAAAGCACCCGGTAGAAATCGGGTGCTTTTGTCATACAATATCCAGAAAGGTTTTGGATGAAGGCGCCGGAAACGATTTATTCAGCTTTTCGATCTCCTCTTCAGAAAGAATAGCATCACCGGCAGCAGCATTCTGCACTGTGTGTTCCACCGTAGAAGACTTCGGAATGGCAAACACATTTTCCCGGCTTACAACAAACGCAAGCAAAATTTGCACCGGAGAGACCTGATGGCGCTCTGCCAGCTGCAATACAGTCCGGTCGGTCAGCAAACTTCGCCGAAGCACGCCGGCCTGGGCCAGCGGACAATAGGCCATAAGCGGAATGCCGTGATCCTTAAGCCATGGAAGAAGGTCGTACTCAACGCCCCGTGAACCCAGGTGATAAAGCACCTGATTCACCGCACAATGCTCCCCATTTTTCACCCTGAAAAGCTCTTCCATATCATCTGTATCAAAATTAGAAACGCCCCATCGGCGTATTTTTCCCCGCTTTACCAGTTCTTCCATGCATTCTACCGTTTCGGATAAAGGAATACTGCCGCGCCAATGGAGCAGATACAAATCAAGATACCCTGCATTCATGCGGCGGATGGACGCATCACAGCAGCGGAAAATATCATCCCGCCCCGCGTGGTGGGGATAAACCTTAGACACCAAAAACAATTCCTCGCGTTTCAGCGGAGCTATCGCCTCTCCGACCAGCTTTTCCGAGCGACCGTTCCCGTACATCTCCGCCGAGTCGATCAGCGTCATACCAAGCGAAACGCCTTTGCGCAAAGCAGAAATCTCTTCATTTCGGGCAGCGGGGTCATCACCCAGATACCAGGTCCCCTGCCCAATTTTCGGAATTGCCGTACCGTCCGGTAAAAGGATTGTTTTCACAGAATCACCTCATCTTAAATCTTACCGCAATTAAATTCAACAACACATTTTGCACCAATTCTGACGCTTTTTTAACGATAAAAATCCGCCCGGTAAAATTCCGGACGGATTTCTTTTAAGCTTTTACTTCAGATTCCGGCGCAGTCATCTCAACGCCTTTGGAACGCTTTACATCATCAAACTCTGCCAGCATTTCACTGGTAGGCTTTGCCGTAAGAAGGCTGATAACCACCATTAAAATTAAGCCAAACAAGAAGCCCGGCAGAAGAGAATACACACCCGTATAACCCGCAAGCGTAGCGGAGCCAAGAGGAATATAATCCCAAAGAATGACCATCAAACCGCCGCCAGTCATACCGGCCGCCGCACCAATGCGGTTGGAACGCCGCCAGAACAGACCAAGCAGCACAACCGGGCCAAAGGTCGCACCAAAACCAGCCCACGCATTCGAGACAAGCCCCATAACGCTGCTGTTCGGGTCCAGCGCAATGATAAACGCAACAATAGACACAGCCAGTACTGTGATACGGCTGACCCACAGCATGCTTTTCTCGCTTGCATTTTTACGGATAACCCCTTTGTATACATCTTCCGAAATGGAGGATGCCGTAACAAGAAGCTGAGAATCCGCAGTAGACATGATTGCCGCTAAAATTCCGCAAAGCAGCAACCCGCCGATGAAAGGAATATGTAAATTGTCAGTAAAGACTTTGCCGATCATATCAACAAAAACATTTTCGGCATTGTCAAGCGGCGCGTCAATGAAAAACGCACGGCCGATTGCGCCGAGAAGACAGGCAACCGAAAGTGAGATAACCACCCAGGTGATCGCAATCTTTCTGGACTTACGCACTTCACTTTCATTTTTAATGGCCATGAAGCGCACCAGAATATGCGGCATGCCGAAATAACCAAGCGCCCAGGAAAGCTGAGAAAGAATGCTAATAAAGTTCAAGGGCTCACCATTGTCATACAGCGGGTTGAGGAAGTTGGTTCCAAGACCGTTAAGAATCTCCACCGTCTGCTCGGGTCCACCCATCATGGAGATGGCAAAAACCGGAACGACCATAAGAGAAATCAACATCATAAAGCCCTGAACAAAGTCAGTCCAGCAAACCGCAAGGAAGCCACCGAGGAAGGTATAAACCAGAATAACAAAGGCGCCGATTGCAAGAGCAATGGTATAATCAATATTGAACACAGAAGAAAACAGCTTTGCACCCGCGGAAAAACCAGAAGCGGTATAAACTAAGAAGAAAACCATGATAAACAGCGAGGACGCGACGCGCAGTACCTTGCTGGAATCGTGAAAGCGATTTTCAAAAAACTCCGGCAACGTGAGCGAATTGCCCGCGCGAATGGTATAGCGGCGAAGGCGGGATGAAACAAACGCCCAGTTTAAAATCGTGGATCGCAAGGCCGACTGCGATCCAGATCTGGCCGGTTCCATACGCGTAAATCGCGCCAGGAAGGCCCATGAGCAGCCATCCGCTCATATCCGAAGCCTGCGCGCTAAGTGCTGCAACCCAGCCGCCTAAGCTGCGGCCGCCCAGAAAATAATCTTCCGAACTTTTTGTATTTCGATAATGGAACAGACCGATTCCCATCATCAACAATAGATACACGCCGAAGGCAATCAATATCCAGACATTGTCCATTCTTTTTTATTCCCCTCTCGTAAAGTCTGTATATCTGTTTATCGTTTGTGATTTGTCAAAATCAAAGAATATCCGCCTTGGACAAACGTCAAAACAACGTTTTCATTATACCTTGTTTTTTGGGTGAATGCAACCGTTCCAGCCGCTTTTAGCACAGATTCCTCCATTGCGAAATCGTTTTCCGAACCAAAAACAAAAGCGTACCCTTTTACAGGGTACGCTTTAAAAAACATCAAATATTTACATTGGAGAAACCGTACGACGTTCCGCTTCCAGACCATGCAGAAGGCTAATGATCTTCTGGTTCGGGTCAATAATCGCACCCACAGAAGCATCGTGATGAATCGCGTCGATCAAATAAGCGGTGTATTTGGAAAGATCAACATCCACCACCCACGGACGAGAAAGAAGTTCCGGCGTGCGGTAGATCAGGTTTGTTACAAATACCCGGTCAAACAAACCCTCTTCGTAAACTCTGTCAAATCCATCCAGACCATTGCAGAACAACCCGAAGGTAATAAACGCAAAAATACGGCGAGCACCTTTTTCTTTCAAGACCCGGAAGGTATCGATCATGGAAGAACCGGAAGAGATCATATCGTCGACAACGATAACGTCTTTCCCGTTTAACGAAGAGCCGATATATTCGTGAGACTCAATGGGGTTGGTTCCATCAACCACCTTCGAAAGATTGCGGCGTTTGTAGAACATGCCCATTTCCAGATTAAGTGCAGAGGAATAGCCCAAGCAACGGCCTACACCGCCGGCATCCGGAGAAACAATGATCATCTGGTCTGAACTGAAGACAACATCCTTTACGTTTTTGACCATTGCCTTGATCATCTGGTAAGTCGGTTTCAGATTGTCAAACCCGCTCAGCGGGATAGCACTCTGAACACGGCTGTCATGTGCATCAAATGTTACAATATTAGACACGCCCATATGCACCAGTTCCTGCAAAGCCGCTGCACAGTCAAGCGACTCACGGAAGGTTTTTTTATGCTGGCGCCCTTCGTAAAGCATGGGCATAATCACCGTGATGCGTTTGGCTTTTCCGCCGAGAGCGAGGATGATACGCTTTAAGTCCTGATAATGATCGTCCGGGCTCATGGGGACTTCCATACCGTACATTTTATAAGTCACGCTGTAATTAAACGGGTCTGTGATAATAAAAACATCCCGACCGCGGATGGATTCCAGGATAAGCCCTTTTCCTTCACCGGAAGAAAAACGCGGGCACTCCGCTTTGATGCTGTAATTACCATCTCCATGCCATCTGCGAAGATAAAACTCGATTTTATCGCGGAATGATTCACAACCGCGCATACAAATCAGCCCTAAATTTTCCATTTCGCGTTCCACAAGGCAGCTCCTTTCACGTTACGATCAAAACTGGCGTATTCCGACCGATCACAACAAAACCCAATGAATTCTTACATTATTTTAACATAAACGAATGCCTGCCGCAATGGGGAGCGCAGTTTTGAGCAGAAGAAAAAACGCCCGCCCACCCCTGTGTTTTTAAGGAAATTACACAAAAGAAAGAAGATATCAGAAGTCTTTACATGTTTTAAAGGATTTACACAACAAGCGTCTTGCATGAAACATCAATCTTCGCCAGTTAAAATGACGGTAAAGCGGTTTTTTGAAAAAGCAATCAGCCCCTCCTTTTGCAGTTTGGAAAGTTCAGCGGAAAGTGCGCTGCGCTCGACCGCAAGGTAATCCGCCATCTGCTGACGATTGTAGGGAATGTTGAAACTCCGGCTCTTCTGCCGCTTTGCTTCGCTGGAAAGATACGCCATGATTTTTTCACGAGTCGTATGGCGGGTCACATGATCCATCTTATTGGCGAGCAATACATTTTTCCGCGCAAGAATGGAAAGCAGATTACGCACCAGCCGGTGATGAAACGGACAGGAGGACGGACAAACCGTCAACACGCGCGAAACGTTTAAAAAGAGGATTTCCGCATTTTCCACCGCCTCGACACTGACCAAAACAGGCTGATGCGGAAGGCAGGCATAACTTTCGCCGAACACCTCACCGGCATCCGCTGTTTGGAGGATCCGCCGGTTGCCCCAGACGTCCTCAATCAAAATATGAACACTGCCCGACAAGACCAGTCCTAACGATTCGATTGGTTCACCGGCGTGAAAAACATATTCGTTTTTTTGATAGTTTTTCTGAACTGCCCCAAGACAGGAAAACATGGATTTTATCTCTTCCTCCTGAATGCCGGAAAACAGTAAAACATCAGGAAACATTTGCATTTTCCTTTCTTTTGTTGGAAATCCAACAGAAAAATTTATTTTATTTTAGTATACTCAATTCAGAAAGTCAAACACGGCTTGAATCAACGGAGGAATACTATGATAAGAAGAATTATAAAGATCGACGAAGAAAAGTGCAATGGCTGCGGCATCTGCGCGCAGGCCTGCCATGAAGGCGCCATTGGCATGGTGAACGGCAAGGCAAAGCTCATGCGTGAGGATTACTGCGATGGTCTTGGAGACTGTCTGCCCGCCTGCCCGACCGGCGCCATCAGCTTTGAGGAACGGGAAGCGCCGGCTTACGACCACGAAGCGGTCAAAGCCGCACAGGCCGCAAAACAGGCAACTTCTCAAACACAGGGAGAACCTCTGCCCTGCGGCTGCCCGGGAAGCCAGTCAAAAGCCATTCACCGTGAAACCGCACCCATTCACACAGAAAGCCCCGCAATAAACAGCCAGCTTTCTCAATGGCCGGTTCAAATCAAGCTCGCGCCCATCAACGCGCCTTATTTCAAAGGCGCCAATCTGCTCATCGCCGCCGACTGCACCGCTTACGCTTACGGCGACTTCCACCGCAAATTCATCCGCAACCATGTCACCCTCATCGGCTGCCCAAAGCTGGACGACGGCGATTACAGTGAAAAACTGACTGCCATCATCCGGGAAAACGACATCAAGAGTGTAACTATCGTACGCATGGAAGTTCCCTGCTGCGGCGGAATTGAACTCGCGGCAAAAAAAGCGCTGCAAAACAGCGGGAAATTCATTCCGTGGCAGGTCTATACCATTTCAACTGACGGAAGAATTTTAGACTGACTGTCCGCACTCAAAAAATGCGACGTACACCGTCAAGCACCCATAAACAAACAGCCGGGAACAGATTGTTCCCGGCTGTTTATCGTTTTACACTCTGCGAATGCGAATCGCCATATATTCTCTGCCCGGAAGATTGACGCGGAATTTTCCACGAAAACGACCAAGCTTATCAATGGTCATGTTCCAAGTGTCGATCACTTCTACCTCATAATCATAATCATCGTCGAGATAATAATCCCGGAAAGACGGGCGGAAGTTTCCGAAATAGATCAAATAATACTTGCCCTGATAAGCGACATCGGTTGCGGTAGCGGCAGGGTCGTCCCAGTTGAGGCGAGGGTCCCCTTTGGCCGGGTCCAGACCAATTCCGGGAGTTTCCTTGAGAATACCAAGCAGGAAGCGGATGCGCTCCGGGCTTTCCCCATGCAGCTCGCCGCCGTGGCTCCACCAGAGAATATCCTCCGGGTGAACGTAGGTCTCACCGTGTCCGCCGTAACCGCCGCGGACAGCTGCTTCCCAGAAGCGACGGGTCAGCTCCACGCCGGAGATGTTGCCCCAGCAATGGTTGATATTGCCTTCATAAGCAATCTCATCCAACACAACCGGCTTGCGGTAACGCTTCCGCCAATCCGCTGTAAATTCTGCTGTTTTATGCATATCCTGCCGCTGGATGCTGCAGTGGGTCACCCACGGACGGGAATGGTCGTAAAAATGAATGCAGTTGTGGATGGAACGAAGATGGCTGTACGGGTCCTTTTCGCAGAGGATGGAAGCGTAGCGTTCCCAATCCTTTTGAGTTTTCGCGGTCATGAGATCGTACTCATTCGCAAGCGACCACCAAACGTTACGGTAGGCGGAAAAACGAGCGATTACATAGTTCCAGTAAAGATCGTCACACTCTGCCGGCATGCTGGAAAATCCCCACCGGTCATACGGATGCATGATAATCAAATCCGCTTCAATACCAAGCGCCATCAGGTCTTGAATCCGTTGTTCAAAACGGCGGAAATGCTCCGGATTAAACCGTTTGAAATCCCAGTCGTTGCCGGGGGCATTTCCTGTATACTGCGAAAAGTTCTCTTTCGTGAGCACCGAACTATCCATCGGCGTGCCGACATACGGATAGGTCTGAGGCTCATTTAAGTTATAATCATAATGTTTCGGGAAAACGCAAAAACGAATCTTGTTAAAATATCCTTTCTTCAAGGTCTCCAGCGTTTTCTGCTGAAGCGCTTCCGGCTGATGGGTCCAGACATAGCAGGTTGTCCCCAACGGATAAAACGGCGTTCCATCCTCATAAGCAAAATGGAATGTGTTTGCAACCCGGACCGGCCCATGGTTGGAAGCGGAGGGCGCTGTAACCAGAAAACTTCCGGTCAGTGTCTCATTCGAAAAGCTGCCAGATACCTCATAAGTGTATTCCCCTTCAAACGACGGCATGAAACGGACCTTGTAGACACCGTCCCCATCGTAAAAGCCATCCGCTTTCACCGTTTCATTTTTACCGCGGAAAACGCCATACACCGTATAATCGGTAAACGGATTTCCATCTGTTCGGCCTTTTGCCTGCACCTCAAATGTGCCCCAACGTTCTACTGTCTGCATCATCATAATTCCTTTCCTATTTCAAATGGTACTTATACGTTCCACTCTTTGAGTTTCTCGATGTTAAGCCGGGCAACCGTCAATCCATCCGGATCTGGTGTATCATCCTCCACCAGAATATAAGACACGCCCGCTTCACGCGCCGTACGGACTATACCGGCAATGTCATAAATTCCGTTTCCAAACGGGCAGGATTTTCCCTTGCCGTTTCCGTCTTTGATATGAATGTTCACAATGCGCGCCGCATGCTCTTTGATGAACGCGCAGATATCCGCTCCGGCTTCCATCGCCCAATAGGTATCGAGCTCCAGACAGAAGTTCTGACCAGCAAAATGTTCCAGCAGTGTGTCAATCGGGCGTTTGCCGTCCAGCAGGCAAAATTCCGGCCCATGGTTATGATAAAGGAAATTCATTCCCTCTTCCGTCAGACATTTGACGATCGGCTCCAGAGAAGCAATCGTATCGCGCAAAGCATCAGGCGTGGAAACATCACCCACACAACAGGCAATGTTATTTAAACCGATTGCTTTCGCATATGTGATCACATCATCCAAATGTTCCGCAATACTTGGAATCATCATCTGCGAAGAAACCGGAGTCAGCCGGTATTCTTCCAAAAGATGCTTCAATTCTTCTGCCGTCAGCCCGTAATATCCGGTAAATTCAACGGATGAATAACCAAGCTCTGCCGCTTTCCGAAGCATTCCGGGAAAATCTTTTTCGCATTCTTCGTGAACTGTGTAAAGTTGTAAGCCGTAATTTTTCTGCATAATCTGTTCCTTTCATGATGACAGCCATCTGTATTTTCTTTTATCATACCGCTTTCCTTTTTTATTTGCAATTCTTTTTTGCGAATTGCGCCAAACGAATCAGAGTGCTATAATAAAACCGATTTACACAAAGAAAACTCAAATGAAAGGATGAGCAACATGGCAACCGCACAACAATATGACCTGCCGCTGGAGCAGTTAAAAACCTATCTTCCGGAACTGACAAAAGAACCGGATTTCAATGAATTCTGGGCAAACACCAAGCGCGAATTAGCAACCGTTCCGATGGAATATCACCTTTCTCCACTTGATTATCCGGTAAGAGGGGTAGAAGTGTATGAGCTTTTTTACAAAGGGCTTCACGGAGCGAACATCTGCGCATATTTCGCAAAGCCGGTTGGAGAAGGACCCTTTTCCGCTGTTGTTCAGTTTCATGGTTACAACTGGGGACCGCATTCTCTCAATGAGACTGTAACGACCGCGTTAAACGGATATGTCGCCGCAACCATGTTGGTACGCGGGCAGCAAGGTAAAAGCGAGGATGTTCTTCCTGACAAGTACGGGCACGTTACCGGCTGGATGACAAAAGGAATTCTTTCTCCGGAAACCTATTATTACCGTGCTGTATATATGGACGCCGTACGTCTTCTGGACATTATTACCGCCATGGACTGCGTAGATAAACACAAAATCGCCGTAGCCGGCGGAAGCCAGGGCGGCGCATTAACTCTTGCGGCTGCCGCCCTCAGTGATGTTCCGTGCGTCGCGGTTGCACAATACCCCTACCTCTGCCACTTCCGCCGCGCGGTGGATATGGCAATCATCGACCCGTATCTGGAAATCAACGAATACTTCCGCCGCAATCCGGATCCGTCCGTAGAAGAGCAGGCTATGAAAACGCTCAGTTATTTTGACCTGATGAACCACGCTGACGCGATTCGATGCGACACATTTGTTTTTACCGGTTTAGTGGACCAAATCACACCGCCATCCACCGTATTCGCCGCCTACAATCACATGACCTGCAAAAAGCAAATGAAAGTTTACCGGTACTTCGGGCATGAAGATATCCCGGATTTCTTCGTGAAAAAGCTTTCTATTTTTAAAGATTATCTCTGGTGATCTCTAAAACAATAAAAAAGGAGATGTGCAATCCGCACATCTCCTTTTTTTATCAGAACATATAAACAATCAATATTTAGCAGAAAAGGCGCTCATGAAAGACTGCTTTCCGATTCCGACACTTCCGGCTGTTCCCCATCCAAAAAGTTCGTAACCACCGGGCCAAATTTTTTCTGATGAACGATATAGCTGGCATGTGTTTCATCCGGCAGAATCTTGAGCTGCGCAGATGGAATATTTGCCGCAATTTCTTCCAAATGCTCCCGGCGGATCATATCCCGCTCCCCGCCTGTGATCAAGACAGGAATGGAAATGCGTTTGAGTTCTTCGGGTTTGATATCCGGCTCATCCAGTATCATACGCAAAAGAGGCGAACGGTTAAAAAACCAACAAAAGCGGAACCAGTTAAGCCACCCTTTTTTGAGCCCTTGCGGATTACAGTTCGGCCCCGCCGCAATCAGCGCCGAAAGAAGATCAGGGTACTGCGAGGCGAGCTTCAATCCAATAATCCCGCCGTCACTGAATCCCAGCAATGCGGGCTTTTCCAACCCCATTTCCTGAATAAAACGGGCAACGTCTTCCGTCATCAGACCATACCCTACAGGCGCCTTGCTGCTTTTTCCGTGCCCGCGGCTGTCAAGCAAATAAACCGAATATACTTCTGAGAGCGAACGGGAAAGTTCATCAAAAATGTGATGGTTTTCACCATTTCCATGCAGCAGGATCAATGGTCTGCCGCTGCCGCTTTGTTCGTAGTACAAATTAACATTACCAAGTTTTATATACATACTGAGATGTTACGTTGGCACCAAACTTTATATGTTTTCCTCTTTAATAAATCAATATATATCATAAAAAACGCAGAGCGGGCCGATTTTTTTCGGCACCGCCCTGTGTCTTTGCAAATTATTTTTTCATGTTTTTATCTGCACGAAAAATAAGTTCTTTATCCTGTAACATAGTTTCCACAGAATACAACGCCATAGATGGAGTTTTCCCCTGTTTCACCACCGAAGCAACCAAAAGCTTTGTCAACATACGTGATATTCCGGTTTCTTCCATCAATTTCAGCGCCTGTTCCAATGTCTGCCCGGAGAATCCTGCCTGTTCCAATTTTTTGCGTTCTTTTTTGAAATCATTCATATCATATCCCCAAAACAACATCAGCTTGTTCGTCTGGTAGATGCGTGCTGCTCATTCAGGCAGAACAATAGAAGTTTTCAATCGCTGTACCTTTTCTAAGCTTTAAACGGTTTTACTCTTGCAGATCGGACAAAGTACCCATTCGCTTTTTATACGCTCTTTCGATGTTATTACAAAGCCCCCTCAAATCTTGCGCCAACTTCTTTCAGCCACTCTCGGATGGGAAAACGCTGTGTACGTATCTTCTACATCATCCATGCTTGATACAGCCGCTCACTTTTCCAAACTATTTCGATGCTTTGAAACGGGTTCCGTTTTTGGCAAGTTATCGATTTTGCACGGCTGACAGCATGGTTTGCTTGAGCCGCTCTTCAATTCCTGCTAACTCTACTTCCGCATTCTGACGGGCGGCGCGGCCCTCCTGCTGGATTTTGATGGTTTCTTCTATGGTGGAAATCAAATCAGCGTTGACCTTTTTCAGCGTTTCCAGATCCACGATGCCGCGTTCGGATTCTTTGGCTACATCCACGCTGTTCTGCTTCAGCAGTTCCGCGTTTTTGGTGAGCAGCGTATTGGTGGCGTCGGTTACGCTCCTCTGCATCTGCAACACGGTTTCCTGCCGGTGCAGACCCAGGGCAATGACAACCTGGCTTTTCCAAAGCGGGATGGTGCTGAGCACGGCCGTCTGGATCTTATCCACCAGCATTTTGTCGTTGTTCTGGATCAGGCGGATCTGCGGCGCCGTCTGGATGGCAATGGTCTTGCTGAGTTTCAGGTCGTGGATTTTCTTTTCAAAACGGTTCACCGTATCTTCAAAGTCCCGCACCGCCTGGGCGCTCATGGGATCGCCTTTGGCTGATGCCTCCGCATGGAGCTTTGGAAGGGTGGTTTCCCGCAATTCCTTCAACTTTTCCTCGCCGGCGGCAATATAGATCTGCAGCTCCTGGAAATATTCAAGATTCTTTTCATACAGCCCGTCGAACATGGTGACGTCCTTGAGCATCTGCATCCGCGCCTGTTCCAGTTCCTGCTCGATGCGGTCGATCTGTACCTCAAGCTTTTCATACCGCTGCATAAATTTTTTGATTGCACGGGAGGCGTTCTTCAGAAAAGGGATTTTGTCTAAAATGCCGTCGTCCAACTGGTCGACGCCTACATCCTTGACCTTCAAAACCAATTCCGACATCAGTTCCCCCACATAGCCGCTGTCCTTGCTGCGCACCTGCGCCAGGATATTGTCGGAAAAGCTGGAAATATTCCGCTGCGCTCCAATGCCGTACTGAAGCGCAGTCTGGGAATCCATCAGGTCGATGCTGTTTTTTAACTCTTCTACCCGCGCTCTCTGCGCCGGGGTCAATTCTTCTACCTGGGCGCGGACCGTCTCAACATCCACCGGCTCCTGTTTTTGCAGGGCGGTATTCTCTTTCCCCTGCATTAAAGTATCCAAAGTAATTTCTTCTGCCATATCCTATTCATTCCTTCCTGCACTCTCTATGAGAGGGCCTTGATAATCCGATCCATGGTATTGGCGTCGGGCATCGGCGCCACCTGGGTCAGTTCCTCTGCAATACCGGACACGCCGAAATGCTCTGCATCCGTCGGGGTATCATACACGCCGGTACGGAACCCGTGCTTTTCCCAGGCCAGCCGCTGGATGTCCTCATCCAGCAGCGCGTCAATCCCGGCGGTCCCCGCCTCGTCCAACGCTATATATACATGGGAGGACCAGACAGTAGGCGTCGGGTACATCATCACGATATCCTCTTTTATCTGTTCCCAGGTATCCGGGTTCTCCGCCGCAAATTCCAGCAGCTGGTTTTCATAGCCGGCGATCAGGGGCTTGGCGCCCATGCCGGTTTTCAGGAACTGGTCGAACAGGTCAGAGGACGAGCTTTCCATATACCCCAGCTTCTGAAAGATGCTTTGAAGCCGGGGCAGGATTTCATCCAGATTGCTTTCGTCTGCCACGCCGCCGCAGAGGGTGTTGGCCAAAAGGCCGGCGAACATATTGCCGGAATTGGATTTAGTGGGATCGGTGGTGCCCACAGTGATGCTGCCGTAAAGCTGGGGAAGGCCGATATCCGCCCAAGCTGTCCCAGCTTCAATAGCCTCGGTCAGTTTGACCATATTTACTGTATACACGCCGTCGGTCTGCGAGGCGATTCCGCTGTCAACCAGCGCCTGCGCTACGGCACTGCGGGTATACAGGACAATGGGCGTATTCAGGATAATTTCGCTTTTCACCGGGTCTCCGTTGATCTGCTTATACAACTCCAGCGCCGTCTGGTTGGAAGGAAACAGGAAGTCCCGCCCTGTAGCGTCAGCGGTGATCATGTCGATGGAACCGGCTTTCGCATAGTCGATGACCAGCTTGTACCTGTCCCGCAGGATGTCCTGTACTTCCTCGTCTTCCAGCAGGCCGATTTTTTCGCCGCCCACATAACCGTTGATTTCGGCAACAGTCTGATTGTTGCTTATGAACACATAGGCGACAGCAGCTATGATAACGGCCGCTAAAATACCTAAACCAATAAGTTTTGTCTTCATTTCCCGCCCTCCATTTTCAAAGTGCTCTTCAAAAGTTCAATATCCGCCTCTACGTCCAGCAGTTCCCCCTGCATTAGATGGGTAAACTGCTTCTCAAAGGCTTTGTTCAGCACCGGCAGGGATTCGGCGGTTTTACAAAGGATTTCCATAACCTCCTCCGAATGGAGTCCCGTATTTTGAAAATCCACATAACGTGCCAAAAGCTTGGCAGCCGTATCCAGATAATAGGTAAAGAAACGGCGTGCAAGCTTGATTTTGTCCGGGTTTTCCTTGAGGTAAGCAAGGATTCTTGTCCCGGTGGCGTACAAAGCCTGCGCATTATGTTGCACGGCAGGATCCGCGATGGCCTTCACCGCTTTGTCAATGTCCGCCAGGTCTGTCTGGGCGTCATCCAAAAGCTTCTGGATTTCCTCGCCGCCTGGCATGGATTCCACATCAATGCCCGCGATCCTCCGGTTGGGTTTCAGCAAAAAGAACAGCCCAAAGTAGACGCCGACGCACAGCAGGATACAGACAATCAGGTTCCAGTGGAGGAATAGGAATAATAATAAAAACAGGACAGCCGCAATCAGGGTGGAAACTATCATTCGCGGGGTATCTTTCATCAGTTATACCCCTTTACGCTCCGGAAAGCCTCCGTCAGGTTCTCCCGGCCGTCGAATACCCGGGCGTTGGTATACTGCGCCAACTCCTCCAGCTGGGTTTCGTCGGCGTCCCCGAACATGATGGAAAAGACCGGGACCTCGGTCCCAAGTTCCTCATAAGCGTCCTCAAAATCATAAAGGGAACCGCCGGACTGCCCGTCGGTCAGCAGGATAATGGCGGGAGTATACTTGGACAGATCATATTCCTTAAGCATTTCGATTCCCCGCACAGCAGCCGTGTACATATCTGTACCGCCGCCTACCTCCTGATTTTTCACTTTATCATAGAGGGCCTCCAGTTCGCCGCCGTTGCCTTCCGCCGTATAGGTATTGATTACGCCGTCGTTAAAAGGAATCAGGATGTTTACTTCATTTTCCGATGCCTGCAGGAAATTTTTCTGGGCGTTCTCCTGAATCAGCAGCTGCTCCATTGCCTGGACCAGCTGTTCGTTGCCTGTACCGCTCATGCTGCCGGAGTAATCCAGACAGTACACGGTAAGAGAAGGCTTGCGGAAATCGGTTTGATATAAGTTCAGGCACTCAAACAGAACATCGGAAGCCGGCATTTTGATCGGCGACAGCACCCGGTCGGGCTGCAGGCCCCAGTCGGAGCGGAATACTTCCTTGTTTTCCTCGGAAACGCCGGTATAGCCCGAACGGCGGCCGGTGCACTGGATCTCATCCTGCGTGTCCTCCGACAGCAGATATTCCTGCAGCTTCAAAAACAACTCTTCCTGCTTATCGTCGCCTTTATCCACATATCCCAGCGGGGAATCCGCAATAGACAGCCCGTCATAGGGATATACCGCATACAGCGGCTCTTCTCCGTGCGCCTCCAGTTCTTTGTTGGCCTGGATAATCAGGCACTCGTAGTTGACCATGGCGTCGTAATCGCCTTCCAAAAACATATCCTTGAGCCAGTCGGAGCTGCCGGAGGAACGGTCCACACCCGAAAGCAGTTCCTTCATCTGGGTTTTCAGGCTTTCGCTCTGCAAATCCTCTTCTGTGATGACCTCCGGGTTGCCCAGAAGGGCGTACAGAAAACCGATGTACGCGCTGGCGCCGGAATTTGACTGGGTAGCGCTGGTCATGCAGAAGCGGAGTTCCCCGCTTTGGATCGTCTGAAGCAGGTCGTTAACCGATACTTCGCGCCCTACAACCCCCAGCTCCTCCGCCAGGCTTTTGCGGATGCCGAATACTACCGGCGTGATGGATATCGACTCAGCGTGCTTGACCCGGTGCTCCGTATCTCCTACCGTCAGCCACAGGCTGCTGGCCGGCCACACGGCGTCATAAGGGATTTCCTCTGCTCCCAGCAGACGCATGATATCCAGAGACCCCTGGTAGGTCATTTCGATGCGTATATTTTCCTGTTTTGCAAACTCCTCCAAGATCGGCTCCAGCTCCGCGTTTTCCGATCCGGAAATGATGCGCAACACCGAGCTGCCATTGCCTAAAACCGTATCCGCTTCACCGCTGTCTGTGTCTCCAAAATCACAGCCGCCGAATATGGTTAATATAACGGACAGCATAAGCAGAAAAGCAATGGAACGCTTGATACATTTCATAAATAGACCCCCTCCCGATTGATTCTCTCGATATGAATATCAGGGCTTACACTGATCCCATTTTGAAGATAGTACAGTTTTATCTTACTCTAACTCTGTAAATGTATCTACCACAGCAACATAAAGCCTGTGTAAAATTTGTGTTATATCTTTATTGACCACTTTAGCCTTCGGATAAGCTTTGCTGAAATCATGGAGAAATAAATGCGAAAGGAGAAGGCCGTGAATTACGTTTCATTGCCGAAGGTCTGGACGCTTAGAAAACAAATGCGGGACAGCATAGCAGGGTTACCATGCTGTCCCGCATAGATTGAATTACTGTCTTCCATGTGCGCAAGCAACCAGATTTCCTGTCCGCGCAGCTAAAGAACTTAAAGCTATTTAGCGGTGCCTTTCCGCTTGAAGAGGGTTAGAATCACGAGAATTCCACTCGCCGCGAAAACAAGCAGCCAGACGGCTATATTGGCGGCATCCCCCGTTTCCGGAACTTCTGATGGAGTCTCGCCATCCGGATTTTCCGATTCGCCGGGCTTTTCAGTATCATCAGGCGTCTCGGTGTCTCCGGGCTGCTCGGTATCTCCTGGTTCTTCAGACGGCACTTTGATGAATTCAGCCATTATCTGCATATCTCCCGTAATGTAAGCCCCATATATCATAAGCTCACCGGTAACGGCATTATAGCTGTATCCCTCGGAGGGGAGTTCTGCGCCGCCCACCGTGACCTTTACCGTCTCGGGAAGGGCATATCCATCCGCAGGCTTCAGGGTCGCCGCGTAGTCTTTGCCCCCTTCCGCCTTGAGCACACCGTCTGCCGCGCCATTGGCAAGGGCGAATATTACATCATAGCTCTCAGATACAGGGGATTGTTCTTCCACCTTGATTTCGGAGCGGTCGCGCACCCGCAGACGGTTGCCTTCGGCATCATGGGATACAAACCCAACCGCACTGATGGTTGCGCCTTCTTTCACGAATCCTTCCAATTCCGGAGAAGCATCGTCCGAGTAGTCAATATAGCCGTCAATAAATACCCGGCAGCTTTGGCCGCTTTCATCCTGAAGCTCTATGCTCTCCACAATCCCGTTCGCCAGCTTCACGCTCTGAACGATGCCTTCCACACGGACCAGCTTACCGAAATTGGCTTCGTAATCGTCAGCTTCCTTGGTAGTTGCGTCGCTAATGATAACTTCCCTGCTTCCTTCCAGGACAGTCACATTGATGGCGGACAGCTGTTTATCCCCGATATATTCGCTGATGGAGCCGGTGATCATCACCTGGTCGCCGCGACGGATGTTATTGTCATCAATCGGGAATACATTGATGCCGTTGCCGGCGTCATCCTGGATATAGATGGTGTTGAAGAAAGCGTTCCCTGTTTCTGCCGTACCGTTGGCAACCGTGCCGACCACGGTGAATACCTCTCCGTCCGTTCCGGCGCGTGCCTCCTCGATCGTGCTTATGACAGGCTCTTTTTTCACCATATTCAAGATATTCTGAGCAATAATGCCGTTGGAATAGCTCACCTGATCCTCGGCGGCTACTTCGAAATTGGAGCAGAACACCGTACCAGAGAGGAACACGCGCCCTTTCCCGACAGACTCTGTGGCCATGGCAACGACATCGCCCTTCTGCACGACGGCGCTTTCCGGATCGTAGGAATCGGAGTAACTCAGCACAGGCTTGCTATGTCCCTGGGCGGGATTTTTACTGTTAATGGAATAGGTTGTATCGTGCCCGTATACGATAGCTTCCCCATTTCCGACGGCGACAGAACATCCGGAGTAGGAGCTGTAGCGCAGGCCGGAATCCACCACGCCTTTCAGCACCTCCTGCACCACCGGATCCGTACTGCCGGTGTTGAAGTCGTCAAAGTACAGCCGGTATGGCTGCCCGCCATTGTCATCCTGATCGATCAATTCATCGTCGTTGACCCGCATGGTGGCGCCGATGGCTTCCAGCAGCTTATTTACCTGCGCATAGGTGGTATACGGCGAGCCGCTGTTGGCGTCCTGATAGTCTGCAAGACCGCAGACGATGACTGTGCCGCCTTTCTGCACATAGTCCCGGACAAGACTTACAAATTCTTCCTCAAAAACGCTGACCTTCGCTTCCCCGGTATAATCGCTGGTGTATTTGAGCGGGGCGGAAATAACAAACAGGGAAACATCGCGTAACGTTTCGGCCGTTATGGTTTCTCCCGGCTGCGCGATTTTTACCTGGATATTGTCTGCCGTCCCCATATTGATGAAGTTGGTCATGTTGCCGGAGTAATATCCGTTTACATAATCGTTGTAATGGGTACCGTCGATCAGCACCTTGGTAGCGATGGCCGGGTCGGACACGCTGAGCTTCAGCACATCGGTAAAGGTAAACTCTTCGCCGTTAATTATCGCTTTCATCTGGACATTGATATTGAAACCGCCCGCCTGATCCGCCATATAGGGGAATTCGTAGGAATACGAGGTTCTGGGCGCCACCACACCGTTGCTGCCGATGGAAGAAACATCCGCCGTGTGGAACGGTTCCGCCTGCCCTTCCATCGTATAGGTCAGAGAGGTAACCTGCATATTGTCGCTGAGATTGTTGTAAATCTGGCTGGAAATGCTGATCTCATCCCCTTTGATGGGAAGAGCTACGTTGCTGGATGTTTTGGAAACGCCGGCATTCAGGCTTTCGCCTACCCACACAGGAGCCGTTACGGCGATGTTCTTATCCGCCTGGGTAATCCGCAGGTAGTAATATCCATAGGTTGCCGGGAGGTTATCAAAGGAAATGTCCGCAGATCCCCCTTCAAAGGTCTGCTCCGCCAGGGTCTGGCCGCCGTTGACGATCACTTCCACCTTCGTGCTGCCGGCAGTATCAGTGGGATCGCTGATGGAAACTTCAATATTGACAGACTCCTGGTCGTCCAGGATCGAGCCCATGGCGTTGCCGTTCAGCGAGTACAGGATGGAAAGGTCGTTGTCCTCCGTGGCATAAACGCGGTAGTTCTTCATCGCGTCATAGATGGCTTCTTCGCTTAAATTGGTGGCCAGCACGACGCTGCGGGCGGTATTGGAGTCTCCCCAGTTACCTTTATGGTTATCCTGGTTATTGGTGGGAGCTACATGCCAGCCCTTATCCAAAGCGCGGGTGTAGTAGCTGTAGGAGGGGAAATACCCGCTGCTGCCGATCGCACCCTCGCCGTTTCCGACTTCGATCAGGGTAATCTGGTTATCCACTACCGGGTCGTACAGGGAGAAATCCATAAAATCGCCGAAGGTGTCGCCCGGATGGTTGAATTGGGAGATCGTTTCAGGGTTTTTATTCAAGGTGTCAAAATACGCCTGGAGCACATCATAATTGTCGCCTTTCTTGTAAGGCGCGTAATTGCGGCTCTCAAATCCATCCGAATTAAAGGTGTTGATATGTCCCGGAGCGCCGCCGGACCAGGTCATCTCAAATCCATATAAGCCAACAAATGTGCCGTTTTCGCGTTCCGTGATATTTCTGGCCCCGGAACGCCCTTCTTCCCACTCCTTGCTCAGCTCTTCGGCATTCTCGGAGTCCAGATGGACATTCGCATCGTTGTCGAACGAATTGGAATGGTCGGTAAGCGCCAGGAAGTCCAGATTATCCACCTTGGAAGCGTGGTCAAAGGCCTGCTCCACCGTACCGGTACCGTCGGAAAGATTGGTATGCGCATGGAGCTGGCCGAAATACAGCGTGTAATCATCCAGATTCATCGGCGCTTTGTAGGTAAAGGTCACAACTTCGCCGGTCTGAGCCTCTTCCACGCCTGCAGCGGGAATATGGGCAACCGCTTTGATAATAACCGGCTTATCCGTTTCAGGGGTTTTCTCAATCTCGATGGGAGCCGTATATTTCTGGCTCACATTTGTTACGTCCGGATCCGCCGGCTCTGTGCCGTCTGTGGACATGGTATAGTAGATTTCCGCCCCGTCTGCGGCAGTCAGGACAATCGTCTGTCCTGCTTCCACGCTGGCGCCGCTCTTGGGAGAGGCCTCCACTTCCAGCCCTTCGACTGCGGGTTCTTCCGGATCTACCGGCATGCTCTCTACTTTATAGAACTTGAGTTTAAACTGCCCGTCGGTTGCGAAGCTGCCCTTATCATAGGTGCTCCAGTTACTGAACTGGGCGTGCCACTCCATATAGTTACCGCGTCCGGTATTCTTAATGTTATAGGTGCCGTCTTCCAGGTCGATGACTTCCCAGTCGTCGTGGACAGCCCCCAGATCCATGCTGGCATAGCTGTCTCCCAGGCCGATGTTCTTACCGCCCTGCTGGAAGCTGTAGGTGCCGTCGTCATTGGCAACGACCGTCCAGATGTCTGCATCGGTGTAACCGGTCACAGCGCCGTCAGGACCAATGGTAATTTCTGTTCCCACATTGTAAAAACCGGCCTTTTCCGATGAAAGCGCCTTGTTGTATTCCGGCGCATAGATAACCACCTGATCGCCGTCTTTGATGGGAGCTCCCGGCTCAGGCCCCTGAACCGTATACTGAAGAGTCTGCACCGCGCTGTACGCGCCTTCCAGAACCGCCACCGCTTTCAGAGTACAAGCTTCCGTAATAACCGGCTTATTGTCAGCAGAATACAGCTTGCGGGCCGTATTGTTTGCATCCGCCGGATCACTGCCGTCCAACGTATAATAAATCTGCGCGTTCGGCGTTGCCGTGCTCAAGGTGATTTCGGCGCCCGAAGCTACCGCTCCTGCCGCCGGGTCGGCTAACGGGGCTGCGACCGTCTGTTCGCCCGAACCGCTCTCTGTGAGCTTATACAGGGTGAACTGATAGGGATACCCGTTTGGATTTCCGGTTGCGGTTACTTTTTTATAACCACGGAATTTATTCTGAGAGCTCTTGTTACTGGCTAAAACGACCGTATCGTCTTCCGTCCCGGAAAAGACAAACTTGCCGTTTTCCACGCTCCATGCCCAATCGTATTGGCCTATTTCGATGCCGTTATTGTTTCCGCCTTTCGGCGCAATGTAGTTTCCATCGCTGAGTTTGATTTTGACAGAACTACCCGTCACTTCAAGATCCACTACCATCTTGGCATCCGGATCGGTTATGACGTTGTCCCCGGGGGTAACCTTTACCGCGGAGACCCAGGCGCCATCTATCGGGCCGACGGCATAGCCGGTATCTACTGCCATCACATATTTACCGGTTTCAAACTCTGCTGCATCCGAGATCTTCTGATAGGTTTCCGTTCCCGCCGCAAACACGGCTGTGGGTACGACGGAAACCAGCAGCAGAATCGTCAGAAATGCCGACAAGACTCTTTGCAGGCTCTTCTTTCTCTTCATACCTGTTCTTATCCTCCTTTAAAATCTTGGTTTATGCTTGTTTATATATCACGAAACGCGCTTTCCCCGCGCCATAAGACGGGCGCTGATGAAAGCGACGATCGGTACGGTAAGAAGGATCCCCAAGGCCCCCGCAACGCTTTGTATGATCTCGATGCAGATATAATCGGTGTTGATCAGCTGGATAAAGGGGATGTTGTAAGTCTGAACCAAAATCAGCATATTCAGCGAAGATCCGGCAAAAGCAAGGATCAGGGTGTTCGCCATGGTCCCCATCGCATCCCGGCCGATATGCATACCCGAACGGAATAAATCCCT
The DNA here is from genome assembly GCA_900552945.1 of uncultured Oscillospiraceae bacterium. Classification (GTDB taxonomy): domain Bacteria; phylum Bacillota; class Clostridia; order Oscillospirales; family Ruminococcaceae; genus Metaruminococcus_A; species Metaruminococcus_A gallistercoris. The sequence continues at coordinate 20,756 of USBI01000013.1, forward strand.
GCCCGGCAGCGACGGGTTCTGTTCGTGAAGCTCCCAGATGGAGGAGGCGATTCCCAAAGCTACATCCATCACTGCGCCGAGAGCAGAAATGAGAACGCCGCATACCAGCAGGCCGCTGATTTTCATGCCCTTATCAGCGCCATAGAGTAGAAGGTTCTCCGCCTCCGGCATGTTGAATCCATTCATAGGGGTGATATTTCCCACCAGCGCCGCAATCCCCCCTGCTGCCACAACGCCGATGACACACCCCAGCACGGAACAAAGTGTCTTTTGGGACAATCCATTGAGCAAAACGAGAGCTCCTGCCGCTGTTACAGCGACAATGCCGACTGTTGCAGCGATAGCCGGAATACCCCGGATGAGACAGGGGATGAGAACGAACCATATACTTGCCAGAGTAAACAGCAGGCCAAGAAGCGCACCCAGCCCCTTTTTCCCACCAAGTACCGCCAGAAGAATAAAGAAGATCAGCACAAAAACGCCCAGAACAATCCCACGGTCATAGTTAAACAGAGAAGCGTAATAGTTGCCGTCTTCGTCGGTCATAATCCGTACAATGATTTGATCCCCTTTTTCCACGTCCACATTAAACAAGGCGCTCATGTTGTTCGTCAGACTCATGATTTCGCCTTTATGCGCACCAGTTAGAATGCGGATTTCCAGTTCCTGCGTTCCCACGCGCCGGCCTTCCGCATCCTCATAATCCGGGACCGCACCATCCTCTAAAACAGCTGTAACGCTGGCCTTTTCGTACGCCATTTGGCTGGCACTTGTAGGAACCTCTCCTTCTACAGGTTGATTCAGCCAAACGGCGCAACCGATCAGCCCGCCTAAAATGACAATTCCTACAAGCAGGCCGGCGAGATTCTTACGCTCTTTCATCCAGCTTTCTAAAGCATTTATGCTGCTCTCCAGTTTCCCATACAGCTTTTTCAGCATATGGACAGATCCCCTCCGATAAGTATTTTGGAATTTGAATTTCATACTAAGATTTCTGTTTAAAGGTCATGTTACAGTATCGTTAGATGGGAATAAGATTTTCATAACAGATACTACATGCGGTTATATTTTAAAATACTAGCCGTGCTTTTTCCACCTCACCCACGTAAAATACCAGTAAAACTTTGGGCGTATAAAAATATGACTATGTTAAATTTTCTTTAGACAAGAAGCCCTGTGCCCATAATGCAACAGCCGGTTCCCGGTAGGATTGCCTTGAAATTCGTCATCCCACTGGAAACCGGCTATTTTGCCGTTGCAAATAAAATATTTGAACTGTACCCCATTTGTCATGCAGTATTGTATATTGAATAATTTGTTTCTCTTTTTCGTCTCTTTGGGAAAATGGAATAAAGGCACCTAATACTAACGGTTATCGATACCAACATAACATCTCTGTATTAAAGGTTCTATCATACTTCTGCTGATATCTCGTAAAAACAGATTAGTCTACGGCCTTTATCTCGATTTTACAAAGCCTTAACCAAACAAAGGTAGACTCTTAATCCAAACTATAGTATTATAAAATAAATATGTATATCAAATTATAAGACGGTGCTATGCAGGACTTTTTTCCTAACTGCTCTTGGCCTGCTTTTTATTAATATAGAGGTTGGATATGAAAGACATCATCCTTTACGGCAGCCAATATGGCAGCACATACCGGTATGCGCAAAAGTTGTCCGAACAAACCGGCATTCCCGCAGTCAGTTACAAAGACGCACCGGCTCTTTCGGACAAAAAAATAATCGTTTATCTGGGCGGCCTGTATGCCGGCGGCATCCTGGGCCTTATGAAAACCCTGCGGGGCTTTTCTCTTCGGGATGGGCAAAAGCTGCTTATCGTTACCGTAGGGCTGGCCGACCCCAACGAACCGGAAAACCAGAACAACATTCGCGCTTCTCTGCAAAGGCAACTCCCCGCCAGATTGCTTGACCGGGCGAAGGTTTTTCATCTTCGCGGCGGGATCGATTACCAAAAGCTCTCGTTCGGTCACCGGACGATGATGAAGCTGCTGTACCAATCTCTGCGCCGGACTCCCCTTGAAAAACAAACGACGGAAGACCGGGCGCTCATAGAGACCTATGGAAAGCAGGTGGATTTTACAGACTTCGGCGTACTGGAACCGATTATTCGGGAAATCCAGAGAGAAACAAAATGAACAAGACAATGAAAAACATCCTGAAAATTTTTTTGGTCGGCCTTGCCACCACCGTCGTCCGCATCATTGGGCAGCTTTCCATCCCGGCTGGCAAGCAAACGGTCCTGGCACCCAGTATTTTCGCACAAAACGGCACCATGCCGTTGGCTTTTACTGTTTACGGTGTTTTTGCTTACTCCCTGATTGCCGCGTTGTTCCTGCTCATCCGGACGAGAATAGGTGGAAATCGTATTTTGCAGGGACTGAAGTACGGCCTTTCCTGCTGTGTCGTATGGATCGTTTATCTTTTAGAGCCACTGCCGCATGTGGCGCCTCTGGACCGGATTACCTACCCGATAGCTGACAGCTTGGCGCTGATCGTTATGGGCCTGCTGCTGGGGCGGCTGTTTGGGAATCCCGCACAGCAGGCGGATAAAAAGAATCTGCCTTTCCCCATTCTCCCTGCGCTGACCGTGACCGCCTGCTTTTTTGCAGGACGGATGCTACAATATCTCTTCCTTGACATTTACTCTTCCTTTGATGAGAAGCCATTGGAAACAGTGCTGTGGTGTCTGTTAACAGGTATTGCAACCTCCTGCGTGATGGTATGGCTGAGTCGGTATGTGGACAGCTGCGGCCGGATAAAGCGGGCGCTCATCCTGGGCGGCCTGCTGTTTGGAGTGAATTTAGTTCTCTTTAACTTCTTTATGCCGCTGGTGTTTGCCGCCGACATTCCCGACCTAATCCTTCGCAGCTTCATCGATATCCTGGCGGTAACGGTCGGATGTTTGTCATTTCCAAACCAACGAAATGCAAATCCAGCAGACTGGGGGCAAGAACAATGCAGGAAAAGCGAAGCGTGCGATTTGGAAAATGGCTGTTGAAAACTATTGTATCTTATACGGTATTTATTGCCGCCGGCCTGCTGCTCTCCTTTGTACCAGCCGGGCGGCTTGGATTATCCGAAGAAATGTTTTTAAATTTGCGGATGTTCTTCATGCTGTTCGGGCCGGTTTACCTGACACTCTTTGCAAAAATTATTCTTACTTTCATCGCTGCGGCAAAACGCCGGGAACCGGACGTCGCCGAGAGAAGCCAGGGAATCCTGTTCGCTGTCACCGCCCTGCTGCTGTTTGCCAATCTGTCCAACGCACAAACGATTTCCGACCTTGCGTCCGGAACTATCCAAGGCAAAGGACTGCGGAACCTTGAAAGAAGCAAACGGTATTCCCTGAAGGGAAAGCGGTTTCTGAACGTCTTTCTGCCGGTGGGCTTCTACCTGCTGATTTTGGAGCTGCTGACACTGCTGGTCTGTATCGTCACCTTTGCCCCATTGCCAAGAGCTGCAAGCAACGCATTCATTTTTACGATTGCCCTGACCGCCTTACTTTTTCTCCTGCCTCCCCTCATTCTTTCTTTTATCTCCGGTTATCAGGGAGACAAGGCAAAGCACGAAAATAAGCGAGCACAGGAAAAGCAGAAGGCCGTCCAGTCAGATGTTCTGGTGCTGGAAACCGATCCGATTCGCCGGAAACGATATCTCCGGCTGCCGAAGATACTGGCTCTGCTGATCTGCCCCGGCGTTTGCCTAACTTCGGGATTTGTGCTTGCTCTCACCAAGAACTCTCAGGAACTTTTATCCGTCCGGCTGCTGAGGACGCCGTTTTTGGCGTTGATGGCCGCTGCTGTTTTTTTGTTTATTCCTCTGTTGATGTATTGGGCCAACTGCTCCGGCACCTCCTTAGTTCAGCGGGTTTATCTTACACAGAACCAGCTATACTATACCGGATACAGCGGCAGCATGGAAGAGCGGGTAGAATTCACCTTCACCCTACTCCGGCTGGAGAGCTATCATATTGGCAGGCGTTCCATTCGTATCCACGGTCAGTTTACCAAAAAGACTAGGGACGCCTATGGCTCCAGCCAGAAAAAACCATTCACCAAAACATTGTGGCTTCCCCGTACTTTCCCCATAGATCAGGAACAGGCCCTGCTATACTTTTTGCAGAATCAGGCGGCAGAAAATGTCTCTTGAGCCCCCTCGCCCTATTTTCGGCGGCTGAGGCTTGTCCCTGAAAAACGATATCCCTTAGATAAGGAAAAGAAAGAAAAAGGTGAACAGGAGGTGAATTCGATGTACAAAACGATGGTAGTCAAATATTCTCCCAAGGCCAAGGAAATGGCCGCCAAAATAGAGGAAACGGCCAACAAAATGGAACAGGAAGGATTTGAACTTGTGTCCTGCTCCATCACGCCCTCTTCCAAAGGCATCCTGGTATTCAGAAAACCCGGAGAACCGGAGCCGGAAAAGTGAGTCTTTCCCGTTGTAAAGTGCAAAAGCACTTAGAATCGTGTGGTTCTAAGTGCTTTTTCCTGTTATATCTCGCAACGCCGCATCCTGCCGTTCCTTTGATTCCTCCAAGTCCTTGAAATCTCCCAGGTCGGTCAGCCGAACCCCGGAAGCGTCAATCTTGGCGTCCGGGTTTTCCGTCTGGCCCCGGATGGTAGCGGGAATTTCCCCTTTAAGCTGTCCGCGGATACTCTGCATACGCAGCAGACAGACCTGTTCCAACGTATCCACCGCCAGCTGGTGGTCTTCATAGGAACAAAACGCCGTTGGGTCCTTCTGCACATAGGGCGCAATCAGCTTTTCCGTCTGCCGGAGGGTGACTGCAAACTGTCCGCTTTCAAAATATTCCGAAAGGAACTCGTCGAAATAGTCGTGATAGCGGGTAAAGTACTCGTCGTGCTTCATCAGGTTGTGGTAAAGCGGCCGATTCAGCATAACCTCACCTTCCGCCGGGGTATTAATGGGGTAGTTGATGAGGATATTGGGATCTTTGACAGGATCAGTCATCCCCAGGGCATAGGTGCCGAAGGCCAGGTTATAATCCCAGGGCAGGATGCTGAGGATTTCGTTTTCCTCATACAAAAAGTAATTATGCCCGGTATGGCCCAGATAGCTGTCCCAATTCATCACAAAAACCTGCACGGTGAAATACCGGAGCACCTCGTCCACGTTGACAGCGGTTTCCAAGTTTTCGCCGGTTGACAGGGTTTTCAGCGCTTCAATCGCCCGTTTCTGATCGGCTTCCGATCCCTTGAACTTGGCGTTTTCAAAGATGCCGGGATAGCTGTCCGGGTTATCGTCGATATATCGCAGCGCCACGTCGGCGTTTTCCGCATTCAGGGAACGGTAATCCGGCTTGTACAGTTTCCCGTGATCATTCCCGAAATTCCGGCGGGCAAAGGCTTCCTCCGGCTCCTCTACCGCCAGGAACAAGCCCCAGTCCTCTCCGTTGACCGTCACCCAGACATAGCTGCAAAGGGGCGCAGGCACCCCCATGAACGCCATCATATCGTAGGCCATGTAGGTTTTCAGATAGCTGTTGTCCTGAAAGGAAGCGTCCAGGGAAAATTTGTCCAGCCCGTAATAATTTCCGCCGTCCTGGAACTGATCGAACTCCAGCTTGAGGCTGTAACGGGACAAACCGTATTCTTTCGTCAGCCGCAGGGAATTGTTGCCCTTTGCCCGCAACCCAACATTATGGAACTCCTCTCCGTCGATTTCGACGGTGCAGGCTTCATATTCTTCACTTTCAGCGTTCTCGATAAAAGCGCCCCAGTCCGCAATTTGGATATCAATGGTGTGCACCCGGCTGTCATCAAACAGCCGGGTCGCATATCCCGGGGTGGCGCTGGCCTTGGGGATCCCCAGCTGTTCTCCGAACATCAGCAATATTGTCAGCAGGGCGGCCAAAACCGCCGCACCGATGCAGATCCAGTCGATATACTTATGCTTTACCATCGCCTTATCCCATATAGTCGCCGTTGTAAGAGACCAGCACTACCCGGGACACACCCGGCATAGCCTCCAGCTCGTTAACAAAGGCGCTGCTGTCCTCTTTCAGGCGGACTTCATAGTTGAGTTCCACACAGCCGCCGTCCACGCTTTTGCTCTTGAGATTCAGCCGCCTGACCTGGGACTTCACAAAAATCCGTGCCTGTTCCTCAATCCCGCTGTTTTCACAGTGCACCACCAGGATATAGGGGGAATCCGCCGTTTTCTTTTTGGAAAAGGCAAAGAGGACTGCCCCAATAAAGATGCTGCCGAATACCGCCAGCGGGATCAGGCCCGCCGCCAGCACAATGCCCACCGCAATCGCCCAGAACAGGAAAGCGATATCCATAGGCTCCTTGATAGCCGTGCGGAACCGGACAATGGACAGAGCGCCCACCATGCCCAGAGACAGCACGATGTTGCTTACCACCGTCATAATCAGCAGGGTGGTAATAAGCGACAGAGCAATCAGCGTCACGCCGAAGCTGGCCGAATACATCACGCCGCTGTAGCTTTTCTTATAGATAAAAAAGATAAACAGGCCCAGCAGGAAGGCCAGAACCATGGAAATCGCCATGTCCAGTATAGAGATGCTGGCGATATTCTCTAAAAAGCTGGATTTGAAAATATCCTGAAAGGTCATAAGGCCCTTCCTCCTCAGATAATTTTAATCAAATCGCCGGCACAGGGCGTATTTGGAGCAGGCCGCCGCCTGTCTGTCCGGCACCTGCGCCGCCATGCGGACAAGTTCAGGCAAAAACGCGTCGTATTTCACTTCCAGCACCGTGCCAGGCTTCATTGTGCGCATGTAGAAAATTTCCGGATTCAAGAAATCCACACAGCCAAGCCCGGTGCGGATATCCCGATCTAACGTGATACGCACATTGCCGGGCGCATAGAGAAAAGCCTCCCGGTCGTAACGGACGATGGCCTTCGGCCACAGACCTTTCCCTTTGATTTTGCTGTAAAGCTCGATGAAAAGCGGCTCGCCGGAATCCAGCAGGAACTCATAACTGCCGGAAAGCAGCCTCTCTGCCTGCTCCCGCGTCATCCGGGCGCTGCGTTTGCCACACAGGCCGCCTATCTTGTACTTCTTTTCCAGCCGGAGAAAGGAGGTATCCGTCCCGTAATACCGCAGGCGGAATTTTTCCCGCCGGTTGACCCCGTCGATCTTCTCCCGTAGGGCGCTGTCATAGGGTGTGTCAAAGTACAGGCTGGTGACCCGGTATGTACCGTCCGGCCCGGCGTTTTTGTCGTGGGGAAACAGCTTTTTGAGCCTTTGGGAAAGCACCAGATCCTCCCGCAGGTTGATCTGGTGCTTCAGTTCATGCCGCAAGGGGAGCTCATTCTCCCGCTTAATCGTCATAATCAGAATCCCCGTCGTCCCAATCATCGTCGGCTTCCCGGTCGTAATCGCTGCCGCCGTCGTCGTAATTGGTATCGCCGTAATTGGTATTGCCGTGATCACCATAATTGGTATCGTTGTAATCAGTGATACCGTCGTTGTTCGGGCCATAGTCCGTATCATTGTAATCGGTGACGCCGTCGTTGTTGGGGCCGTAGTCGGTATCGTTGTAGTCGGTCACGCCGTCGTTGTTGGGACCGTAATCGGTGTCGTTGTAGTCGGTCACGCCGTCGTTGTTGGGGCCGTAGTCGGTGTCATTGTAATCGGTCACGCCGTCATTATTCGGGCCGTAATCGGTATCGTTGTAATTGGTGGAACCGCTGCCGGCAGTCTTATGTTCCGCCTTGACAACCTTGCCGGTGACCGCGTGAATGTCATACTCGTACTCGTTCCCGTTCGCCATGAACTCCAGCTCAAAAATCGGGGTTCCGTCATCGTGATCGAATTCCTTATCGTCAAATACCGCGTCCGCTGCATTGACATTCGCCTGGGCAAGTGCAATTTCCTGTGCTTTTTCCAGTGTGATGTAGGGGGACGGCTTGCCGTCTTTGGCATAGGCGGGATCATAGTCATCGTCGTCAATGGTCACGATGCCGGAGGAAAGCTCCAATCCCTTGACCGCTTCCTGCGTGCTGGCGCTCATATCAGCCAGAAAATCGTCGCTGGGAAGTACCGAACCGGGTTCCAGCTGCAGGACGATGTTCTTTTTGTTGCCGTCAATGTCATCCACAAAGTAACCCGCTTCGTTGATCTCGACGATCAGATCCCGCAGGACGGTCTTGCAGTCTTTTCCGATATAATCCGGATAGGCCTCCACAATGTCTTTTCCGTCGTCGTTCCGGCCGGTCAGGGCGGTGACCTTGCCATCTCGGTTGTATTCGATTTGGATTTCCGGATTGACGCTCAAGGTGAGAACACCGGTTTCCTTCAGCGCCGTTCCCTCCTGTGCAGGCGCCCCGCATCCGGCCAGAAGGACTGCAGCCGCTACAGCCAGGGAAGAGACCGCTGCAAAAAGTTTTCTTCTCAGTTTCATAGTACTTGCTCCTTTCGGTTTCCGTTTGTTTGTGGCTTTTGTTTTGCCTTACACTCATAGATTACGGAAACGGGTTTTCAAAACCGGGGTAAACTGGAAAATTTTTTTGAAAAATTCAGTCGTCATCGTCCGGATCGTTGTCATCGTCTGAATCATCATCCGAATCATCGTCGTCATAGCCGCTGTCGCCGTCGTTGTTATCCGGATCATAATCGGTGTCCCCGTCCGTATAATCGGTGACTCCATCGCTGCCGGGGCCATAGTCCGTATCCGCAGGCGGCTTACTGGTGGAAGGCGGTGTATAACCCGTGTCCCCGTCATTTCCGGGGCCATAATCTGTATCCGTATACGCCGGCGAACTGCTGGCCGGCGGCGTATAGTCGGTGACGCCGGCGTTATCCGGGCCGCAATCGGTATCATCATAATCGGTGGCGTTGGAAGAGGTCGGAGGCACAACCACGGGGTGAGACGGCTCGGACGAGGAAGGCGATGTAGACTCCGGCTGAGAAGTGCTCGGCCGAGAGGGAGTCGAAGATGAACTGTTTTCCGGGCTTTCCTGACCCTGCCCGTCTTGATGGTTCATAATTTCTATTGTAATGGTAATCCGCCCGTCCAAATGCTCTGTTACTTTGGTGCGCAGCTCCGTCCCATACTCCTGGAACAGGGCTTCGTCCGGGGAATCAATGGAGAAGGAAACCCGGCCGCCCTCCGACAGGAACCCCATTTCAATGGCCCGGTCGATCAGCTCGTCGGCAACCGTTATCTTGTCTTTCCCCTTGCCGTCATAGCCCTCCAGCAGCGTTTCCCCGTCTTCATTTGTCCCCATGAGTCCTACAACCGTGCCCTGCCGGTTCAGATCCATCTGCACCTCCGGGTTGATGGTCAGATATATGGACGAATAGGGCTGGATATAGTTCTGGTAATAGCCGATGCCAAAGAACAGCAGGAAGCAGGCCGCGATTGCCGCAATGCCGCTGCTGATCCACCGGACGGTATGCCGCTGTCTTTCCGGCGTTTCTTTCATCAGCACCGGGTCATACACCGTCTGCCCGGTTTCGTATCGCAGATTGGCCGCTTTCAAAAAGCGTCCTTCTTCATCCAGAAGAACCGCGTAGCCGGGGTGGCATTCCATAACCAGATAGCTCATCGCACTGCCACTCCTTTCATCACCTGTTTCAAATGCCCGCGTATGATTTCATACCCGTTGGTATAAATCAGAAGCAGGGCCACCATATATTTGCGGTGCCGCTCCAGCGTTTTGCGCTCCACGCCGCTCCCCGTTGCCAGCTGCCCGATGGGCAGGCGTTTTGTCTTTAAAAGGTCCTCCAACAGCTCCGGGTTTTCCTTTGCGTATTCCAATGCTTTCCGGCAGGCGTCCAATGTGCGCTGCTGCTTGGGGCAATTATCCGCCACATCGCTGAGGCTGACGCCGAATTCCTTCATCTGCCGCGTCAGTTCCTCAATCTCTGCACGGGTCGCGTCCCGTGACGCTGTTTCTTCGTGGGGATCCCTGTCATCCGCCAGCGTCTCTCCCAGAGTTGCGTCTTCTTCTCCTATCGGTGCATCCAACGATATGACGCGGCTGTGGCGCTGTTCCCTGCGGCTGTAATCAACCAGGCGGCTTCGGATCAGCATGGCCGCATATTTCAGGAAAGAGCCCCTGGTGCGGGAATACCCGCCGATTGCCTCGTGAAAGGCCATCATGGCGATATTCAGCTCGTCGTCATGCCCCTCTATGGGAGGACGTTTTAAGAACTTCGCCGTTTCCGCTTTGATAAAGGGCAGGTATGAGCGAATCAGGTCATCCGCCGCCCGGACATTTTCTTTGGCCGCATAGACCTGTTCTACGATTTTATGCGCATCGTTCATGCGGCAGATCCCCTCCTGTATATAGAATACGTCCCCATTTTGAAAAAACCGGGGTCGCAACCAAAAACCTGTATGTATAAAATATCATTATATAATGATACCTCTATCAGTGTTAAGACGCGACCACAAACGGGTTAAATCTGTGCAAAATCAATGTAAATCTTAGAGCGCGAGTGTTTTTTTCTTCGATTTTTTACTGAGATTTAACTTGAACACAATAGACAACCATACGGTATTGCAGTACGATAAAGATGAATAAACTAAGGTATAAGGGCGGGTTCGCTTATGCTGACTGGGTGCTTATACGACAGGAGATTGCACTTTCCTGCGGCCAAAATCAGAATAATATATTTGCTCAACAGCCGGGTATAGCGGGTATTGCATATGCAATGCGCCTTTTCCCGGCTGTTTTCCTACCAAGAAGCATTTTTGGATATTGCTCCCCTGCCTTTCATATATCAAAAGAAAAGGAGATATGCTTTATGCAAAAGACATACGTTCTGGATACCAACGTCCTGATCCAGGCGCCCTATGCCCTCCAATCCTTTGAGGACAACCATCTTGTCTTACCGCTTGCTGTCCTGGAGGAACTGGATGGATTGAAAAATACAGAGGGGGAAAGGGGCGCTAATGCGCGGCAGGCCATACGGTACCTGGAATCGCTGCGCACGGCGGGAAACCTGCTGGAGGGTGTCCCCCTGCCCGGCGGCGGCACGCTGCGCCTGGAGGTCAACTGCGTGGACGTGAAGCTGCCGGAAGGCTTCCCGGATCATAAAAACGACAACCGGATCTTAAAAGTCTGCCTCGGCCTGCAAAACGGGAAAATGCCGGTTATCCTGGTGACAAAGGACATTGTGGTGCGCGTCAAGGCACAGATGCTGGGGATTCAGGCGGAGGATTTCACCACCGAGCAGGCGCCTGTCAGCGAGGAGCAGTATACCGGCCGGTGCGAAGTATTTGTAGCGGAAAAGAAATTCGAGGACTTTAAAAAGAAGCATATCGCCCCAGAGGAGGTGTATCAGGCGAACGAATCCGGTGAAAAGCTTCCTGTGACGCTCGTGCCCAATCAGTTCGTCATCCTTAAAGCGGACCAGTCTGCCAGGAAAACCCAGCTCGGCCGGTTTGACGGGAAGAAAATCGTTCCGCTCGCTTTTCAAAAGAAAAAGCCCTACGGCGTTTCCCCAAGAAATGTCGGTCAAAAATTTTTACAGGAAGCCTTGATGGCCGATGCGGAGGAAGCGCCGTTGGTGATCGTAAAGGGTATGGCCGGCACAGCCAAAACCTTCTACACATTGGCTGTCGGCCTGCACGCCATGATGGAGCAGGAGGAACCGGCTTACCGGCGCATTTTGATCAGCCGCCCCAACGCCCAGTTTGACGATGACATCGGCTTCCTTCCTGGAGATGAATCGGAAAAAATCGCCCCGTTGCTCCGACCGGTCGTCGACAATCTGGAGCTCCTGGTAGATCAGAACGAAAAGGAACGGTTTTCCGACGAACGCAGCCTTTCCGGAAAAGTGGAAGAGCTGTTCGACCGGGGTATTGTGGACGCCCAGGCCCTCAACTTCATCCGCGGCCGGTCGATTTCCAAAACCTATCTGGTCATTGACGAGGCGCAGAACCTGACACCCAAGCAGGCCAAGGGGATCATCACCCGCGCCGGGATGGGTACTAAAATCATCCTGTTGGGCGACCCGCAGCAGATTGACCATCCCCTTTTGGACGAACGCACCAACGGCTTGAGCTACGCGGCGGAAAAAATGAAGGGCAGTCCGCTGTGCTGGCAGGTCACCATGTCCGCCGAAGAGTGCGAGCGTTCCGCACTGGCTATGGATGCAGTTAAACGGATGTAATTGGATTGGATTTTATATATGCACAGGAAAGGTTGATAGCGATATGAAACAAAACGGTTCCTTTCAGGAGACCATCGCACGGATAGGGCAAAAGCTCAGGAGCAGCCGGAAGCGGTATTTCGGCGTGCTGCTGATCCTGCTCGGTATCGTTTTGGGGATTGTTTCCAGGGCGGTGGGCGGATCTCCGTTCCAGGATTTCACCACCGGTATCCTCATGGGCCTCTCGGCCGGCGTCCCTCTCGTTGGGATCCTTGCCGTCCTGCTGTCCTTCATCCGGAGACAATGATATACTGGATAGGGCTTCTGGCCTGTCGGTTTCTTGCCTTCTGCCCTCCTTTTTGCTATACTTACCTTATAAAGGAGATGGGTTTTTATGAAACGGGGAACCGGGTTCTTTCATTCCGGAGTCTTCTCAGACCACTTCCATAGAGGGGCAGGCGCCGGAGGAGGAAGCCTCCGGCACGTCACTGCCCGGAAATTCTTCGGCCAATGAATCCCCGGCTGAACCGGACTCTTCCGGCAGCAGCATGGCGGCAGAGGATGAAATCAGCCGGGAGACAGCGTTTGCTCTGGCGCTGGAAAACGCCGGCGTCCCGGAAAAAGACGCATATAACGTGAAGGTGGAACGGGACCGGGAAAACGATATCCCGATTTTCCAGGTGGAATTTGAAACCGAGTATGGGGATTATGATTTTGAAATCGCCGTGGCGGGCGGAAAAATCATAGGCGCCGATTACAAGGTGGATGAAGAGTGGCTGGACAGGCTGGGCGGAAGCCCCGTCACGCTGGAGGAAGCCGAACAGGTTGTCCAGAGCAAGGTGCCCGGCTCCAGCGCGGAAAACATCCGGATGCGGGAAGAAAGCGGCGACGGCCGGGGGCGCTTTGAGGGGGAACTGTTCCACGACGGTATCCAATACGAGTTTGAGATCGATTCAAAAACAGGGATTATTTTTGACTGGAATGCAGACCTGCGGGAATAGGTTCCGCCGTCCCTGCGAATGTTCGAATGGAACTCCCAAAGCTGGTTTTATCTGTGCGGCATAAAAAGCCTCTGCTCCGAACCGGCAGAAAGGGCATAAAAAGCTTATAAAAATGGCGGCAGCCGATTGAACGGCCGCCGCCATTTTTATAAGCCTGGGATATCAACCTTTAGCACAAACAGGGCGATGATTGCCAGAATCCACGGGAGGAAAATGGTCGGGAGAAGGAGAATGCCTTTACAGCCCTCATAATGGATATTTATAAAAACAATCACCTTTCATGAAAGGCCAGAGAGAGCTTTTCTAAAATAAGAGTGCCTTTTTTCAGCGTAAATATGCACCAGTTTGTTCTTGTTCGCTGCAAATTAAAGAATCTTCTTTTTCAGAGTACAATACAACAATTCCAATTCCATGAATAAAACGAAACAATTTTGTGAATGGTTTATATCCTATCGCACCGGAACAGGACACTGTTTTCTAAATGTGTTTTGTGTATAAAGTCATCGCACTATGAACGGTCAGATTCCTTTGAAGTCTCAATCCGTTGCTTTAAAACGTTGACCTCGTGCTCATATAGTGGCTTTTCAAACAAAAAACGTTGCTGTTTTCCGTTTTGATCGGTAAAAACGAAATAATAGTAATACGAGGTTGTAGCCGCGGGTGCGCGATACCGGTAAACTTTACGCTCCTCCCTACAGCTATTAATATCTCGATACTGATAAAACCTTCTGCGAAAAGGAAGCGATTGAAAATAAAAACCGTCTTTTCCAATCTCTACCCGAAAACAAAAACGGCGAATCAGCAGCCATATCGTTAACCCCAATGATGCAACAGAAAAAACGCCAAAGGAAAAAGCAAGAATGATTTGCGCCTCCGTATGTCCCCACAGTTGATTGACAGTCAATACAGTAAAAAACACGAACAGAATCACCGCAATAACAATGCGTGCCGTTCCATATACTGTTCCGCTGATGATATACGGCTGTGCCTCGTCCGAAGCGCCGTCCTTTTCGTCCTTTTCACCGGAGCTCTGCTTTTCGACCTGTTCAACCAGATAATACGCACCGTCGGATTCAAACGGAAGAAAGGAAAAGCGGTGGGTTTCACCGTCCTCGGTTTGATAATTAAGGCTGTTTCCCGGCGCGCCGTTTAAATATTCACCGGAACTGATCCATGCCCTTTTTACCCGGCTGTACGGAATATAAACGCCGTTCCCAGGCCTTGTTTGAACGTAAAACCCGTTTTCATCGATGAGGATCTTCACAAATACAGCATGGTATACACAAACCAGCATGATAATCAGAATAAGCGCCGTCAGCAGCGCCCCAAACACAAATGCGCCATTATTGAAATAATACATCCAGACGCTTACCCCTAAAAATACGGCGAGCAGTACCGAAAGCGGAACAAACCCTTGCAATCTTCCACCGATTTTATACATCCACCGTACTTTTTTCATATTTATTCCCCTCCCAATCGGATTCAAAAAATGAGCCGTTTTGTATGAACCGTACCAGCCCTTATCAAGAAGAAACAATGCGTCACCCGCATAAAACGGCTGCAGGCACTACCCGATGATTAAGAACGCTCAAAAAAACAAGCAGAGGAAACATCCTCTGCTTGCAGAAATTATCAAATTACGCACTTGCTTTGGTGTTGTCTTCCACACCTTTTTCCGCATTCTTTTTCGCTTCATCCACCTTGTAAGCACGGTTGCGCAGCTTCAGATAAATACCGGGGAGGTGTTTTCTGCCGAAACGCTTCATCCAACGCACGGTTTTATCACCAGCATTGCTCAGCGCAACAAGGAATTTACGCGGTGTAAACCGGCCGACAAAAATACCGTCGAGCATCCGCTCGAACACATGGCCGATTCCCTTCGGCATC
The DNA here is from genome assembly GCA_900552945.1 of uncultured Oscillospiraceae bacterium. Lineage (GTDB taxonomy): Bacteria > Bacillota > Clostridia > Oscillospirales > Ruminococcaceae > Metaruminococcus_A > Metaruminococcus_A gallistercoris. The sequence goes on from USBI01000013.1 coordinate 35,764, forward strand.
CGATAAGCGAGTTTATACAGCTTAACAAATTTGGTAAAGTATCCTTCCACAAACAGGACCTGATGTTCCGGGAAGGTATTCTGAATGAGCGGCACCTTAACTTTCGGGTCACCCATATCACGGATCTCACCGCCGTTATCACGAACCGCGTCTTCCGCGATCTTTGCAAGCTGGGTCATCGGGTACGGGCAGAAGATATTCGGGATCATCCGATCCGGATTGATTTTCGCGTTCAGCTTAATGGTTTTCAAAGCCTTGTGAAGATCTTCATACGGAAGTCCGACAATGTTGTAGGTCAAAGTCGGAATATCATACTTTTTAAACCACTTGAACGAATTGATGATTTGCTCGTCCGACATATTGCGTTTGAGGTATTTGAAACGGATCTCCTGATCGCCGGATTCCACGCCGACGTCGATCATGTAAACACCGGCCTCTTTCATGAGTTTTACCGTTTCTTCCGTCATATTGTCCAAACGAAGGTTACAGGTAAAGGGGAGATGGATCTTCTCTTTATAGAGGTTCATGAAATCGGTGAACCAGTCGGTATACATATTTAAGATCGCATCACGGAAGTTGATGTACTTGATGTACGGATGCTTATCAAGAATGGTCTGCAGGTATTCGATTGCCTTTTCCGGCTCCTTAACACGCGCGTAACCTTTGCGGCTGGGGTAAACCATACGCATCTGCCCATTGCCACAGTAGGTACAGCTGAACAAGCATCCTCTGGATACAACAACAATCGCCGTGGCAATAGAGGAAGCGTCAAGATTATCAAAGTCAAACAGTTCAAAGTCAGACATGGGAAGCTCGTTCAAATCCTGCACGAACGGACGCACCGGATTACGGATCACTTCGCCGTTTTCATCTTTGAACCAGAGGCTTTCAATGTGGGTGTAATCGGTGCCGTCACGCAGAGCGTTACACAGCTCCAGTTCCGGGTACTCACCTTCGCCGATGCAGACACAGTCCATACCCTCCATCTGGATCATCTCTTCCGGAGCAAGGGTTGCGTGCGGACCGCCGCAAACGGTAAACGCACTGCTTGCTTCCTTCACCCATTTGCACATTTTACGCACCTGAGGAACAGCAGAGGTACGCACGGAAAAACCGACAACATCTGCGTTTTCCTTGCGAATACGCTCTTTGAACTCCTCTTCTTCCGGAGCATAGGTCAAATGATAAAGGGCCGTCTGATAACCATGCTGTTTGAGCACAGCGGAAATAATGGCAATTCCTTCATGGTAGTTGCCTTTCATATCTTTTCGTTTTTCATTTCCGAGAAAATCGGGGTATACAAACAGAAATTTGAGCGTCTTTTTCTGTTCCGACATGAACCTCATCATCCTAACATGATTAATAAATTTTCACACAAACATTTAGTCATATTGTACCACAGTAGGGCGCAGGTTGCAACCTCACAAACGGCTTTTTACCGGATTAATTATAGATTTCGCGGTAACCGCTCAAATATTCCATGCAGAACTCATCTTCGCCCTTTACAAGCTCGGAAGCGAGTAAGCACATTTTCATGGACGGGCTGGTAATATCCATAATCGCAGTGTCCAACCCCGCCATAACAGCCGCTGTTAAAAATGCGCTGTTTAAAAACATACGCTTAGGCAGCCCAAACGAGATGTTTGACATGCCACCCACCAGATGAACGTCCGGAAACTCCGCTTTGATCTGCGCCGCGGCTTCCAGCGCGCCTTTTGCGCTGTTTGCGTCAGCAGAAAGCGCTTCTACGACGAGGTCGATGTAGATGCGGTCATCCGCAATTCCGTTTTCCCGCAGCTTTTCAATCACTGTACGGGCGTTTTCTACACGCATAGCGGAGTCTTTCGGGATGCCGCGCTCATCCATCGGCAGCGCAATGATACCGGTTGCATACTGCTTGACAAGCGGAAGCATGCCGTCGAACCGCGCGGGCTCTAACGTAAGCGAGTTGATGATACATTTTTTCAACGGATAACGCTCCAATACGGCCGAAACAGCCGCCGGGTTTGCCGAATCCAGAACAAGCGGAGTATTCTCACCACAGGCGGAAAGGATCTCTTCCACAGCCCACAGAAGTTTTTCCGCCTCATCCTGAAACATGCCGGCGTTGACATCAAGATAATCGGCGCCGCAGTCGAGCTGTTTCTGCGCCATGGTGCGGATGTATTCCGCGTCTCCCTGCGCAAAAGCGGCCTGTGCCGCCGGAATGGAACTATTGCATTTTTCTCCAATAACGATCATTTATAAACCCTCCCTGATCCGATCCATAATGCGGCAGACAAGTTCTGCACGCTGAAATGGTGTGATGATGTAAAATCCATCGCAGAAATCGTTCACCCGCGCGGCGATGGAGCCACACAGACGAATGGCAATCTTTTCCGCTTCCTGCCTGTCTTTCCCTTCATAAGCGTCAATAACCGGCTGCGGAATGGTGATTCCGGAAATCTCATTGTTGACAAAACAGGCGTTTTTGTGACTGACAAGCGGCATAATCCCCGCAAATAATTCGCCGGAAAGCGTCTGCTTTGCAAGCGCCAGATTGTCGCATGCCTGCGCGGTGAAGACAGGCTGGGTAAAGAACCGCACAGCGCCCGCTTCTTCTTTGCGTTTGGCACGCTCCAATTCCAAAGAAAAATTGGGAGCGTTTACATTTAAAGCCGCCGCGGGCTCAATTGGGCAATTTTCCATAGCCTCACGGTTCAGTTCAGCGATAAACGCAATGAGCTTCTGCGAATTGAAGTTGAACACGCCCTTCACCTTATTGCGGTCTTCCACCGCAATGGGATCACCGGTCACCGCCAGAACCTTTGTGATTCCCTGAATACCAAGAGCCAGCAAAAGCGCTTTGGTGGCATTTAAATTGCGGTCACGGCAGGTGAGGTGTGGCATTGCGTCAATTCCGAAACGGGTCTTAAGCAGAGCCGCAAGCATGCTGCTGTCCACCCGCGCACGTGCCACCGGGCAGTCGGCAATGGTGATGAAATCTGCGCCGTGTTCGTGCAAAAGCCGGGCGGCGTTTAAAAACTTCTCCGCATCCGCATTCAGCGGAGAGTCAAGTTCCACAGCGAACTGTTTCACAGAGCCTGCGTTCTGCCCGTGCTTTTGACCGGATGTATGTGTCTTACAGCAGTCACATACCATCTCTGCTGGGCGAGAAGGCTCCCGCAAGATTTTCTCCCAATCCGATGAAACGGAAGCATGCTCCGTACTCTCTTTTCCGGTCTCCGGCTGAGCCGGCAGGCCGGAAGCACCGTCGAGCAGCAGACGCACTCTGCGGATGTGTTCCGGCGTTGTACCGCAGCATCCGCCGAGGATCTGCACACCGCACCGGCTGATCTCTAACATCTGTTTCGCGAAATAATCCGGTGCGTTCTGGAACACCGTCCTCCCGCCTACCAGCGAAGGATAGCCCGCGTTCGGCATAATGGAAACCGGCTTTTCGCCAATTTTCAGCTTTTGCGCGATATGGAGCAGATGCATAGGGCCGCAGGTGCAGTTGAAGCCGTACGCGTCCACATCCTGAGATGCCTCCAAGGCGGCCGCAATCTCAGAAACCGAATCACCCGAGGTGGTATAGCCATCTGCCGCAACCGTACATTCCGCAATGATGTACACATCCGGTGCAAGCTGCTTAAGCCGCCGTGCTAATTTTAACAAAATGCCATACTCGTGAAAGGTCTCAAATAAAAAGTGAGTGATCCCGCAGGAAAGAAAAACAGGAAGGATGGCTTCATACTCATCCCATTCCTCCTGCTCATCCTGAGCAGGAACAGGACCGATGCTAGCGAATACAGTCACGCTCGTTTGATCAGCCGCACGGAAAGCGATCTCACAGCCGGAACGAATGATCTGTTCCACCACAGGGCGCTCCGCTCCCAACGACAAGGTATTGGCTCCAAAGGTATTGGTTTTAATAGCGGTCGCACCTGCCGCGATATACTCTTTATGAAGATCATACACCCGTTCCGGAAAGCGGATGTTGTTCCATTCACTTCGAGATACATCGGTACCATACCTGTCTCTTATACACATCTCCGAGCCCACGAGACCGG
>USBI01000014.1 GCA_900552945.1 uncultured Oscillospiraceae bacterium
AATCGAATGACACATCTTGAGATACCCAACAATATCTTTAACTAAGGGAAACGGGAGTATGTCAACCCGAAAAACGCCGGTACGGAAGACGCAAGAATCACCTACCGCAGCACTGAACCGCTGGGCGCTGTCATCACCGGTGCGGAGCAGGTGAAGAACTGGCAGCCATATGAAGGCAATGTCTGGACCTGCAGAATCGACAACTCTATTTTTGGGAATTATAATCCATACACCACTTATGTTTACGGCGACTGGTATTTTGCCGGACGCAGCAAGCACACCGGTGCAGTCTACTTAAACGATAAGATGATGTATGAAGCGGCGGACCTTGACGCTTGCCTGAAGGGCGAGGTTTATGAGTGTTCCTGGGAACCGGAAGCGTCTGTTTATAAATGGTATGCGGAGCAGGACGGCGGAGAAACGGTTCTTTACGCGAATTTCCAGGACAAAAACCCGAATGAAGAGAATGTTGAAATCAACGTGCGCCGTGAATGCTTCATGCCGTCTGAAACCGGCATCGGTTACATTACAGTCAGCGGGTTCAACATCAACAAAGCCGCTACGACTTGGGCGCCGCCCGCCGCTTATCAGGATGGTATGATCGGCCCGCACTGGTCCAAAGGCTGGATCATTGAGGACTGTGAAATCAGCAACAGCAAATGCGCGGGCATTTCCCTCGGTAAATATCTCGACCCGGATAACGACCACTACTTTACCTATAAACATGTGAAGAGCCCGACTCAGATGGAGCGCGACGCGGTCTGCCGCGGTCAGTACCACGGCTGGCTGAAAGAGAAGGTGGGAAGCCATATCGTTCGCCGCTGCAACATCCACAACTGTGAGCAGGGCGGCATCATCGGCCGTATGGGCGGCGTTTTCTCAGTGATTGAGGACAACCACATCCACCACATCAACAACATGATGGAGCTGGGCGGGGCAGAGATCGCCGGCATCAAAATGCACGCCGCGATCGACGTGATTTTCCGCCGCAACCACATCCATCACTGCACCATGGGTATCTGGTGCGACTGGGAAGCACAGGGCACCCGTATTACCCAGAACCTGATGCATGACAACCAGAAACCGGAATTCGCCAAACAGCTCAAGGGCGGCATGATGAGCCAGGATATCTTTGTAGAGGTCGGCCACGGTCCTACGCTGATTGACAACAACATCCTGCTGTCCGACGCGACCCTGCGTTTTGCGACTGAGGGTGTGGCTATGGTGCACAACCTCATCTGCGGCGCGCTTACCTGTGTAGGCGGCGGAACCGGCCCGCGGTATACGCCGTACCACATTCCGCACCGGACCGAAGTCATGGGCTTCATGACCATCCTTCACGGCGACGACCGGTTCTACAACAACATTTTTGTACAGAAATGGCCGTCGGAACCTTTTATTACTCTGCGTGACAGTTCGGAAGGCAGTGATGCGGAAAACCGTGAAGTTGGTACCCATGTGATGGACGATTACCTTACCTACGATGAGTGGATCAAGATGTTTGATATGGACACCGACACGCCGGATATGACAAAACTGGAGCCGGCACACAACCATTCGCTTCCGGTCTGGGTCAAGGGCAACGCTTATTTCAACGGCGCGAAAGCCTACCAGAAAGAGACCGACCACCTTGTGGATACCGAACACGAAGTGTATGTGGATGTCGTTTACAAAGACGGCAAGCCGGTGCTTTCCACCAATCTGTACGATTATCTGAACGACTTTACCGTGGGTATGGTCAACAGCGATATTCTCGGCTGCGCGTTCGAGCCGGAAGAGCGGTTTGAAAATCCCGACGGAACGGATATCGTTTTTGACCGGGATTACTTTGGCGGGCACCGTGGAGTGAATGTCATTCCGGGGCCGTTTGCAAGCCCGGAGGATGCCGCGCACGATCTTTTCTAATAAAGTGATGAATCGATTAAAAATGCCGCATATTTTGTATGCGGCATTTTTTAATGAAATCGAATCGGAAAATAAGGCTGAAATTCAGTGGTATATTCTTCATCGGCTGACAGATACTACTATTGCAAAATCTGTAAACAACGATGGGGGATTTAAAATATGAAAGCAACGGGCATTGTGAGAAGGATCGACGATCTGGGAAGGGTGGTCATTCCGAAAGAGATTCGCCGGACACTCCGCATTCGGGAAGGGGACCCGATGGAAATCTTTACAAACGCGGAAGGCGCTGTCGTGTTTAAAAAATATTCGCCGATCGGCGAACTGTCCAATTACGCTGCACAGTGTGCGGAGGTGCTTTATAAAGCCGGTAACCTTCCGGTGCTGGTCTGTGATCGTGACAATGTGATCGCCGTTTCCGGCGTGCCGAAAAAGGAACTATTGGAACGGCGGGTTTCATCTGAATTAGAGGAGCTGATGAGCGCCCGTAAAAATCTGCCCAATGCCAAAAGAGAGGGGATTCGGCCGGTAGAAGGCGTTGACCGTTACGCGTACATCTGCGCGCCGATTCTTTCGCAGGGGGACGTCAACGGCGCGATTATGTATATCACCGGCGATGGGTCAGCCGAACCGACCGAAGTGCAGACAAAGCTGATCCAGACGGCAGCGGCTCTCCTCGGCAAGCAGATTGAGGACTGACAGGCAGATATATCCTCTGCCGCGTACGGCAAGAAAACACTTGCAATTAGCGGGCGGGTATGGTATACTGCTTATGGTTAGAATAGTTATTTTAAATGAAAGGCTGGGAGTTTCCCGGTCTTTCCTTTATGTTAAGAACCTTTAACAGCGTACGGGAAAGGAATGAAGCAGATGGCAAAAAAAGGCTCGACCGTTTCGGTCGTGTGGGAGCTTGCTGAGCCGATCGCGCAGCAGCTTGGTTTTACCCTGTGGGATGTCCGGTTCGAAAAGGAAGGCGGCAGCTGGTTTCTGCGCGTGATCCTCGATAAGCCGGAAGGGATCGACATGGACGACTGTGCGGAAATGAGCCGCCTGCTGGATCCGGTCCTGGATGAAGAAGACCCTATTGAGCAGAGCTATTATCTGGAGGTCGCTTCCGCGGGACTGGGGCGTGAACTGCGCCGGCCGGAACATTTTGCCGCCTGCATGGGAATGCCGGTGGAACTGCGGTCCATCCGCCCGGTAGACGGTGTGCGTGATTTTAAAGGAACCCTTTCTTCTTATGAAGACGGGCAGGTTACAGTGGATTGTGACGGCACGCCGCGCTCTTTTCCCGTAAAAGAGCTTGGGTTCATCCGGTTGGATGATTTTGACGAAGCGGATTTTGAACAGGAATAAATGAATCAGACAGGATTGGAGAGAGCTGGAAAATGAATAACGAATTTTTTGACGCACTGGAGCTGCTTGCAAAGGAGAAGGAGATTCCGCTGGAATACCTTCTGGAGCGGATCAAAACCGCGATTGGCATGGCGGTCAAACGCGATTACGGCGGTGTGGAAAATGTGCTGGTGGATATTGACGACGACACCCGCAAATTTAAAGTCAGCATGGTCAAGACCGTTGTGGCAGAGGTAGAGGACCCGGCGAATGAGATTACTCTGGATGACGCTCTGAAAGCGAATAAACGTGCAAAGCTCGGCGACACCGTGGAGATCAAGCTGGAAACCAAGCAGTTCGGACGCATCGCGGCGCAGACGGCGAAGCATGTCATTCGCCAGGGCATCCGCGAGGCGGAGCGGGAGCAGATGATCGAGCAGTTCCGTTCCAAGCTGCATGAAGTTGTGACCGGAAAGGTACAGCGGATTGAGCCGCAGACCGGCAACGTCACGTTGGAGATTGACGGCAACGAAGTGATGTTGTTCCGCAATGAGCAGTTAGAAAGCGATTCATTTGTGGAAGGCGATTATGTGAAGGTTTATGTCAGTGACATTACCGCCAACGGCAAACGCTGCAACCTGAAAATTTCAAGAACCCACAGAGACCTGGTAAAACGCCTGTTTGAAACTGAAGTACCGGAAATTTTTGACGGCACGGTCGTTGTCAAGGCAATTTCCCGTGAAGCGGGCGCCCGCACCAAGCTGGCTGTTTACAGCGCGGATGAGAACGTGGATGCGGTGGGCGCGTGCATCGGCCCGAAAGGAACGCGTGTTGCTCATATTGTGGATGAACTCGGCGGCGAAAAGATTGATGTGGTTCCGTACAGTGAGGATCCGAAGGAGTTCATCGCGCAGGCGCTTTCTCCGGCGAAGGTCGTTGGTGTTGAGATTCTGGATGAAGAGTCCAGAACCTGCCGGGTCACCGTGCCGGATCATCAGCTTTCTCTGGCAATCGGCAACAAAGGGCAGAATGCGAAGCTCGCTGCCCGTCTGACAGGATATAAGATTGATATCCGCCCGGAGAGCGGTTTTTACGGAGAAGACGAGGAATAATCCCGCCGAATCATAAAGGCGGCTGTTTCAGTAATAGAAATGTTTGAACAGAGAGAGGGGCTGGCTGTGCAGAACAAAAAAATCCCCATGCGTATGTGTACCGGCTGCGGTGAGATGAAGCCGAAAAAGGAACTGGTGCGTGTGGTGAAAACACCGGAAGGCGAATTTTTGCTGGATCTGACCGGTAAGAAATCAGGGCGCGGCGCCTATCTCTGCCGGAATACGGAATGCTTTAAAAAATGCAGAAAATCCAAACGGCTGGAAAAAAGCTTTGGATGCCGTATCCCGGATGAGGTTTACGACAAACTGGAGGGTGAACTGGAATGACAGCAGCCCAAAAAGCGCTTTCCGCCCTGTCTCTTGCAAAACGGGCGGGAAAACTGGTCACCGGCTTTGATGCGGTGATGAAATCCGCGCGAAAAGGAGAAACCGGGCTGGTAGTTATCTCCTGCGGTGCTTCAGAGAAAACGAAAAAAGAAGCGGAATTCTACTGTGCCCGCGCAGGGGTGCGTTTGCTGGAAGCTCCTTTTTCTTTGGAGGATGCACAGCAGGTGTTTCAAAAACGGATTGGTGTTTTCGGTTTGACAGACCCCGGTTTTCAGAACATGCTGGAACAGCTGTGCTGATGTCTTAAAAGAATGGTAACGGGAGGATATCTATGGTAATAAAATACAGGCTCCACGAGGTAGCGAAAGATTTAAATCTTCAGAACAAGGATGTAGCTGATCTGCTTTCTAAATATTCTGACACACCGAAAAAGCATATGACGGCTTTGACGGATGAGGAACTCAACATTGTGTTTGATTATTTTACCCAGCAGAATCAGGTAGAAAATTTTGACGCGTATTTTAAGAGTACGGTAAAAACAACTGTTCCGGCCGCAGAACAAACAGAAACAAAACAAGGGCCGGTAAAGGAAAAAGAGGGAGCGCCAGTGCAGAAAGAAACAAAAAAGGCGGAAACCGCGCCGGCGGCAGAAGCGCAAAAGGTGGAAAAAACACATCCATCACAGAAAAAAGAAGTGCAGACGGGAACCAATCCTGCAAAGCCGAAACCGCAGGCTCCGGCGCAGCCGAAGCAGGATGCCAAGCCGGCAAAACAGCCGGAAGAGAAGTTCAATTTCCCGGTGCACGGTCCCAAAAAGACCGACAAACCGAAAGCCGAGCAGCCGAAAAAAGAGATCACCGTGCGGCACGTGGATACCCGTGCGGCTCAGGTGGATTTGGACAAATACAACGAGCGGTATGAACAGATCGCTCCGCAGACCCGCATGAGCGGTGACAACGTGCGCCGCAAGCAGAAGATCAACCAGAAATCCCAGCAGCGCGGACGTCAGCAGTCTCAGAAGAGAGAGACCGAAGCGCAGAAGCTGCAGCGGCTTGCGTTGGAGCGTGCGCGCAAACAGCAGCTGAAAGTGCTTATTCCGGATGAGATCGTCGTCAGCGAGCTCGCTTCCCGGCTGAAAGTTACTGTCAGCGAGGTCATTAAACGTTTGATGATGTTGGGCGTTATGGCTTCTATGAACGAGGTCATTGACTTTGACACCGCTTCTCTGATTGCGGAAGAGCTGGGTGCAAAGGTTGAGCACGAAGTGATTGTCACCATTGAAGAGCGTCTGATTGACGACAGTGAGGACGATACCGAAAACCTGGAACCGCGCAGCCCGGTTGTTGTTGTTATGGGTCACGTTGACCATGGTAAAACATCCCTGCTCGACAAGATTCGTCATGCGAACGTAACGGCGACCGAAGCGGGCGGAATTACCCAGCACATTGGTGCGTATCAGGTTAAGGTAAACGACCAGGTCATTACCTTCTTAGATACCCCGGGCCATGAAGCGTTTACCGCTATGCGTGCGCGCGGCGCTTCCGTTACCGATGTCGCTATCCTTGTGGTCGCTGCGGACGATGGTATCATGCCGCAGACGGTTGAAGCGATCAACCACGCGAAAGCTGCGGGAGTATCCATCATTGTTGCCATTAACAAGATTGATAAAGAAGGCGCCAATCCGGACCGTGTTAAACAGGAACTCACAGAATATGAGCTGATTCCGGAGGAATGGGGCGGCGATACGGTCTGCTGCCCGGTCTCTGCTTTGACCGGTGAAGGAATCGATAACCTTCTGGAAATGGTCTGCCTTGTTTCGGATATGCGTGAACTGAAGGCGAACCCGAACCGTCCGGCGAAAGGTACGGTCATTGAAGCACGGTTGGATAAAGGCCGCGGCCCGGTTGCGACTTTGCTTGTTCAGAACGGAACCCTTCACACCGGTGATATCATCATTGCCGGAACAACGGTTGGCCGTGTTCGTGTAATGACCAACGACCGCGGCAAACAGGTAAAAGAGGCCGGCCCGTCCATGCCGGTTGAAATCACCGGCCTTGATGAAGTGCCGTCAGCGGGTGATGTGGTCAATGCGGTTGCGGATGAGCGTCTGGCAAGAACGCTGGTTGAGCAGCGGCGCCATGAGCTCAAAGAGCAGGAATTCAAGAGCTATCAGAAGGTTACGCTTGACAATCTGTTCAGCCAGATTGAGCAGGGCGAAATGAAAGAGCTTGCCATTGTTGTTAAAGCGGACGTACAGGGTTCCGTTGAAGCGGTCCGTCAGTCGCTGGAAAAACTCACCAACGATGAAGTGCGTGTCCGCGTGATTCACGGCGGCGTCGGCGCGATTTCCAAATCGGACGTTATGCTGGCGAACGCGTCCAACGCAATCGTCATCGGCTTTAATGTGCGTCCGGACCCGGTTGCACGCGCGAGCGCGGAAGAAGAGGGCGTTGAGATTCGTACCTACCGCATTATTTACGATGCGATTGACGATGTTACCCAGGCGATGAAGGGGATGCTGGCGCCGAAATACCGCGATGTCGATCAGGGCCGTGTGGAAGTGCGTGCGGTTTACAAAATTTCCAGTGTCGGAACGGTTGCGGGCTGCTATGTGACAGAAGGAAAGGTCACCCGTGCCTCGATGATTCGTGTTGTACGTGACGGCATTGTGATTGCTGAGGATAAGATTGATTCGCTCCGGCGTTTCAAAGATGACGTCCGTGAGGTTAACCAGGGCTACGAATGTGGTATTGGCCTTGAGAAGTTTAACGACGTCAAAGAAGGCGACGTATTTGAAGCGTATATTGTGGAAGAATACCGTGATTAAATGCAGCAACCTTTGTGGATGATGAAAGGCGGTGAGGCTTATGGCCGGTTATAAAATAGGGCGCTTGTCTGAAGATTTCAAGCGGGAACTCAGCGTGATTCTGCGTGAGCTCAAAGACCCGCGTGTTCATGGAATGCTGAGTATCGTCAAACTGGAGCTTTCCAATGACCTCTCTCATTGTAAGGTCTATATCAGCGCGATGGAGGGGATGGATACCGCCAAGGAAGCCGTACAGGGGCTGAAATCGGCGAGTGGGTTCATCAAACGGGAACTCAGCGCGCGCATTCGGATGCGCCGCTGCCCCGAACTGCATTTTATTGCGGATGATTCCATTGAGCACAGCGCTCAGCTCAATCAGCTGATAGATGAATTAAATCATAAAGGATAAGCACAGGGCGGCGGGCTGCCGCCCTGTATTTTAAAGGAGGATATCAATGGACGTTACCGTCGAGCAGGCGGCCAAACGCCTTTTGGATGCGCAGCGCATCCTGATCCTGACCCACCATAATCCGGACGGGGATACCCTTGGTTCCGGATTCGGTCTGCAAAAGGCGCTCAATCAGCTGGGCAAGCAGACCGCCGTGCTTTGTTCTGACTCGATTCCGGCGAAATTTTCGTATTTTGCCGAAGAGCAGGTGCTGGATTTCGAACCGCAGCTGGTCGTTGCGGTGGATATTGCCGATGAACAGCTGCTTGGAGAAAAGCTGTCTGTTTACGCGGGGAAGATCGATCTGTGCATTGATCATCACATCTCTAACCGTAAATATGCCAAAGAGACCTGCCTCCATCCGGAAGCGGCGGCAACAGCTGAAATTATGGCGGGGCTTGTTGAAGCACTTGGGCTTCCGCTTTCAAAAGAGATCGCGGACCCGCTTTATACCGGCATCGCGACGGATACCGGCTGTTTTAAATTTTCCAATACCACCGGAAACACCCACCGGATCGCCGCCCGGCTGATGGAAGCGGGTGCGGATTATGTGACCATCAACCGCGTGATGTTTGACACGAAGAGCCATGGGCGTATTCGTGTGGAACAGGCGGTGCTCAATTCGCTGCGGTTTTATTTTGACGACCGCTGTGCCGTCGCGCTGCTTCCCCGTGCGCTGGTGGAAGAAAGCGGTGTGGACGAAGGCGAGCTGGACGGTGTTTCCGCGCTTCCGCGTCAGGTAGAAGGGGTAGAAGTGGGCATTACACTGCGTGAACGAGATGGGTTTTATAAAATCTCTGTTCGGACGGTCGAACCCATTGACGCTTCCGAAATCTGCAAACGGTTTGGCGGGGGCGGACATGCCCGTGCGGCGGGCTGTACTCTGACCGGTTCAGCCGATGAGGTGATCACCCGACTGGTGGAAACGGTGAAAGAGGTTCTATGAACGGAGTTATTTGCATCAATAAGCCGCAGGATTTTACATCCTTTGACGTGATCGCGAAAATGCGGGGAATGACCGGCGTGCGTAAAATGGGGCATGCCGGCACATTGGACCCTATGGCAACCGGCGTTCTTCCGCTTTTGCTGGGTACAGCCACCAAAGCGTGCGACATTCTGCCAAATGAAGAAAAACGGTATACGGCAGGATTTCGGTTTGGCGTGGAGACCGACACGCAGGATTCCACCGGAACGGTGCTGAGCACCAGTGATATTCCCGTTGCACGGCAGGCACTGGAATCTGCGCTGAAAGCGTTTGAAGGAGAGATCGATCAGCTTCCGCCCATGTATTCCGCTGTACGGGTAAACGGCCAGCGCCTGTATGATCTCGCCCGGCAGGGAAGAAATGTGGAACGTGAACCGCGGCGGATCTGCATTAAACAGCTGACGATCCTTGAATACGACGAATCCACCCGTGAGGGGGAAATGGATATCCGTTGTTCCAAGGGAACCTATGTGCGCACCATTCTGCACGATGTCGGCGAAGTGCTCGGCGCAGGCGGGATCATGACCTCGCTTGTGCGGACCGAGTCGTCCGGCTTTACGCTGGATGACTGCATCACCATGGAACAGGCGCAGCGGCTTGCTGACTGTCATGGATTTGAAGAGGTGCTGATTCCCCCGGAACGGCTGTTTGCGAACTGCCCGCGCATCCGGTTGAGCAAGCCGCAGGAACGGATGTTTTTAAACGGTGTGCGGCTGGATTTAAACCGCTTGCGTTACCAGAAACAGGATAATCTTCTGCACGCGGTTTACAGCGCGGACGGTGTTTTTCTTGGGGTGGCAAAGACCGCGCTTGAACCGATGGAACTTCGGGTAACGGCATTTTTTTAAAATAGGAAAAGGAGGAGAAATCAAGGTGCAGGTTTACCGTGACGTTACAGAATTTGGAAAGAACACGGCGGTGGCGCTCGGATTGTTTGATGGAGTTCATTTGGGGCACCGGGCGGTCATTGAATGTGCGACTTCACAGAAAAAAAACGGGCTTGTACCGGCGGTTCTTACCTTTTCGACCGATCATTTGATCCCCAGACGCAAGCAGGGGATGAAGCGCATCCTCACCGACCGGCTTCGGTTTGCTTATCTGGAGCAGCTCGGGATTGAAGTAGTGGAGATGCCGGCGTTTGAGCGGATTCAGAACTTTTCCCCCGAAGAGTTCGTGGAACGGATTTTGGTGAAAGCGCTGCATGCGAAGGTCGTGGCGTGTGGATACGACTTTCGGTTTGGAAAGGATGCAGCGGGCGATATTCATCTGCTGCGGACTCTCTGCGACCGTTTCGGTATCCGGCTTTTAGCGGTTCCCGTCTTGCTGGACGAAGGAAAACCGGTTAGTTCCACACGCATTCGCCATTGTTTGGCGGAGGGCGATATACCGGTGGCAAACCGCTTGCTGGGGTACGATTACTGTATAGATTTTGAAGTGGCGCACGGGTTAGAAATCGGAAGAAAAATTGGAATTCCGACCATCAACCAGATCTATCCCGAACAGTTTGTGATTCCCCGGTTTGGAGTGTACGCGTCTTATGCGATTGTGGAAGGGAAACGGTATAAATCCATCACCAATGTTGGGGTAAAGCCGACCATCGCAGGTGAGCGGTTCCCCCTCGCTGAAACATATATTATAGGAGTAGGTGCGCATTTGTACGGGCAAAACATAAAAGTCAGCTTTAAAGAGTTTGTCCGTGGGGAGCGAAAATTTGCCGGCATTGACGAGCTTGCCGCTGAAATTCGCGCCAATATCGAACAAATCAAACGCATGCCGTATTAGTCGTTTGTTGACAAACGCCAGTGGGAATGATAAAATATTGTTCGTCTCGCCCGATTGGGCGCATATGCGGATATGGCGGAATTGGCAGACGCGCCAGACTTAGGATCTGGTGTCTCCGACGTGCAGGTTCAAGTCCTGTTATCCGCACCAAGCAGGGCTTGGAGCCGGTTTGTGCTCCAAGCTTTTATTTTTAAGGTAAAACGATTTGCGATTGGGTCAGAAATTTTTCGAGTTCCTTTTTTAAGTTAAAAACCCGTAGCTGTGGAACTCTCATGGCCGCGGGTTTTTTGCATGTTTTATATTGTAAAATCTTTTTCAAAATAATTTTCATTATAGGCGTAACACGAATCGTGCGAAACGCTCTGCCGTTTTAGGCTGCGCCAAAATAAAGAATGTCGTTCTTCTTCTCGTGTACTGCCAACAGACTGAGAGCGAGTGTGTTTCATTAGGGCTATTTTAAAGCGGCAATTGTAATTGTAATCAGTGCTTTTGCTGTTTACAGCGGAAACAATGGATAAAGATGGCGTTAATGATTCATCTGAAAAATGGAGAGATTTTTATTGAAAAACAGTCAGCAAAAGGATGAAACCTATTTTCTCATGTGTGAACGAAAATGGGTCTTTCACATTCTCATTGGAGTAGCCGGCTTTTTCGGCGCGTATACGTTTCTTTTGCGGGGCAACGTGTTCTGCAATGCTCAGACAGGAAATGTGGTTTTGATGGGGATGGCGCTTGGAGAAGCAAAGTGGAGCGAGGCGCTTTATTACCTCATCCCCATCTCGGCTTATCTGATGGGTGCGGTCGTTTCTGAACTGCTTCCCAACCCCATTAAACGTCATCTTCCCATGCGTTGGGACACACTTTTAATCGTCATTGAAATGCTGGTGGTGGCTGGGCTTGGCTTTGTGCCGGATTCTGCTCCGGTACAAATTTCTCAGGTGGCAATTAATTTCATTGCGTCTATGCAGTACAATACCTTCCGTCAGGCGGAGGGTATCCCTATGGCGACTACCTTTGCCACCAACCATATCCGGCAGATTGGGATTGGTTTGGCGAAAGAGATTAAATATTTTCGCACTGGAAATAAAGCGCATCGCAAAAAATTAACGAGGCATTTTGAAATGCTGTTGTTTTTTGTGCTCGGCGCGGTGGTGGGAACTGTTTTGTGCCATCTCTTTTCGGGGAAGGCAATCTGGGCTACGTTAATCCCGTTTGGAATTGTGTTCTGCACCTTGTTCCATGCGGACCGGACCACTGAAAAGGATATGTTTGAGCGAAAGCCGCTGGGCCACTAAAAGGTGATGGCTGCGTTATGTTAACCTTTTCATTTCGGCGCTTGCAGTAATAGAGAAGAAAGACTGGCCGAAAACGGCTGCACCCCGGACTTTTTGTTGAGCCCGGGGCTTTTTTGATTGGCGGTTTGAAGCAGAATGATGTCGATTGAATTTTTTACGGATGACGAACGGCGAAACATTAAGCCGGGGCACTGTTTCTTATGACGCTCATCAAAAACGGTTAGCGGAGATTTGTCTGTTGAAAAAGCCGATTGATTGGGGCGGGAACGGTTGCTTTTTGAATGTGTGGCGCGATATAATAACAATAGAATGTATGAACCGCGAAAGGGAATTTTTATGGAACTGCATACACTAGTCAATCGCGAAGCCCTCTTGGAGCTTCGCCCGCATCTAATCAAACCGGGTCTCAAAAAATGGATTTGGATTTTAACGGCGGTGCTCCTTTTGGCTGGCATCGCGGCGGCGTGTGTGGGGGAATATACCCTGCTGCTGATAGCGGTCGTTGGGGCGGCTGTGCTTCAGGTGGAGTTTTACCTGCTGCGCAGACAACAGGCAGAACGCAGCCTTCGGCGAATGAATGAGATGTACGGAACCGATCAGGTCGAGGGAAAGCTTTTGTTGCAGGAGCAGGAGTTCAAACTGCTGAACGAGACGACCCACGGCGAATTGAGTTTTCCATATAGTGTGCTCAGCCGGCTGGTTGGTACCCAGCATTATTATGTGTTGTTCACAAAAGAGTGGCAGATAGTCGTGATTGACCGGAAACAGTTTACCGGAGAAACCGAAAAGGAGTTTATCCGGCTGATTCAAGAGAAAGCTCCGCAGCTTGTCTGCCGGTTTGCACGCGGAGCGCGGAATAGTTAAACGGCAAAGTAAGGCAACATTGTTTTACTTAGATTTTACTGGAGCCAATCGGTTGAATTAACCAAATCGCTTTATAATGAGTGCAGAAATCTAAAGTGCCGTGTTGCGTCAGACCAAAGCACCGCAAAACTAGGCGTTGCCAGATCTGCCGGGATGGGGAAACAGCCGCGGCCGGTCGCTTTGCATGGGGAGAGAAAAGCAATGCCGTCTACATATGCGCATGTTCGGTTTGGAAACGATGTGCTGCGCTGCCTGCCTCAAAAACAGCAGCAACAGATCGAGGCATATCGGGAGTTATTTGATATTGGTTTGCATGGGCCGGATCTTTTGTTTTATTATCGTCCACTGACTTCCGACCCAGTCAACCGGATTGGTTACGCCATGCATGAACAGCCTGCTTCTTCCTTTTTTATCCATGCTGGTGATGTTTGGCATAAAAGCGGTTTTCAGGATGAGTACGTCGCTTATATTTACGGTTTTCTGTGCCATTTTGCGCTCGACCGGGAGTGCCATGATTACATTGATGAAAAGATTGCCGAAAGCGGGGCGGGGCATGCGCACATTGAGGTGTCGTTTGACCGTTCGCTTCTCGTCGCAGATGGGTATGACCCGGTTGCGAAAAAGTTGGCGGAACACATTCATCCTTCCAAAGACCGGGCGGAGGTTATCAGCCGGTTTTATGCCGATGTAACGCCGGAGGAGATTTTCCGTGCCCTTCGCAGCATGGTGTTTTACAATCGGCTGCTTTGTGCGCCCGGGCGGGGAAAACGGTGGATAATCCGCACCATCCTGCGGCTTTCCGGCCATTATCGTGAGATGAACGGCCTGCTGGTTGATGAAAAGCCGGACCCAGTGTGCCGTGACAGCGATGAGATTTTACTAAAACGGTATCAAGCGGCTATCCCGAAAGCGACAGGTTTGATTCGGGATTTTGAGGAAAGCGCCCGCGGGAATTTGCCGTATGACCCCTTGTACCGCTATACGTTCAGTTCCCGTTTGATAGAAAAAGCTGAGGAGGAGCAACATGAAGTTTAAATTGACCGGGCAGGAGAAAAAATGGATTTTGTACGATGTGGGCAATTCGGCGTTTATTTTGCTGGTTTCCACCATCATTCCCATTTATTTTAACGCATTAGCGGAAAATGCCGGCCTCAGTTCAGTGGATTATCTTGCTTACTGGGGTTACGCGGCGTCTGCGGCAACGTTGATCGTGGCGCTTGCCGGTCCTGTCCTGGGAACGATATCCGACCGGAAGGGAAGAAAAAAGCCTTTGTTTGCCATCATGGTCCTGCTTGGTGTGCTGGGGTGCACGGTTCTGGGCTTTCTGGAAAGCTGGTTTATCTTCCTGGTTGTTTTTGTCCTTACCAAAGCGGGATATTCCGGAAGCTTGATTTTTTATGATTCCATGTTAGGGGATATCACTGAAAAAGAGCGGATGGACAGTGTTTCTTCGCAGGGGTACGCATGGGGCTACATTGGCAGTTGTTTGCCGTTTTTAATCTGCCTTGGGCTTGTGCTGGGAGCGGAGCCGATCGGCATTTCCACATCAACGGCAATGCTGTTGGCGTTTCTTGTGGTTGCGCTCTGGTGGCTTGGCTGCACTGTGCCGCTGTTCCGTTCTTATCACCAAAAGCATTATGTGCAGGACAGCAGGTGGCAGAACGATTTTTCAAGACTCTGGCAGACGTTGAAGGAAATTGCGAAAGACAAGCGTGTTCTCTTCTTTATTTTGGCGTTCTTCTTTTACATCGACGGGGTTTATACCATTATTGATATGGCGACCGCATATGGAACGGCACTTGGGTTTGATACCACCGGGCTGCTGCTCGCGCTCCTGGTCACCCAGATTGTCGCGTTCCCATCGTCAATTATCATCGGGCGGCTTTCCCGCAAAATGCCGACCGCACGGCTGCTCACCATTTGCATCATCGCTTATTTTGGGATTGCGGTGTTCGCCATGTTTATGTCGTTGCAGCTTCATTTCTGGATTCTTGCGGTAGTGGTTGGCATGTTCCAGGGTGGTGTTCAGGCGCTTTCACGTTCTCATTTTGCCAAAATCATCCCGCCGGAAAAGTCCGGGGAGTATTTTGGATTGTTGGATATCTGCGGAAAAGGCGCTTCACTGTTAGGTACCATGACTGTCAGCCTAGTCTCTCAGCTGACCGGAAGCAGCAGCATCGGCGTAGGTGCTTTGGGGGCGTTTTTCCTCATCGGTTTGGTTCTGTTCCGGTATTCCGTTGGGCTGTCGGACCGGAAGGCGAGCGCGGCGGTCCCGGAGCGGGAAAACGTATAAGCGTTTACTGCCTCGTCGCGAAAGAAACGTTTGCTCAGCGCAAACGCTTTTCAGCACGGGGTGAAAGTAGGTTGTTCGAACAGCAGAGCGGGCCCCCGGGCCGCTCTGCCTGTTTTTGTTGCGGCGATGCAAGCAACCGTTTGGGGGAAGATTAGGTAGCGGTAAAGGTTTCGTTTTTCTGCTGTGAAACAAAATATATATGAAAAAAGCACCGCTTATATGCGGTGCTTTTTTCAATCTCGAATCAAACAGTGAGGCGAACCCCTTTTAAAATTGTTAGACAGAGGCTGAAAGAATGCGTATTGGTTTCCCGATTCAAATAAACCATTGAATCCCATAAGCCGCGGTCACAGCATCCTCAAACAGAGGAATGTGCGGTGGGAAAAAGGTGAATACCATAAATACCAGCAGCAGGAATATGAAAACGCAGATGGATATCCAAGCGGGAATTCCTGTTCCGTGCCGAAAAAGGTGCAGCCCCAGCAGCTGCCCAAACAGAAATGCTGCAAACAAAATGATGATATCTACCCATAACAGTTCCACACCAAACGCCTGGGTATAAAAGTAGAAAAGCAGTGGACGGCAATCCATGCAGACAGCAGGGCCCACAGCGCCGCGCTAAACCACTTGTCTTTCGAAATCCCGTGCTTTTTCCCGCGGCAGCAGTAATAGGTTGACCACCATAGGATAACAGGCAGAAGCACCATTTTGCAATGCTCCCAAACACTTTCGTTTACCGGGAAAAACAACCCTGCTACCGGGTTTTGCCCCAGAAGCTGGTACGCGAAATGCAGTACCGAACCAATCAGAAACAGCGCCGGAATACCAGCCAGAATCCATTTTTCTGGGGCGGACCATGATTTTAAGCCCATAGAATCCCTCCTCAACCGTACTGTTCATAGTTTATGCGTCTTTCCGCGGCAGTATCACCGGATACAGCATGCACGGTTTTTGTCGAAAATCATATAATGATACAGAATCGTTTGAAAGGAGGTTCGAGCCATTGCAGAATAGGTCTGGCAAATTCCGGATTAAAGATCACGGCCCTTATCCGGTGGTTTTTGATATGAAACGGCTTTCCGGAATGAACCCTTATTACCGCACAGCACTTTGGACAGGGAATTGCTTACAGGTCACTTTGATGAGCATACCCGCTGGCGGAGATATAGGCTTGGAGATGCATTCCGATACAGATCAGCTCATCTATATTGAATCTGGCTGCGCGCTTGTAAAAATGGGACCGAAGAAAGACAATTTGGATTACCGTAAAAAAGTGGTGGAAAATTGCGCGATTTTGGTTCCGGCATGTACCTGGCATAACATCATCAATACAGGAAGAACACCGCTAAAGCTGTTTTCGGTTTATGCGCCGCCGCATCATCCGTTTGGTACCGTACACAAAACCAAACAGGATGCCGAAATGCAGGAAAGTTATTGAACGCTCAGCCGGGCAAGAGGCAGGATGGTTTATTTTGAAATGAACATTTTTGCCCGGGTATTCCATTGACAGGCGAAACTTGTTTTGAATAGGGTTTTGTGCTTTTGAAGCAGAGAAACATTCGGCCTTCTGCTTTCACATGAAAAAAGGTTCCTGTTTATTAAAACAGGAACCTTTTGTTTATGTATTTCGTTGCATGGCTCTATTTTCTTTTTAGGCGGCTGATTTGGCAAACTGAGCATCGGTGTATGCGGCTGTTTCAATATACTCTTCCATGTTTTTCTGTACCACTGAAAATGGAGCGGCACCGCTTTTTAACAGCGCTTCATTGAACTCTTTTTCGTCAAACAGGTCACCCAGTTCTGTTTGCGCCATTCCCTTGAGATTGACGATTTCATGATATCCCACATAATAAGGCTCAAAAGCGCACGGGTTTGCCTGAAGCTGGTTATACTGTTCTCTCATGGCTTCATCATCATCGGTCACAAACCCGTAAAGAGCCATGTTGGTTTTAAAGTCTTCGAACGACCAGCCGTCGTAATGAATGCCAATATCCATTAAGATAATGGCACAGTAGGTCAGCAGTTCATTTTCCCGGTATGCGGCGAGGAGAGCGGGGTCTACACTGTCCAGATAGCGGAACGCTTCATACTGCGCGTAAACAGCGAACCCTTCTGTATAGGCAAGGCTGTCTGCAAGAACCTTACGGTAGTTGGAGTCGGTGTTTTCATACAGGTAAGCGTACTGATACATATGCCCCGGAAAACCTTCGTGCGCGACCGTCGCATAGGTGGCGATACTCGTCACATCGTTGGTCGTGGGGTTTACACGGAGCTGTTTGACCGGGTTCCCGTCAATGGTAGGAATGTTGAAATAGGCGGTGACGCCGGAATCGGAGGCGATCTCTTCATTGATATCGACAATATTGAAGGTAAGATCGTTTACAGCGGGAAATTCGTTAAAGAATTTGCTTTGAATATCGTTCATGATGTCGGCGTAGCTTGTGTATCCGGTTTCAGGGAACTCATAGGCGAGCATGGCGTCCATGGCGTCCGGGTTCTGAAGCAGGATCGACTGCAGCTTGGAAAGATGACTGTCGTAGGCGTTTTCCATCATCTGGCGAATCTCATCGACCGATTTGTTGGAGCCGATGTTCTGCTGGAGCAAAAGCTCGAAATACTCTTTTCCGTGTTCAAATTTCGCAAGGCCTTCGGTGTTGTTGGTGCCGGTTTCTTTGAGCTGCTGCATCGTGCTGCGGATCGCTTCATACGCCGGCAGGAAAGAGGAACGGAACGCCTCCTGCAGCTGACTTGTATACTGTTCCGTTTTCTCATCATTCAAATTGAGCGCGGCAATGCTGTCTTTCATGGAAGAGAGGATGGAGCTGTTTTCCCCTTTTTCCAATATCCCGTTACAATAATCGATGACCGAATCGAAGTCCACCATCAGAAGGCCCTTTTCCTCCTGCTTTTTGGTGTACTCCAGCGCGGTATCCACGTAAGGCTTTACGTCACCGAGCAGGGTGATGAGGTCAATGACATCTTGTTCGCTGCGGACCTCCCAGTCGGCAAACAGCACGGGAAGCTGGTAATGGATACCGCCCATGCTTTCAAAAGCGCTGGCATAGTAATCGAATTTATCGTCATTTAATTTTTTGCTTAGAGTGATTTGAAAATTATAAATATCGTAAGTGTCCTGCTGTTCGGATGTTAAGCTGCTGCGGTTGAACGCTTTGAATGCGTCGTATGAGGCGTTTACGGATTCTTTTGCCAGTTCAAGGTCTTCATCACTGTAGGTAAGCCCCAGTGAAACCTCCAGCTTGGAAACGTCAACCCCGAAGTCCTCCGGCTTTTGCAGGTAAGAATGAGCGGTGATATAATCACTTTGCATGGTGCTTACGAATTCATCTTCAATAAATGCGTCAAAATCCTGCTGTGTGTTTTCATTATGGCAGCCTGTGGATGAGAGAATGAGCGCTGCCGTAAGCAGAAGTAACAGCGCCTTTTTGGCTTTTTTCATAGGTTGCTCCTCCTTTTTTGTCTGGCGTTCAAAGAGAATCCTCAACATGGGTATGAAACGATATGCTTGGAACATTCACTGTTGTTGGCTGTTTTCTGTTTCCGACGTGTCCGGCGGTGCGTTCCGGTAGTCTTCAATGAGAAACCGAGGCCGCTGTTTGACTTCCAGGTAGATTTTTCCAATGTATTCTCCAACCACACCAATTGAAAGCAGAGTAAGCCCTCCAATCGCCCAGACGGAAATGGTCATGCTTGCCCAGCCCGGAACCGCGGCTCCGGTACAGAAGCTTACGAGAATATAAATCAGCATGGCGATGCTCACAATAAACACCAGAAACCCCAGCAGTGTGATGAGACGGATGGGCTTTATGCTTAAAGAGGTAATGCCTTCGAGCGCAAACGCCAGCATTTTTTTGAGGGGATATTTGCTTTCACCGGCAAAGCGTTCGGCCCGTTCATAGGCAACGCAGGCAGTTTTAAAACCAATCATGGGAACGATTCCGCGCAGGAAAAGGTTGACCTCTTTAAATTCCGCCAAACCTTCAAGCGCACGGCGGCTCATCAACCGGTAATCCGCGTGGTTGAACACGGTCTCCACACCAAGCAGCCGCATCAGCCGGTAAAAGCCTTCCGCGGTAAACCGTTTGAAAAAGGTGTCTTTCTTCCGCTGACTGCGTACGCCGTAAACAATGTCACATCCTTCAAGGTAAAGGTCAATCATCTGTTCCATGGCGTTGATATCGTCCTGAAGATCCGCGTCCATGGAAACGACCATCGACGCCTGTTCTTTCGCAGTCATCAGCCCGGCCAGCAGCGCGTTTTGATGCCCGCGGTTCCGGGAAAGGTTCGCTCCGGAAAACAACGGGTCTTTTTCGTGCAGGGAACAGATGATGTCCCAGGTCGCGTCTTTCGAGCCGTCATTCACAAACAAGATTCTGCTGCTGCGGGAGATTTTCCCTTTTTCCATGAGCTCCCGCATTTTTATCTGCAGGCGGGAAGCGGTTTCGTGCAGAACTTCCTGCTCATTGTAACAGGGGATAACGACATACAGAGTGTTTTCCAAATAACACAGCCCCTTTCTTACTGTTTTTATGATATCAAAACCCGGAAAGAAAGTAAACAAGTCTTTTGCGGTCTTGCAATCTTCCAGCCGAAAATTTATAATAGAAGAGATCAAACGCTTTTGATGATGAAAACGGAGGAAGCATGATGAAACAGTCTTCTATACCTTCCTGCCCGGTTGAGCTAGCACTTCAGCTGGTCAGCAACCGTTGGAAGGTATTGATTATACGGGATTTGCTTGATGGAACCAAACGGTTCAGCGAATTGAAACGCTCGGTTGGAAACATCACCCAGAAGGTTTTGACGGCTAATCTGCGGGATATGGAGCAAAGCGGTCTGCTTACCCGGCGCGCATACGCTGAAGTGCCCCCGCGTGTTGAATACACACTCACCGAATTGGGTCAAAGCCTTCGTCCGGTTGTTCACGCGCTTTCCGAATGGGGCGAGACCTATGGTTCAAAGCTGAATATGAAAAAGGATTAAAATGGGTGTTGCGCGCCAATGGAAACACTTGTAATTTTTGGCGGCAAAACAGGTTGTATGCAGTCTGAAGGGGTAAAAAAGGCGAAATATTGTATATAATCTTATAAATAATACATTTTGTATAAAGTATTATAGCGCCGGACTGTTCGTTCGGCAGTTTGGGCGATTCAGAAGCGCACAACGTTTACACAAAATATAACTTTAGCAACCAAAAAGCTGCTCGTTTGTATCGGGCGGCTTTTTTACCTGTGGAGCGTTTTGGGGTTTGGATTAGTCGAATGGTTCTTTTATGGTCCGCATATCCTGCCGCTGAACCATTCGCATGGTATTTATTGCCAAAACAACATGGTAAGTTTTGTCGATTCCGCTGTCTTTTTGTCCTTTCGTTGAATCGCATGCCGGAATTTGTTATTCTATAACTAATCAGTCATAAGAGGAGGGGTCAGTGTGGCAGACGCACTGAAGATCAGAGTCGCGCAAAAAGAAGACGCCGCTCTGGTTTTATCGTTTATTCGAAAAATCGCCGCGTATGAAAAAATGTCGGACGAGGTCGTCGCAACAGAGGAGATTCTCAAAGAGTTTGTGTTCGACCGGCATGCGGCGGATGTTTTTCTGGCGGAATATGAAGGAGAGCCGGTTGGCTTTGCGCTCTTCTTTGAAAATTTTTCCACTTTTATCGGCCGGACGGGAATCCATCTGGAAGATCTGTATGTTGACCCGGACAAGCGTGGCCTTGGAATTGGAAAAGCGCTGTTTCAAGCGGTGGCGGCCGAAGCGGTTCGCCGCGGCTGCAAACGGATGGAGTGGACCTGTTTGAACTGGAACGAGCCGTCTATCCGGTTTTACCGGAGTATGGGTGCCGTTCCCATGGATGAGTGGACTACCTACCGTTTGGCAGGGGAAGCCATTGAACAGGCAACAAAAAAATAACGGAGGAGAAATAACATGCAGGAGACTATATGGGCCCTTGTGCCCGCCATTGTTGCAATCGTTCTCGCATTGATCACCAAAGAAGTCTATATCTCCCTGCTCATCGGCATTCTGTCGGGAGCACTGTTTTTCACCAACTTCCATGTAATGGATTCGCTGGAAACCACCTTTACTATCATGGGCGAAAAGGTGGGAAGCAATGCGAATATCATCATTTTCCTTGTTCTGTTGGGGATGATCGTGGCACTGCTCAATCGTTCGGGCGCCTCCCGCGCGTACGGGAACTGGGCGGCCCGGAGCATTCATTCCAAACGCGGCGCGCTTGCCGCCACTTCTGCGCTGGGCGCCATCATTTTTGTAGACGATTATTTTAACTGCCTTACCGTTGGTACGGTTATGGGACCGGTTACTGACCGCCACGGTGTTTCCCGTGCGAAGCTCGCTTACATCATCGACGCAACCGCAGCGCCGATCTGCATCATCGCCCCAATCTCCAGCTGGGCGGCGGCAGTCGGTTCCAGTATGCCGGAAAGCAGCAGCATTGATGGATTTTCTCTGTTTTTGCAGACCATCCCATTTAACCTGTACGCTCTTTTGACCATCCTCATGGTCGTTTTCCTCATTGTTGCCAATGTCGATTTCGGAAAGATGAAACGGTATGCGTTTGCTCATACGCAGGAAAGCGAATTTTCCGAAGAGGAAAACAATGGCAAAAAGGGTAAGGTGTTCGACCTTATATTCCCCATTGCGGCGCTTATCGTGCTGTGTATTGGCGGTATGCTCTACACCGGCGGTATTCTGGAAGGCGCCAATGTGATCGACGCATTTGCCAACTGCAATTCGTCTCTTTCGTTGGTATTTGGTTCGTTTATTACGGTTATCGTCATCTTTTTGCTGTATATTCCGCGGAAGATCATCACCTTCCGTGAGTTCGCCGAAAGCTTGGTGGACGGCTTCAAAGCCATGGTCCCGGCAATCCTCATCCTCACCTTTGCCTGGACACTCAGCGGTGTCTGCGGAGAAGAATACCTCAACGCAGGCGGTTTTGTTAGCCAGTTTGTGCAGGATACCTCTCTTGCTGTTACCATCCTGCCGGCTGTATTCTTCCTTATTGCAGCGGGTCTTGCGTTTGCTACCGGCACTTCCTGGGGCACCTTCGGCATTCTGATTCCAATCGCGATCGCTATCTTCGGCGATGTGGAAAGCCAGCTCATGGTCATTACCGTTTCCTCCATTCTTGCGGGTGCGGTCTGCGGAGACCATATCTCTCCGATTTCGGACACGACCATTCTTGCTTCTACCGGCGCGCGGTGTAATCACATTGAACATGTTTCCACCCAGCTTCCATATGCCTTGCTGGTAGCGGCTTGCTGTTTTGTGGGTTACCTGGTTTCCGGATTTACCGAAAACGGCTGGCTTGGGCTTGCTGTGGGTGCGGTCCTGCTGCTTGCCGCTCTGCTCTTCCTTTACCGGCGTGAAAAGGCGAAAGGAAATGCTGCACAGCCTGCCGAATGATGCAGAGTGAAGTGTAAAGCCGAATGGGTCAAAATAGCGCCTAAGAATCCGGATTGGCACAGTTCGTTTGATTCCAATAAATACCGGCGGACGTTTTCGACGTCCGCCGGTATTGTTGTTTGTGCTTTTTCTGGTATGCTGCTATAAACCGAACGGTAAAAGACGGCGATTACTCAAAAGCCGTCTTTACAAATAAAAAACAATATCGATTACTTTAGAGCGTTGGGTTTCCGTGGTGGAAATCCAGCGCTTTTTATGGTATTCTGTAATCAGAAGCAAAAAAGCGTGTTGAAAAAAGCTTAAAAAATAATAAGAGAAAAGAGGAGAATCAGATGAACTACCGTGTATTGGGCCGGACTGGAATCCGTGTCAGTGAGATTGGCCTTGGCTGTGAGGGTTTTGTGGGAAAAGATGAGGCGTTTACCCGCCGGGTGTTTGACCGCGCGATCGAGTGCGGGGTCAATTGCATGGATCTGTATAGTCCTGATCCGGATCTGCGGGAGCGGATCGGAAACGTGTTGGCCGGCCGGCGGGACAAATTTGTTCTGCAGGCGCATCTTTGCGCTGTGTGGAAAGACGGCCAGTATAAAGCAACACGTGACCCGAACGAGGTGCGCAAAGGGTTTGATGATCTTCTTACGCAGCTCAAAACCGACTATATTGATATTGGTATGATCCATTTTGTCGATTCGGTGAAGACGTGGGATATGATTGCGGAAGGCGAGATCATGCAGTATGCGCAGCAGCTGAAAAAAGAGGGGAAGATTCGCTGCATCGGCCTGAGCAGTCATAACCCTATTGCTGCGCAGAAAGCGATAGAGAGCGGGTTTATTGATGTGTTGATGTTCAGCGTCAATCCTTGCTACGACCTGCTTCCGGGGGACGATGACCTTGAGCCGCTGTTCAAACAGGAAAGCTACGAAAAACCGCTGCTCAATATGGACCCAGACCGTGAAAAACTGTATGAGGCCTGCCAGCGGTTGGGCGTGGGTATTACGGTCATGAAGGCGTTTGGCGGCGGAGAGCTG
This sequence comes from uncultured Oscillospiraceae bacterium, assembly GCA_900552945.1. Taxonomy (GTDB): domain Bacteria; phylum Bacillota; class Clostridia; order Oscillospirales; family Ruminococcaceae; genus Metaruminococcus_A; species Metaruminococcus_A gallistercoris. The sequence goes on from USBI01000014.1 coordinate 23,624, forward strand.
CTGAGTGATAAATCACCCGCAGGTAAGGCGCTCACACCGGCTCAGTGCATTCATTACGCGCTGACCCGTCCAGGTGTGGCGGCGGTCATGTCGGGCGTTCATTCAGAAGAAGAGCTGGAAGCAAGCCTTGCTTATGAAAGCGCTTCCGCGCAGGAACGTGATTATGCGTCCGCGCTGGCGTCCTTCCCGAAAATCAGCTGGAAAGGGCATTGCATGTACTGTGGCCATTGCGCTCCCTGCCCGAAAGAAATCGATATCGCGGCGGTCACGAAATATCTGAATCTTGCAAAAGCGCAGGGCGGCGTACCGGAAACAGTGCGTGAACATTACGCGGCGCTTTCTCATACCGCTTCGGAGTGCATTCACTGTGGACAGTGTGAGACACGCTGCCCGTTTGAGGTGCCGGTGCGTGAGAATATGAAACAGGCTGCAGAAATGTTTGGCCGGTGATTTATCAAACAAAACGGAGGTGAGCAGCATGGAGGGTTACAGAGCGGCCGCGCAAGCGGTACTTGAAGCGGTCAATCAGGTTATTTTGGGAAAAGAAGCGTTTACGGTACAGATTTTGGAAGCCCTTTTGGCGGATGGACATGTTCTTTTAGAGGACATTCCGGGCGTTGGAAAAACGACTCTTGCACTCGCGTTTTCCAAACTCATGGGGCTCGATTGGAAGCGGGTGCAGTTTACGCCGGACGTGCTTCCGTCTGATCTGAGCGGCTTTTCCATCTACCGGAGAGATCAGGAAAAATTTGTTTACCAGCCGGGAGCGGTTTTCTGCAATCTGCTGCTTGCAGATGAGATCAACCGTACCTCTCCGAAAACCCAGTCAGCGCTGCTTGAAACCATGGAGGAACGTCAGGTGACTGTGGACGGGGTGACCCGTGAGGTCCCGTCGCCCTTTTTTGTCATCGCGACTCAAAACCCGTTGGGAGCGGCAGGTACTCAGCCGCTTCCCATGGCGCAGATGGACCGGTTCATGGTCTGCCTTGCAATGGGGTATCCAGACTTTGAAAACGAGGTGCAGATGGCGCGGGAATCCGGTGACGGCAGGCGAACAGACCATCTGCGCCCGCTCATGAACGCGAAGGCATTGTTGGAGATGCAGAAAGAGGTATCGCAGGTGTTTGTGCACGATGCGGTTTACCGTTACATCGTCCGTCTGATATCTGCCACCCGGCAGAATACGAGCTTTGAAACGGGCGTCAGCCCGCGCGGAACCATCGCGCTGGTAAAGATGGCGCAGGCGTCCGCCTGGCTGAAGGGGAATGATTTTGTCACCCCGTCGGATGTTGCCGCACGGTTTGGTTCAGTCGCCGTACACCGGGTACAGCTCAGCGGAAAAGCACGGATGGACGGCGTCAGCAAGGAAGCGGTGCTGGGGCAGATTTTGAAAGATACCGAACGTCCTGTCCCCAAGAGGAAATAGCCATGAGAAAGGCAGTCTATCTTGTCGTTTGCGGACTGACGTTTTATTTAGCCGGCGCGTTTCGGCTTCCGGCACTGATGCTGTTGTTTTTTGCGGAGCTGTTTTTTTTCGTTGCGTTGTTCGCGCTTTCCCTTTACTTTTCCAGAAAAATCGCGCTGACCATCCGCATGGAGTCTGTGGGCGTTCATGCCGGGGAATTTGCCGTGGGAAAGCTGGTGGTTACGAACCGAGGGATGCTTCCGCTCACCCGGTTTGACGTGCAGCTGTGCTCCAAGCAACAAGAGTTTCCGATGATTAAACGCCGCCGCTTTTCCGGCAGCGTGCTGGCGCATACACAGTCGTCACTTGACTTTCGGGTCTTATCCAATCACTGTGGTGTGCTGTGCCTTTCCGCGGAGCAGTTCGTGGTTTGCGATTATTTTATGCTGTTTAAGCGCCGGAAAAAGTTGGCGGATACCGCTTCTGTTTTCATCTTTCCGTCGGTTCCGCCTATGCGGCTGGAATCGCACGGGGAGGGATTTGCGCGGCTGCGCAGTCAGGAACTGCAAAAACCCGGCGCTCAGCCTCCGGAAATTTTGCAGCTCAAAGAGTACCAGCCCGGCGACCCTGTGCGGGACATCCACTGGAAGCTGAGCGCCAAAAGCGACACCCTTTTGAGCAAGCGTTATCTTTCCGATGAAGCGGGTGAAATCGCGGTCTTTCTTGACCTGCGGCTGGAACCCAAAGACCCGCCCGCCGCGTTGGAGGCGGTTCGTGAACTGGCGGCTTCTCTTTCATTGGGATTGCTCGACCAGCAGCAGCCTCACCGTTTTTGGTGGTATAGCAAACAAATGGGCGGCGTTGTAGTAAAAGAGGTGCAGGACGAAGGCTCCTACCGGGATATGATGATGGAACTGCTTTCTACTCCTCGCCTGAACAGCTCCGAGGTTTCGGAAGAAGCGTATTTTTCTGAAGTTTACCATTCTTCTCTGACTGGTTCTGTGTTCTTGCGGCTGGATGCCCGTTTGCGCCTTGTTTCCGGAAAGGAGCTGCTCGCGTCGTTCAGCCGGGAAAACTACCGAGATGAGCTGGAAAGAAGGTGTGTTTCTGTTTAAGTTGCAATCAACTTCGAAAAATAATCCGGCACAGCTGCGCCTTCAGGCGAAAGAGCCGTCCGGTCAAACAGAAAACGGTTCCCTTCTGGTTTGGCTTGTTCTTTTTCTTTGCGGAATGAGTGGGGTTTACGGTCTGTTTTACGCGGTGTCCCTTATCCCGTATTTTCAGTTTGAGCGGATGGCGGTCTTTTTGCTGATTCCGCCGGTGTGCTTGCTTGTCTGTTCGCTGATCTGGTTCGGCCGGCGTTTTAAATGGCTGTGGATTGGCGCCGGAGCAGTCATTTTGGCCGCACTGGGCTGTTCGGTTCCGAGGTTGTTGGAGGAATGGGCGGGGATCATCCAAAACATTCCGAAAACAACGGCGGATTTTGCCGGGGTGAACATTACGGCAACCGTCCTCTGGGCAATGGTGCTTTATACCTTTCTGCTTTACGCGGTCTGCTTTGTCTGGAGAAAAGGCTGGCTGTTCTATATCGTATCGCTGCTGGTGTTATTCTGCGGGCCGCTCATTGGCGCTTCGCCGGACTTTTTGGAGGTTTGCCTGTTTGTGATTTTTCATATCGGCTGTGGGCTGATCGGGCACCTCGGTATTTCCTCAAAGGGAAAATCAAAATGGTACACATCTGCTGCGGGGAAGGCGGCGGCAGGCGGGATCCTTGTTTCTGTGGGGCTGTTTGCCGGGCTTTTTGGGTTATCGTTTGGTGTGACATGGAACGGAATGGATACTCTTTACGACGTTCCGCTCACTATTCAGCAGCAGCTGCAAACAGTCATAACCCGTTGGTTCAGTTTGGATACGGGTTCAGTGAACCGGGGAGATAACCAGCCTTCCGCACAGGACCGACTGGAGATCACACTTTCCAGACCTGCGGAAGAAAAAATTTACATCAAAGATTTTACCGGTGCGGAATACACCGGTTCCTCATGGAAGGCGGCGGACGAGAACACGTTTCTGCGTGAAGCGGCTGCCCAACCTTACTGGCCGGAAGGGTACAGCTTCGAGCAGTTCGAAAACCGCATGGTGTTTGCTGCGGAAGCTTATCTGGCGGATACCATGCCGCCGTATGAAATGAGCGTCCGTTCACTGACACTGTTCGATTTTAACAGTTATCTGCCATACTATTCCCGTTATACCGGCACGACCGGCGGTGTGCGCAATTACGTTTGCTATGAGCGGGATTACTTTACCTCCTCCATCTGGGAAAACGGGCCCAACCCGGTCTGGGAACAGACTGAACAGGCTTACCGTGATTTTGTTTATGAGTATTACCTCAGTTACCCCGAAGAACAGCTGCCGAATCTGACGGCGCTCTGCCGGGAAAATCCGCAGGTCGCCGTCGAGGATATCACCGACTTTATCTGTGCCCGGCTGCGGGAACGTGATTATACACTGGAGCCCGGACAGGCGCCGCCCGGAAAAGACATGGCGGAATATTTCATGTTTGAGAGCAGAGAGGGCTATTGCCAGCAGTTTGCGACTGCTGCGGTGCTCATGTACCGCATATACGGCGTTCCGGCTCGCTATGTGACCGGGTATGTTGTGCAGCCGGACGATTTCTTCTGGGAAGACGGGGATTTTCACGCTTTTGCCGGCGATGAGGAGGCCCACGCCTGGGTGGAAATTTATGATGAAACGCTTGGATGGACTCCTGTGGAGGTGACCTTCACCTCTGGTTCAAACGAGTCCAATACGGAGTGGACCCGCCCGGATGAGGATTCAGAGGAAGAACCGGAGGAGGTTCCTGATGCTCCGCCTGAAGAATCCCAGCCGGAGGAGCAGGGGGACGAGGAATCTTCTCAGTCTGAGAATGAGTCTCAAACACAGACCGGAGGGGTGGAAGAACCTCTTCCCGCAGCACCCGGCTCAGCGCCGGAACAGAACCTCTGGCCGGTGGTGTTTTGGGCTGCGGGAGTGTTGCTCCTGCTTGCGCTGCTCGCCGGAGGAGTGCTGGTGCGCCGCAGCTGGCTGTTAGAACGATACCGGCGGTATGGCGCCGACCAGTTGTTTGCGGCTTTGACGGAAGCGCTGAACTTTGCGCACATATCATGTAAAGCTTCTGAGACGGAAGAGGAGTTTGCGGCAGAACTTTCCGCGGCATTCCCGTCCGTTTCGCGGGAGGATGCCCAGCGTTTTGCCTACCTGGCAAACAGAGCGGCGTTTGGCGGGGTAAAACCGTCACGAGAAGAAACCAGATGGGCGTTCCAATTTTACCGGCAGGTCGGCGGTTTGATTTATAAACAGCTGAATCTATTCCGTAAATGGCTGTTTAAATACGGTAAGGTTTTGCTGTAACTGTATGAAAAAAACACGGCGCAATTACGCGCCGTGTTTTTTATTTGGAAGGATTGCATCTTGTAAATCGTTTTTGGTGCCTTGGCAACCCTGTTCTGCCCAGAGATTTACGAGCGAACCGGATAAAGGCCGGGTTAGTCAACCGTGATTTTTAAGCAGACAGGGTAATCCGAACGGATGCCTTCCGGCAGGCGGACGGTCAGCGCTTCTGCGGTGCGCTCAAAGTCAAGCGGTTTGTCGTGGCCGAGAAGGGAAACACCGGTGATGATATAATCCCGTTCGTGGTTGATGAATTTGCCTTCCGCATTGGTCCCGGTCTTTTCCCGCATGGAGGTGATGGTCACAATGCCATCCTCCGGTGCTTTCATGACAAACGCGTAAACGTTCCCGCCTTTGTAGGTGAAGCGGATGTCTTTGCTGGTAAACGGCGGACGAACCGTGTCGCTGAAGGCGCCCTCGGGCACTTCAGTTGGTCCCTCGCCGAACTGGTGCCAGTAGGTGGTGCCGTAAATGCCTTCACCGTTTGTTTCAAGCCAGCGACCAATTTCACACAGAACGTTTGTCTCTTCGTCGGTGATAGTTCCGTCTGCCCGCGGGCCGATGTTTAAAAGCAGGCAGCCGTTTTTGCTGACGATATCGACAAAATCACAGATGATGTCTTCCGGCTTTTTAAAGTCGTTGTTTTCGGTATAACCCCAGGAGTTTTTGGCGATGGAGGTATCGGTCTGCCAGGTGCGGGGATTGATTCCCGCAAGCTGCCCGCGCTCGATGTCATACACCGCGCAGGTGTAACCGTAGGCGTTGTATTTGTAGTTGATGGTGACCTCTTTGCCCCATTCCGCCGCACGGTTGTAGTAGTAAGCAGCGAATTTTTTGAGGTATGGCTTAAAGCTGTGGTTTTGAATCCACCAGTCAAAGTAAACAAGTCCGGGTTTGTATTTGTCCACCAGTTCACAGGTGCGCGCAAGCCAGTTTTCCAGGTGCTCTTTGGAAGCGCCGGTGGCTTCAACATTTTCCGTTGAGGAGATTTCCGGGTAAAACGCGGAATCCGCACAGGCCGGCCCGTAAAATTCTTCATATTCCGGGTCGTTTACATCGCTGTCAAAAGTGCGGCCGCCGTTCATGAAGAAGTAATGCTCCGCGCGGTGGGAGGAAGCACACAGCGTGATTCCAGCTTGCTCTGCCGCGGTTTTGAGTTCACCCAGAATATCGCGATGCGGGCCCATTTCCGCCGCATTGAACCGGCAAAGGTCGGAACGGTACATCTGGAAGCCGTCATGGTGTTCGGCTACCGGAACGACATAGGTTGCACCGGCTTTTTTGAACAGCTCCATCCACTTTGCCGCGTCAAACCGCTCCGCACGGAACATGGGGATAAAATCCTTGTAGCCGAATTTGTTGTGCGGCCCGTAGGTTTTTACATGGTGTTCAAATTCCGGAGTGCCTTTTAAGTACATGTTGCGGGGGTACCACTCGTTTCCGAACGCCGGAACCGAATATACGCCCCAGTGGATGAATATGCCGAATTTGCCGTTGCTGTACCATTTGGGGACCGGATGATTTGCAAGAGAAGCCCAGTTGTCTTTGTAAGGCCCTTTTTCAATGGTTTCGTCGATGATTTTTAAATAGTCCTGTACGGTCATTATGACACCTCGTTTCGTAGAATCAGCAGGATTTCCGCTTTTTTTGCATGGTATCACATCGCTTTTAGCGGCGCAACAGAAAAAAAGGCAAATTTGTTTTAAGCCGACAGGTAAATAAAAAACTGGTCGCAGCAGCGCAAAAACACTGCTTAGCGGCAGGTGATTTTAAAACTGAACATTTGAATTGTTTGTGAGAAAGGAAAAAACAGCACACGGTTGCGCATCTGTTTTACCTGTGCTACACTACCGGTAACAGTAAACAGAGGAGGTTAAAATGTTGAAAAGAAAAAAGGGAACGCTTCGTTTTATTCTTCCGCCTGTTCTGGCAGCCGCCGTTCTTTCGGGAGCCTTTATTCTTTGGGATAACCTCTCTGTTCAGACGACGGTGTATCATATTTACGATGAAATGCTGCCACGTGGCTTTGAAGACTATAAAATCGCGCAGATTTCCGACTTGCACAATGCGAAATTCGGCGGCGATAACACGGCCTTGGTTGAGATTCTTGAGAAGCAAAGACCGGACGCAATCGTTTTTACAGGTGACCTTGTCGATTCCAGGCATACCGACCTGAACAAAGCGGTCACTTTTGCAGAACGTGCTGCCAAAATAGCCCCTTGCTATTATGTGACGGGCAACCATGAAGCGCGGCTCGCCCCACGGCTGTATGAAGAACTGGAACAGAAACTGTCAAACAGCGGGGTGACCATTCTTCGAGGTCGTGCGGAAACGCTCGTTTCGAACGGCGATGCGCTCAAACTGATTGGGGTGGATGACCCGGATTTCGCAGAGGACAGTATGTTCGGGTTGTCCGAAGGGATTGTTTCCACTGAAATTCAAAACGCCGGTGCGGGCGGGGAATACACCATACTGCTTTCTCACCGGCCGGAACTGTTTGAGACATATGCAGAACAGAACATCAACCTTGCTTTCTGCGGGCATGCGCACGGCGGTCAGGTTCGCCTTCCTCTAATCGGTGGACTGATCGCTCCCGGGCAGGGGCTGTTCCCCAAATATGACAGCGGGGTGTTTGAGCAGGGCGATACCACAATGGTCGTCAGCCGCGGAGTGGGCAATAGCATTCTGCCGGTGCGGCTGTATAACCGCCCGGAAGTGGTCATAGCAGTGCTGCATGCACAGCCCAAACAGGGCGGCTGAATCAACAACATTTGCGTCAACAAAGGACCCGGTCAAAAATGACCGGGCCCTTTGTTGAGCCAGATGGTGTTATAAATGCGCTCTTTGGCAAACAGGAGTTTATTCTTGCGAATCCTCCGGGCGGTAGTCGATCCCCGCCTTTTGTGCCTGTTTGTGTTGATACTGGCGCGGAACGCGGTAGAGCCTCCCGCCTTTTTCAAACAGCGCGCCGGTTTGTTTGAAGGTGAACGGAACCTCGTACAGCACACACTGGCGCCGGAGCTCCAGCACCCAGTCGTAACGGCAGACACGCGCGCCGCTTCCGGATTCGCCGCCTACAATCACTTCGCCGACCCATTCGCCCAGAAACGGCGTCAGGTCAATTGGGCCGAGCAGCGGTTCGCAGATGATGCTTTTGTGCCGTATCCTCGCCCGGCGGTAGAACGGGAGCCGGTAATCCGCGCGGTCCTGGTTTTCCACCGTACAGCAGATCTGCACGTTTTCGTACCCGTCGCCCCAGTCATCCGGGATGCAGGCGTCAAACCGGTCGATCCGCTTGGTGATGAAGAGAAAGTCAAGGTCGCTCCGCTCTCGAATCATCTTCCACGCTTCCTCCCGCCACTCGTCCGCGTCCTCCACAAAAAAGTCGGAGGAAAAGCAGGTATAGACCAGTTCTCCGGGCGGGATCTTGTAGCTTCCGTCCCGCTTCCGGCGTACCGGCAGGTCGAAATCCGCGGTTTTCTGCACAATCGAACTGTCCCGCCCATGCTGCGCGTCAATTCGGTAAACATAGCAGTGGCGGCAGCCCTCGCTGAGCTTATGGCAGCCGTGCCAGGGGTTCCATCCGTTGCTCATCTGACATCCTCCTCCAAAAAGAGGTAACGGGTGCTGGTGGACAGCTCCGGCAGGAACCGGTAGCCGTTCCAGCAAAACTCCTTGAGCGCTTCCGGGGAATCCGCGCCGGTCTGCACCAAAAAACGCGCCATTTTTCCTCGCGCCATCTTCGCGTGCGAAGCGATGGTTTGCAGTTTCCCCTTTCGGTTTACGACAAAATCGCAGGTAATGACCCGGTCGCGCGGGGTGCAGAAGGGAAGTACCAGCTTGGAATATTCCCCAGAAGCGAGGTTGATGATCGTTTCCCCCGAAGCGAACAGTTCTCGGTAGACGGCGTCTCCCCAGAAGCGATAGAGGTCCTGCCCGTTTATTTTCACCCGGCACTGAAGCTCCAGCCGGTAGGGCTGAATGCCGTCCAGCGATCGCAGGATACCGTAAAAAGCGCTGAGCAATCGTATGTGTTCATCCGCAAAAGCAAGCTCCGGCTCAGAAAATGTTTCCGCCTGCAAATACCGGTAAGCAAGCCCCCGGTAGCAGAGCAGGGCGGGGCTGCCCGGATGCTGCGGGTCAAAGTCCTGAAAGCGGGCAAAGGCTTCCAGCGCGAGTTTTGGGTTGATCCGCAAAAGGTGTTCCAGTTCCCACGGGTTGAGCCGCCGGAGCTGTTCGGCAAGCGAAAGGGTGCGGTCTATCAGCGCCGGCCGTGTGACCGCGCCGTTGTATTCGGGCAGGGGAACCATATTTTTTGCGGGGGATAAGATTGCAATCATGCTGCGTCCTCCTTTAAAAGCCAGGCAAGTGCCCGGGCAAACCGTTCCGGGATCTCAAAAAAATGCCCGCCGTTGTTCCAGCTAAACCGAACGTCAACCCCCTCTTTTTGCAGGATGGAAAAGGTCTGTTCGGTGGCTTGCCCTACGCCGGACATCACCGGCCGGCGGGTTTTCGCCTCCTTTTTACCGAGGGAGAGAAAAACACTCGCTTGTGGATTCACAGGCGGGTGAGACGCGGCAAAATCCACCCAGCCGGGATACCACAGTGAACCGGAAAGACAGCCGTATCCGTCAAACCGGCCGCTGTGAAACAGACCATACAGCGCGGTGAGCCCGCCCAGCGAATACCCCGCGAGGACACTGCGGGAAAACGGCTTTCCTGCGTGGAAGCGCCGCCTTATTTCAGGCAGCAGGCGGGTTTCCAAAAAATGCAGATAGTCATCCGCGCCGCCTTCGAAGGGGTCATCTGTTTCGTTTAAAGCGGGAGCGGGCCACGGGGAAAAGTCCAGGTTCCAGCGGTCCGGCGGCATGCAGATGAAAAGCGGCTCAGCACCGGGGGACAGCTTTTTGAGCGAAGCCGCCGCCTGCTCCATCAGCTGGGAGGGGTCGCCTCCGGTCAGCAGAAATACAGCTGGCGTCACTTCCGTGCGGGTTTGCGGCAAACGGAAGTAAACGGTATGTCCATCGAACAGAAAGGTTTCGGTTGCCATATCATGCTCCTTTCCCGCTTTGCCGGACCACGATCTGCCCCATCACTTCGCCGACCGGACGGTGCAGGACAAGCTGTGCGCGCTCCTCAGCAGCCGTCTGGCTTGGGTTGATGACGACGAGCCGGTCGCCTCTGAAGTATTGAAGTAACCCGGCCGCCGGCCATACGGTCAGTGAGGTCCCCGCCACAATGAGCAGGTCGGACTGCCCGATGCACCGTACAGCCTCGTTTACGGTCGCTTCATCGAGCGGCTCTTCGTAGAGGACGACATCCGGCTTGATGATGCCGCCGCATTCGCACCGGGGGACCCCCTCACTTTGCAGAATGGCGTCAAGGCCGTAAGGCTTGTGACAGCGGATACAGTAGTTGCAGTGGACCGAGCCGTGCAGCTGTCTCTTATACACATCTG
>USBI01000015.1 GCA_900552945.1 uncultured Oscillospiraceae bacterium
CGTCGGCAGCGTCAGATGTGTATAAGAGACAGGGGGTTGTTTTCCCGTTCATATGTCGGCAAACGATATCACGCAGGCAAACAATTCCTGCAAATCCGCACCATTTTTCCGTTTCACTGTCTGACCGCAAGTTCCCTTACAACAGTGCCTTTTCCACAACAACTCAGAAGATAAACAAGGTCAGGCATTACAGCCGGGTCACTACCCTGCAAAGAAGTTCCTCAAAAACCTTCGCGCGGGAAGCCGCTGTCTCGGTCACCTCTTGGTCCGAAAGCGGGCCGGATGAAATTCCCGCCGCAAGGTTGGAAATACAGGCGATGCCGAGCGTTTTCATGCCGCACTGCGCCGCCGTAATGGCTTCCGCCACCGTAGACATTCCCACCATATCCGCCCCCAGCATAGAGAGCGCGCGAACCTCTGCGGGCGTTTCATACTGCGGACCGGGCATATAAGCATAAACACCCTGTTTGGGAGAAATACCCATTTCCGTCATGGTTTCGAGCGCAGCCGCCCGCGCGGACTCATCGTACGCATGGGTCATGTCAAAAAAGCGCTCTCCGAACTCCGGAAGATGTTCTCCACGCACTGGACTGTCATCAAAAAAATAAAGATGGTCCGAAATGCAGACGAAATCGCCGGGAGAATATTCGGGCGAGATTCCGCCCGCCGCGCAGGTCAAAATCAGGTTTTTGACGCCGAGCAAAAACAGAACACGCACAAAAAAGGCGGTCTGCGCGAGCGAATATCCTTCATAAGCATGGACCCGCCCTGAAAGCAGATAGACCGGCACTCCGCGTATGGTCCCGGCGAGCAGTTCCCCTTTATGTGCCGGATTGGTCGCTGCCGGCGCACCGGGAATTTCGCAAAACGGAACCGACACAGCATCTTCCAAAACATCGGCAAAACCGCCCAGCCCTGAACCCAGGACTACGGCGGTTTTTGCGTGAAATTCGGCAGAAAGGCGGGAAGAAACAGCGTTTGCCGCTTTTTGATATTCTTCAAACCGCATCTTCATTACTCCTCGGCATTATCAACAAGACGGCTGCCGCACTTGTTGCAGTAAACAGCGTCTTCCGCGTTTTTCGCCCCGCAGGTGTCACAAATGACCTGATTTCTCAAAGCTGCAAGTTTTGCTTCGGTAGCGGCACGTGCTGCAAAAAGGGTGTCGATCTCTTCCACAACGGATTTAATAAGGCCCTCATCCTCGTAATTTGCTTTTTTCATATTGTAAACTGCATTGCCTAACTTTGCGTAAGCCTGCTTAATGTCAGAACTGATTTGAGAAACCTGCAGTTTGAGCTTGGAAATTTCCAAAACCCGCTCTGCTTTTTTTCCTGCTGTTTCCGCAAAATCTTTCGCGCGATCGACAACATCATCAAACGTAGCCATTTTAAACGCTCCTCTCATGTTGGATATCATTCATTATAAAACAAGGGCTCAAATAAATCAACGCCCGTTACCCGACAAATTCCTGAAGCATGGAAGAAGAAGGCACCTTTTTCGCCGGAAGTTCCCCAAACCGCAGAAGCCTGCGATAAAGCTCAGACGCAAAAGCGCCGTATTCCGGGTGCTCTATGACCGCTCCCAGCATCTGCAAAATCTCCGCTTTGTACACAAGCGGCTCATAGCTGTGCACGGTATTGAGCAGCACATCCGCATACGCATAAAACGGGCGGATATAAAGCTGTTCTCCCTCGCGGACACCGGGCCACATCCGGCAGGTCATGGTGATTTCAGCCCCGCGGTGCTTGCGGTCCCGCACGGCACGGCGAACAAAACGCACCTCTTCTGCGGAAAGGATGCATTCATCTTCCGAATAAAAACCACTGTCGGTCGTGATGCAGAGCTTGAAAAACGAGTCATAATCAAGGCCATAGGTCAAAAGCGGGTTCAGCGCGTGCAGTCCCTCCACGATCAGCACATCCTCCGTATGAAGGGTGAGCAGGCGGTCCTCATCCGAACGCACCGTGATAAAATCATACTGCGGAATCAGCGCCTCGCCCCGGCAGATCAGCGACCACAGCGCACGGTTGATCCGCGACAGGTCAATGGAAAGAACCGATTCATAGCGGATGGAACCATCCGGATTCCGCCGCTGATGCTCCTTGTCCAGATAAAAATTATCCAGCGAAACAACCACCGGGTTGAGCCCATGCTCCTTGAGCTTTTGGGTGAGCAGATGGCTGGTAATGGTCTTACCGGAAGCGGACGGGCCAGAGATGAGGATGATCTTCTTCTTTTGGCGGGAGGATAGGTACTTTTCTGCCGTATCCTTTACAGCAGAAGCATACTCCTGTTCCGCCTGATCGACCAGCTGATCCGGGTTTTCCCTACTCATCCGGTCAATGGTCTCCACATCAAAGCGTCTGCTTTGTTTGTTCAACGGGCTGTCGTTCATAAAATTCCTCCGCTTTTTGCTTGCGTTTCAGCATTTCATCGAACTGCCTGATGTATTCATACGGGTATTTATAATTAAAAATACGCTCAATGTAACCATTCTGCTGACAGACCAGCTTGCTTACCGCTCCTGCGCCGACAGCAAGAACCGTTTCCAGTTCTTCCATCATGTAAATGTTGTAAATTCCTTCCCGCCCCGGTTTACAAAAGCCAACGTTTTCCAGGTTCTGCACCGTGTTTTTCTGCCGGTACAGGTAATATGGAAAATACCCGGCCGACGCAAGCGCTTTCTGGGAAAAATCCGTCATAGCGGCTGTGGGGTTATTGCGCACTGCGTCGATCATGGCGGCGTCATAATACAGGTCGGACGACCGTTTGACCGAAAGGGTGTGCACCGTAATATTTTCCGGCGCCAAAGAAAGCGCCGTTTCCAGCGTGCGGCAGAAGCCCTCATAGCTGTCACCGTCCAAGCCGGCGATAAAGTCCATATTAATGTTATCAAACCCGATCTCACGGGCCATCTGGTAACAGTCTACTACCTGAGCGGCAGTGTGTTTGCGGCCGATTCGTTCCAGCACGCGGTCATCAAACGTTTGCGGATTGATGCTGATGCGGGTAACCCCCGCGTCATAGATCGTCTGAAGTTTCTCTCTGGTAATGGTATCCGCTCTGCCGGCTTCCACCGTATATTCGGTGACGGCCGAACAGTCAAACGCCTGCCGGATTGCCTGAAACAGCCGGTCGAGCTGCGGCGCTTCCAGTGTGGTGGGAGTTCCGCCGCCGAAATAGACCGTTTTTAACCGAAGGCCCAATTTATCGGCAAGCGCACCGGTCACGCGAATTTCTTCGCACAACTTATCCAGGTAATCCGGAATCAGCTTTTTGGCCTGCGCAATGGAATGAGAAACAAATGAACAGTAACGGCAGCGGGTGGGACAAAACGGGATGGAAACATACAGGCTGAAGTCCTGCTCCCTGATCTGCCGGATAACCGGGCGCTGGAGCCGGGCAATGTCTAAAAGAAGCTGAGTTTTCTGAGGGGAGACCTTGTACAGTTGCTCAAATTGTTCCAGTATTTCTTCCGGCGGAAATCCGTCTTCCAGCCACTCCGCCGCCCGTTTGACCGGACGAATCCCGGTAAGGATACCCCATTTGGGGGAAATGCCGGTAATCTCTTCGAGTAATTCATAAATCATGACTGCAAAGACCCGCTCGCACTCAGCGGAATAATCCGCCCTCAGCTTGTTTACTGTGCGAATACGGCTGACGATGTTTCCATCGTACCGTACCGTGACCGTCAAGCGGGCTTCGTCCGCTTCCTCGATACGGGTTGTCACAACGGCATTTTCCGTATCCCCTGTCTGGTCATAAGCGATTTTCAGCTTTATGAACGGAAAAAACATCTTCACCAGATGTTCCAGCTCGTATTTATAAGTATGTCCGTTTAAATATAATACCATAATCAATCGACCCTTAAAAATGGATTGGAACGGCGTTCCTGTTCCAGCGTGGTTGCCTCTCCGTGGCCGCAAAGCACCCGGAAATCCCCTTCCAGTCCCGCAAGGCGGGAAAGGGACTGCTCCATCGCGCGGAAATCCCCGCCGTAAAAATCGGTCCTGCCCATAGAACCCGCGAAAAGGGTGTCACCGGTAAACAAAACGTCTTCCACACGGTACACGCCAGACCCTTTGGTATGCCCCGGCGTGTGCAGAAACTCAAATTTCATGCTGCCTACCTCAAACCGGTCGCCGTCACGCAGCAGCCGGTCCGCCTCAAACGGCTGAATATTTATGCCCATCTCACCCGAAAGATTTTTCATCGGGTCCGTGAGCAGTTCAGCATCCTCCTCCGGCGCAAACACCCGCGCGCCGGTCTGTTCTTTCAGCTCCGCTGCGGCGCCGATGTGATCAAAATGCCCGTGGGTGAGCAGGATCGCTTCAGCATGGAGACCGTTTTTTTGCAAAGAATTCAAAATGTGCTGTGCTTCCGCTCCGGGGTCGATCACAGCCGCGTGCTCCGGCTCGTTCCACACAAGATAGCAGTTCTCGCCCAGAAGGCCCACTGTCAATGCAAGAATATTCATCCGCTTTCCTCCTCAGGCATGTTTCACCAGTTCATCGGTGTCCAGCAGAATGGTCACAGGGCCGTCATTGACCAATGACACTTCCATATCTGCCCCGAATTTTCCGGTATAGACCGTTCCGCCGCAGAGCGTGCGCATCTTTTCCACAAACGCTTCATACAAAGGCTCCGCCTCAGCGGGCGGCATGCTTTTGTCAAACGACGGGCGGCGGCCTTTTCGACAGTCCGCGCCGAGGGTAAAGTTGGAAACAAGCAAAATATCCCCGCCAACGTCGTTTAACGACAGGTTCATTTTATCCTGTTCATCGGTAAACACGCGAAGCCCGGCGAGTTTTTCCGCCAGAGTGTTCACTTCCAGAAGGGTATCCCCTTTCATGACACCCAGCAGAATCACAAATCCGCGGCCCATTTCGCCGCCCTGTTTTCCGTCAATGGTAATACCGGCGCGGGAAACCCGCTGAATCACTGCTTTCATGACAATTTCTCCTGTCTATTGTTTTCCGCTGCGTTCGACTGAGATAACATCCCGCACCTTTGACAGCTTTTGTATGATATTTTTAAGCTGATCCACCCCGGCAATTCCAATGGTGACCACAATATTCGCGTTTCCGTTTTTGAGTTCTCTTGCGAACACCTCATGCACAGGCACACGGAACCCGGCCAGTTCGGTTGTGACATCGGCGAGCAGACCGTTACGATCGTGCGCGACAATATCCAGCGTGCAGCGATAATGTTTTTCTGCAGAATCAGCCCAGTGCACCGGAATCCAACGGTCACGCTGATCCTCGTTGCGCATGGAAGCAAGCACATTCACACAATCCTGCTTATGCACGGAAACACCATGCCCGCGGGTGATAAAGCCAATGATCGGGTCGCCCGGCAGCGGAGTACAGCACTGAGAAAATTTCACCAGACAGTTATCAATGCCGTCCACCACAACACCGCTGCTGCCCTTATAGGAACTGCGCGGAATCTCCGGCCTCTGCGGCTCTTCCGGTTTCGGCTTGTAGGTTTTAATATAATCCTCTTTGATCCGCGCGATGATCTTGGAAAGCAGAATGCCTCCGTAACCGACTGCCGCGTAAAAATCGTCAAGACTGTTGCAGTGATAACGTTTTGAAATTCCTTCCAAAAACTCCTGCATCTGCTCATCGGGCAGAGTGATCTGGTTGCGCTTGAATTCCCGCTCGATCTCCTCTTTGCCCTGCTCAATGTTTTCCTGCCGGCGTTCCTTCTTAAACCAGGCGCGGATCTTGTTACGCGCCTCACCGGTTTTGACAATATCCAGCCATGCGCGGTTTGGTCCGTGATTGGGCGAATTGCTGGTGATGATATCCACTACATCGCCGGTTTTTACTTTATAATCCAGCGGAACGATACGCCCGTCTACCTTGGCGCCGGTCATGCGGTTACCGACCGCGCTGTGGATGGCGTAAGCAAAGTCGATAACGGTGGAACCCACCGGCAGGCTTTTTACGTCTCCTTTCGGGGTAAAGACGAACACGTCCTCCGCGCCGATGTCATTTTTGATGTTGTAAACCAGTTCTTCCGGATTTTCGTTTTCCTGCTGGGCTTCCACCAGACGGCGGATCCACGCAAAGCGTTCTTCCTGTTTGTCTTTCCCCTGAATGCCGAGTTTATATTTCCAGTGCGCGGCAATGCCGAATTCCGCGGTATAGTGCATATCCCAGGTGCGGATCTGAATCTCAAACGGGATCCCTTCTTTGCTGAGCACTGTGGTGTGAAGCGACTGGTACATATTGGATTTCGGGGTGGAGATGTAATCTTTGAACCGGTTTGGGATCGGGGTAAACATATCGTGCATGATGCCGAGGATGTTGTAGCATTCGATTACCGTATTGGTAATGATACGCACCGCGTAAATATCATACACCTCGTCAAAATCCCGCCCGGCCATATACACCTTGCGGTAGATTCCGTAAAGGCTCTTGACACGGCCTTCAATATGCGGCTCCATGTCATAATCTTCCAACCGGTCTTTGATTCGTTCAATGATGCTGGGAATGAAAAACTTCCGGTTAAAATCCTTGAGCTGAAGGGTGTCTTCAATCTCTTTCAAAGCAACCGGGTCAAGGTACTTGAGCGCTAAGTCTTCCAACTCCTCTTTTACCGCGCGGATACCAAGCCGGTGCGCGATGGGCGCGTAAATCTCCATCGTTTCCAGAGCTGTATCCCGCTGCTTCTGCGCAGGGCGGAAGGAAAGGGTGCGCATATTGTGCAGACGGTCCGCCAGTTTGATGATGATAACACGGATATCCTGCGACATGGCAAGCAGCATTTTACGCACATTTTCCGCCTGCTGTTCCTCACGGGTAGAAAGCGGTACCTTGCTCAATTTGGTCACACCATCGACCAGTTTGGCAATCTCCTCACCGAATTCCGCAGTAAGTTCCTCCTTGGTAACAGGAGTATCCTCCACAACATCATGCAAAAGCGCCGCACAGATGCTGGCTTCGTCCATACCAAGCTCCACCAGAATGGACGCGACCGCGATCGGGTGGGTGATGTACGGTTCGCCCGAATCCCTGCGCTGACCTTCGTGCGCAGCACGCGCAAACTCATACGCATGAATGATTTTTTCCTTATCATACGTATGACCACTTTCATCAATTGTTCTCAACAGATTATGCAACAACGCCGGCATAATTTCTTTCCCTGCCTTATATTAAAAGTCACTTGAATTTTTATGATTCCGCCCCGCAAAGCATGCGGTAACACGCAGACTGCTCCAGCGAGATTTTGGTATCGCACACAGGCACCTTCACACTGCCTTCGAAAAAGGCGACATTAAGAAGCCCGAGCTCATGAAAAACATCCAGAATCACGCGGTACTGCGCGTAATTCATTCTATTTTGAAACTGTATACAGTAAAGTTCATCCAAATCGCCCTCATACCCCTTCATCCGGTAAAACAAGCGATATACATCCGCCGCCAGAGCCCGGCTGAGCGGTATTTTTTCCTTTTCTTCCCCGTCAAGAGGCTCACCCATGCGCACCTTTTCATAAAGGGCATTGCAGCATTCCCATCCATCCTCGTCAAAGCCGGATGGACGAATGTCCACACAGCGCACACCGGGGGATACCCGTCCGGCAAACCGGTTGATTTCCAGCGTTACCAACAAATCCACCCTGCTGCCTACAGAATAACCAAACCCGGCAGTTTCTTTGCCAAAGCAAAGAATTTCCAAAGGAGCGCTTCCACCGGAAGCAACAAACAACTTGGTGTGTTTTCCTCCGGAGAGAGGGGTAACTGCCCGAATCTCCACCTGCTCGAGTAAAAACAACGGAGACGGGTTCCCCGCACCAAACGGTTCCAACCGTTCCAAAAGCGCAATATTCTGCAAGGTGATTTCCCGAAAAGAAAGTACTTTATCAATATGAAAAGAGAGCCTTGGCATGACCGGATGATACGACACGGCGTATTCTTCCAGCCGGTCAGCAAACGCCTGAAGCTGCGATGCCTCAACGGTCATTCCGCCCGCCTGGGCATGACCGCCGAAACGTTCCAGCACCGGCGCGCAATAGGTCAACGCTTTGTGTATTGAAAAGCCCTCCATGCTGCGGGCGGAACCGGTGGCGATTCCACCGTTTACACTCAGCAGAAACACCGGCTTTCCATACCGCTCCAACAGCCGCGCACAGACAATACCGATTACGCCGACATCCCAGCCTTCGCCCCAGAGGACGAGCACCCGATGAGAAAGAAGCTCCGGCTTTTCCCGGATGAGCTCCGCGGCGGCAGACAGGATTTTGTCCTCCTCCTCTTTCCGTTTCCGGTTGAGATGTTCCACCTGACGGGCTAGCTCATCCGCACGGGAAGCGTCCTCACACAGAAGCAGTGCTTCCGCTAAATCAGCATTTCCCATCCGCCCCGCGGCATTCAGCCGGGGGACCGGGCCAAAGGCGATGCTCTGTGCCGATATCCGCTTTAGTCCGCAAACCGAAAGGAGTGCGTCCAGCCCTGGGCTCACCGGCGTGCCGAACAGCTTAAGCCCCGATGTTACCAGCGTGCGGTTTTCTCTGGTCAAAGGCACCACATCCCCGACCGTGGCAAGCGCCGCCAGGGCCGTAAGCTCCCGTTTAAGCGACGCCGGCAAATCCACATCCTCAAACCGTTCGGAGCAGGCGCGCACCAGCTGATATGCCACCCCGGCGCCGCAATAATCCCGGTAGGGCGGTGTGCTGTCCGCACGGTAAGCATCCACCACGGCTTCTGCCCGGGGAAGCTGTTCTCCCGGCTGATGATGATCGGTAATGACCAGCGATAAACCGAGTTCAGCGGCATATTCCGCTTCATCCACAGCGGAAATACCGTTGTCCACTGTAATGACAAGTGCCACTCCGTCTTCCGCAAGCTGCTCCAATGCGGCCCGGTTGAGTCCATATCCTTCCGTTTGGCGCGAAGGGATATATGGGCGTGCCGGCATGCCCAAAAACGAAAAATATTTGATCAAAATCGCAGCGGCACAGACGCCATCGCAGTCGTAATCGCCGTAAACTGCCACCTGCTCGCCGCTTTCTCTCGCTGCAGCGATTCGGCTGACAGCCGCTTCCATGTCCGGCAGGCAGAACGGATCAGACAGCGGAACAGAACGGTTCAAAAGATCATCCGCCCTCATCGGAGAATCCAGTCCGCGCGCGGCGAGAATCTCCGCAAGGAAAAGCGGCAGTTGATATTCTTTTGCTAAAAGTTCCGCTTTTTCTTTGCTGAACGCTGGGCGGATCCATCGGTTGACCGGCATAGAATCATTGTTCCTCACTTTTTATGGAATAATGCTATTTTACCATTTTTTTCGCTAAAAAACAATCCGCACCCTCATAAGCCTCCGGACGTCAGTGGCGATTCGACACAGAATTTTGCTTCAAAGTACACATCCGGAAAAATTTTAAAAAGAATAAAACCTTTTTTCGATTTTCCCTGTCTATCCAGTGAAAACCAGCAGAAAAAGGAGGATCAAACCGTTAAAAAGGCTTGCAAACGCCTAATTGAAAGGCAATCCACACACTCAAAACAAGCGTTTAAGAAAGGTTGAAGGACTTTATGAGAAAAACAGGCAGTTTTAAAAAATGCAGTACCGTTTTGGCGTTACTGCTTACCATCTTATTCATTCAGACCGGCATATCAGCCTATGCCGCAGATACTGTAAGCGGTACCGGTTGGACGCTGGACAGTGCCGGCACACTGACTATAACGGCTGACATCGCTCCGCAATCCACCGCGGATGGGTACGAATGGGCACCATACGCCAACCAGATCCGACAGGTTATCGCGGCGGAAGGAGTTACCAGCATTCCGGCTCTCGCTTTTTCCAGCAGTGACGGCACCAGCGGCGTAAAATACAGCAAACTGGAAAAAGTGGTGATGTCATCCACCGTGAAATCCATTGGTGTTTCCGCGTTTTACGGCAACCCGACCCTAACGGATGTACAGCTCAACGATGGGTTGGAAGAAATCTGGAACGTTGCGTTTGGTCTTGCGGGATTTACCGAAATTGATCTCCCTGCCGCGGCTACCTATTATTCCGACGTTTTTTACAAATGCAGCCGTCTTACTTCCGTGACCATTCCATCCGGCTCCCAGTTTGAGGGAAACGCGCATTTTTACGACTGTGACAGCCTTGCTTCCGTTGTTCTGGAAGAAGGTGTGACTGAAATTCCGGATGATTTTCTGGCTCAGTGCTCCAGCTTAAAATCCATCACCATTCCCCGCTCGGTCACTCAAATCTCAGACTTTCCCATCACCTCGTCGGATGGAGTGCGCATTATTGGGTTTCCCGGTACCGCTGCGGAAGAATTCGCGAATAGAGAGTACTCCACACAGCACGGATTTGTTTTTGAGGTCAAATCATGCGCACAACACAGCTTTGGCGATTGGGATATCATCAAGCAGGCTTCCTGCACCGAAAACGGTCTGAAAAAACATATCTGCACCATATGCGGAGCCGAAGAAACCGGAATCATCCCGGCAACAGACCATGTGTGGGATAACGGTAACGTCACCAAACAGCCGACCGAAACCGAACCGGGAGAAAAAACCTATACTTGTACCGTATGCGGTACAACCAAAACCCAGTCGATTGCAGCATTGCAAACTGGTTCAAGCGCTCCATCATCGGAAAATGAAAACGCGTTGGATCAATCATTAAGCCCACTGAATCATGAAAACACACCGGATGATCCGGCTAAAACCGGCAATACTGATCTTCTGCCGCTCTGGATCGGTGTTTTCACTGCCGCGGGTGTTATTGCCGTGATAGCGTACAAAAAGCTCGGTAAAAAACGGATGGATTAAAAAGACAATCGAACGCAAAAGCCCGGAAAGCTCTGCTTGTGCTTTCCGGGCTCTTTGTTTTCATTACAATTTTTAAGACAAAACATGCCAGAACAATACCGTTTAACTCCAAGAGAACCGCGGCAGTACACTACTGTGCTGTTTTCTCTCCGTTGATGATATTGGCGAGTACGGCGAGCGCATTGTCATAATCAGGATTATTCTCTTCATCCGCTCCCACACGGTCCTCACTGCGGAGCACCAGCGCCATACGTTCCGACGGGATATTCTCTTCACCTACGTCCTGTGCGAACTGAGTTCCGTCAATAAAATACCGCTGACCGTCTACGTTCGGATTATCCGGGAACAGAGCAGACAAATCCACAAACATTTCAGGTTCTTCATCAATCAGCTCTTGATAAGCCTCTTCACCCAGCAAATAAAGGTAAACCGACGTATCATTCAAGTAGGTAACCATCTTCGGGCGCGCAGTCGAGTCGGAAGAGTTTGACAACGAAACCGTGATCATATCCACGTTGACTTCTCCGTTTTCATCGCTGTCAAGCCCGTATTGCTCAACAGCGTTGATATAAGACTCGGTCTGAAGAGAATCCGCATAATACACCGCCAGTATCTTCGTGTCATACCTAGGCTGATTGATAAAATTCACGATCAGCCCGATACCAACCGCAACAGCAACCAATATCAACAGAATACGTACTTTATAATAATACAGAAAATTTGAAACTTTCTCGCCCGTACTCTGCGGATGCGCTTGCTGCTCCACCTGTTTTTCCCGTTCGCGCTCCGCATCGCTTTTGGGTTGCATCGTCTGTTTGACTTTACGCATATACGCAAGTTCTTTTTGACGGTTCTGTTCTTTTTTCATACTGTTTCCGGCCATGCAGAATCCTCCTTGCCAATGTACCAGCTCATTTTTATCCACCGCAGGACATATTTTTATATCAAATATGCCTTGCAAGGTATTTCGGATTTTAAAAGCCCCCTTCAGTACGCTGAAAGCAGGCGTTTCATCCTCCCCGTTTATTCACAAATCGCGTTTTTCTGTCACATTCAAGTGTGCATTGGCTATTTCTTTTCTGCCAACCGTATTCACACACAATGCCTTAAGATATTTCTACAATTTCTACGTTGCTTCCATTTTCTTGAAGCAGTTTTACAAGGTCATCCGCATTTAGCCACACGGTAGCGCTGTTGTCATTTGGATGAATCCCGATTCGATTCCCCACAAACTCTGAATCAAGATAAAAGTGAATGTGGTGCTCGGTATCATTCAACAGCCCAAGCGGTGTGACAGAACCAGGCGCGAGCCCCATGAACCGCATCAAATCATCTGCCGAAGCAAAAGAAAGCACACGCAAACCGTGTTTTTTTCTGAATTCTTTTAAATCAACTCGTTTATCGCCTTTGACCGTAATCAGATAATAATTTTTCTTTTTATCATCCCGAACGAAAAGGTTTTTTGCATCCCAATCAGGATAGGGCAGTTCAACAGCGTTTAATTCTTCCATATTAAACACCGCTTTATGTTCGGTGATTTCATAATTGACACCGTGATCGTTTAAATATTGATACGTTTCTTTTTTATTCATTGCATATCCTGCTTTTCACAAATGTATTGATTTAAGAACAGGCAATCCCATTATGGGACTGCCCGTTCATTTTGTTGATGATAATATTATGCCGTTTCGCGCATTGCCTTATATTAAACAATGCAGCAAAGGTTGCACTGATTTTCTAAACTATTCCAGTCCTTGGAACTTAGGAATTTCAGTTTTCAGCGGTCGAGCGGCTTCATCGTGGGGATTAGATAATCCCTTGTTATATGACCGTTCATAAGCATTCGTAAATCCTTTGTTTACGCCATTTCTCTGCCTTTTCATTTTTGCTGCTCTACATATCTCTACGCAGAAAACAGGAGAATTGGCGTAAGATTTGGCGTAAATTGGCGTAGACTGATTAGACAGCTATTTTCCCGAAGTATTCGCCCAACACATTGAATTCTTTTTGCTTCATGTCTTTTGTGACATCCACATAAATATCCATTGTAGTTGAAATATCAGCATGCCCCAGGACATCTTGAATCACCTTCACGTTTACTCCCGACTCACAAAGCCGGGTCGTAAAGGTATGCCTAAGAGAGTGACAGCTAAACTTCGGCAACAGAACAGGATCAGCCTCGCCGCGCAAAAGCACCTCATCATTGCAATCCCGAATAATACGGCGGATCGCCTTGTTCAAAGTACCTTGATGCTGGACATCACCGAAACGATTGATAAAAATAAAGTCGGTATAGCAGTCCACCGTGACCTTACAATGCAGTCCCGTTTCTTCCTGGTACTTCTTTTCCATCAGGAATGCTTCCTTGACAAAATCCAGCATGGGTATGGTTCGCTCGCCAGCTTTGGTCTTTGGCGTATTGATGCTGAAAGAGCATCCTTTCCCATCTCCGTGATTATAGTAGACCAAAGTGTGATTTACACCGATAATGCCTTGCTCCAAATCAATGTCACACCAGCGGAGGCCTACAATCTCGCCAACACGCATTCCCGTCCCCAGCATTACCGCAAAGACAGGATACCAATGATGATACTGCGGATGATTTTGCAGAAAATCAATAAACAATTTCTGTTCAGCTACGGTCGGTGCTTTTCGCTTTTCAGTCTCGAAATTGTGGGACTGCTTTAGTTCCTTCAACATATGGTCTGTCGGATTGATACGAATATAGTTGTCGTCAACCGCCAAATCAAAAACCTGATGCAGCACCGTATGGATGTTATCAATCGTAGCGATTGTCAGTATTTTTTCATCTGCAAGCGTGTTATAAAACCGCTTAACATCAGATTTTTTACTGACGCAATCCGGAGCTTACCAAAGCTTGGACGAACAAACATATTATACATATACTTATAATTTGTAAATGTATTGTGTTTTAGTCCCCGCTTCAAATCACACCATAGCTCAAAAACATCGTTCACTGTCACTCTGCGGGTTTCCGTCTTAATGCCATCCTGTTTGTCCCTGATGGCAGCCTCTTCTTTTTCTCTCAGTTCTTCAAGAGTCGAGGCATAAACAGAATGACGTTTGCCATCCGCTGAAGTCCAACGGAAATCATATGTACCGTCTTTACGCTGCGTTTCACCTTTGCGAAGTGTCAGCCTGTTTTTGTCTAAACGCCTGCTTGCTTTTCCTTTCTTTGTAGTATTTGCCATTGTTCTCAACCCTCTCTAAAAGACAAGGGTTGCTCTTAGCAACTCATTATACCATAAATACGCCATCATAGCAAGTCACCCTTTCCTGAAAATACAAGACTTGAAAAAACTATAGAGAATAAAGCTTTTCAATATATTCATCGAATTTACGTCTCTTAATGAGTCGTTTCGTTCCAATCCAAAGTACAAATTCACAGTTATCGTCATCCGTAAGTTGTCTCAGCTTATTGATTCCGATCCCCGAGTATGCCGCCGCTTCCTCTAGTGTCAGATTGCTTTTTTCCCAAATCGGGATCTGTTTCATAAAATTCCTCCTTTGTCTAAAATTTGAATTCTCAAAAAATAACACCTAACCGCCGGACCATTTCCTGCGCTCCTTTTCGACCGCGTATTTTCAGGCCCCGCTGTTTTGAAGCGGCAGATTTTGAGAAGGGAGGCGCGAAAGCGGGCTAAGTATCCCATGCGCACGGTATATCACTATCCTGCCTTTATTCGCAGGAGCAGAAGCAGGGGTGCATGAATATGGCTGTTGCAACCTATCATCCGCAGATCCTTGTAGATACAAATGGCCTGACGGAAAAAGAGTGGTTGGAGTGGCGGCGAAAAGGCGTAGGCGGCAGCGATGCTTCCATTATTTTAGGCATATCCCCTTTTGCCACTTCAAGGGATTTGTACTACGACAAGCTGAATATCAGTGGGCGGAAGAGTATTTCCGTGATCTGGACGTCAAAGAAGACAAAACAGAAGAGGACGAAAAATTTGTCCCCAGACCATACCGTGGTATTTCCTCCACGCCGAAGAAAAAGGCGGAGAAGAAAAAGCCGCAGCCTGTGAAAAAAGAGAAGCCAAAGGAACCGGAGCAGTTGTCTATGGATAACCAGATTACCCTGGACAGCTTTCTCCAACCGGAGAAAATGGCCGGCTAAACAAAGGAGTGTTATTGATGATTGCATACAAAGCATTTCGCCCCGGACTAATATGCCGGGGCTACCAGTTTGTCATGGGCTTAAATGTCACCGATAAGGCAAATTGTGCAAGAAACGGATTTCATTCGGCGGAAAATCCTTTGGATTGCCTGTCGTATTATCCTTTTGAAGACTCGGAATTTTACCTGGTGGATGCCGGCGGCGATATTGACGAGGATAACACGGATTCTAAAATTTCCTGTACGGAGCTGCGGATTCTCAAGCAGCTCAGCCAGAAGGAATTGTTCCTGCACGCCCTGGCCTATATGGTGGATCACCCGCATCGGAAATGGAGCAGCCATGTGACAGCGGATCGTGTCCATGCGAACGGCGGTTATGCCGTTGTGCGCGGCCCCGACCCTCTTGCCTGCGGAAGCATCGGTGATTATCTTGCGTTTGCCAAAGAAGACCCGGCAAGCGGAAAGATAGAGCAAATCGCCTTTGCACCGGTGGACGGAAAAGTTCTGCTTCCGGGCGTATGGTATGATGTAAATTTTGAGAAAAGGACGGTAGGTATATTTTGAGAAAAGCTGACTTATTAAAAATGGACCGGTTGACAGCCACGCCGGATATGATGCGGCATGCGAAGAACGATTCCCCCGCGATAGTCACATTAGGTTATCGAGAAATGCGGGAGCAGTACAAGTACGACCTGTATCTTCGCTGCCGCGTGCAGAACGGTATTTTAAAGGTTTCCCTGTTCTGGACGGGCAATATGCACAAGGGCGGCAATCTGCCAATTTATGAAGTGTATTTTTCCCATGAGGAAAAGAAATTTATCACCTATGACTGCACCTATAACAAGTGGCTGGACTCCAAGCTGGACCGTCTTGATTGGCCGCAGTACAGATCTGCTTACTACATGAAAGCATACATCAGCCGGCGAACCCGCATCACCATACGGAATTACCTGGGGATAGAAAACGGCCGCTTATCCGACCTGCTCAACTACCAGCTTAAAATCCGTGAGGAACAGCTGGAGCAAAGGCACAAAAGAGAGACTGACAGATGGGATAGTAACCTGGCACAAACGCCGCCGCTTCCCAAGGACTGGAGCCGATGGGTGGATAAAGTGGCAATTCCCGAAAACTACATTTTCTACCATTACAAAAAGGGAGGCGCCAAAACCGGCTATTGTTCCTATTGTGAAAAGGAAGTCCCCATCCATAGGCCTCTGTATAATAAGGAAGGGCGCTGCCCCTGCTGCCGCCACAAGATTACATTCAAAAGCATCGGACGGGCAGGCTTTTTCCACACCCAGAAGGTTTATTTCTATCTGATTCAACGCTGCAAAGATGGCGTTATGGTTCGGGAATTTGAAGGTCACCGCACCTATCGAAAGGGAGAGTATATGACGCCGGAATGCTATGTCCATGAAATCCGCCGCATGATCTGCGATAAAAACGCTATTCCCCAGCGCGCTTATTACTGGGGGCTTTATAAGCAGAAAACTTATCGATGGATAAATGGATATATTAACAAGAGCGGCTGGTATACGGACTATTCCGGTATGGTGTACGGCAAAACGCTTCCAGCTCTTTCAAAGCGTGAGCTAAAGAAAACCGGGCTTCTGGAATATGTCCGCGGCAACAAATGTGTTGATCCGGAGGAATATCTGATTGCCTATGAAAAGCGCCCGTACATCGAAAAGTTTGTCAAGGCGGGGCTTTCCCGTCTGGCAAAGGAACACGTGAAAGGTCGTCATAAATACGGCTGTGATGACGTTCCCCTGTCTATCCAAGAAAGCAGCCTGACAAAGCTGCTCGGTATTGACGGGCAGAAGCTGAAGAGGCTTCGGAAAAACAACGGCGGCAGCGGTTTCCTGAACTGGCTGCAATACGAAAAGGCTTCCGGAAAGGAAATCCCAGACCGCAACATTTCCTGGCTTTGCAGGGAAAAAATCACACCCAGCGACTTAAAATTTGTCCGAGAGAAAATGAGCATTTCTCAAATCCACAATTATATTGCCCGGCAGATGTCAAAAGAGCATATGTCCAGCCAAAATGTTATCAACACATGGGCCGACTATCTCTCCATGGCGAAAGGGCTGCACATGAATACGGACGATGAACGCATTTACCGTGTGCGGGATCTAAAAAGGCGGCACAACGAATTGGTTCAAAGCTGTCAGAAGTATGGGACGAGCATGACGATCCGTGTGGGCAAAATCCTGAATGAGTATCCCCATATTGATGAAATCTGTCAGTCGCTCAAAGAAAAGTACGAGTACAGCGATGAAGAGTACATGATTGTTGCCCCCACCGGCGTTGAGGATATTATTCTTGAAGGAAATGCCCTCACTCACTGTATTGCGAACAGCGACCGCTACTGGGACCGGATTGAAAACCGGGAGTCGTACATCCTCTTTTTACGCAAGAGCACCGACCCAACAAAAGCATTTTATACGCTGGAAATTGAGCCGGACGGTACGATACGGCAGAAACGCTCCACACTCAATGAACAATATGAGGATATTGAGCAGGCCACGGGCTTTCTTCTCAAATGGCAGCAGGTTGTGGCAAAGCGCCTGACAGCTGAAGACCGGTCGCTTGCCGGGCAGAGCCGGGCACTGCGTACGGAGGAATTTGAACGGCTGCGCAAAGACCAAGTTACCGTTCGCACGGGAACCCTGTCCGGGAAACTGCTCGTCGATGTCCTGATGAGCGATCTCATGGAAAACGCAGCGTAATGAACGATTGCCGGTGATAGATACGCCGACGCCGCTTCCAGCGGGGACGAAAGGGGACGCCTTGCGGCGCCCCCTTTCTTTTTGCTTTTCTTACCTGTTTCTATACCCGGAAATTCCGGACACAGCGCAGAAAAACAATGCACAGTTCCTGATACAGATCCTCGTCAAATGTACCGTTGACAACCGCTTCTTTCATCAGAAGCGGCCGGTACATGGAGAGCAGCGTTTCCATCGCCTGCGAATGATTTGCTTTCGCCAATATGAGCAGTTCTCTAAAATTCATTTTCTTCACCTCTCAGAAGTTTTCTCAGCTTTTCAAGGGTACGGTAATACACTGCGGCCGTCCCTTTATAGCTCAGGCCGACCTCATCGGCAATTTCAGCAAAGCTCTTTTCATCAATGACTCTTGCCAGCAGTATGTACCGTTCTTGTTCCTTGATCTCTTGCAGGGCCTGACGCAACGCCTCATATTCAGCAAGCTGCAAAAGAAAGTCACTTTCTTCAGCCATTAGATAATCCATTTCCTCCAGCATTATTTCAACTCGCTGCGGCTTGTCCTTCCCACGGAGATAATCTATCCGGCCGTTATGAACCGCGCTGCGCAGGTACGCCGTAAATTGATTTTGCAGTCTATGGTCTTCGGTTAGACCGTCGTTTCTTTTATACATCGTTCTTCCTCCAAGCTAATCTGAATTTTCTAAAAATCCAGGTCATTTGGAGGAGAGCGAATATGCTTACGGGCTAAAAAAAGCACACAGACAAAACGGGGAGAATCCCGTCTGACTGTGCGCTTCTTTACAGGTGTAATTATTTGGAACTAACAGTTCCTTTTCATTACATAAAACGGTTGCTTCAGCAAACCGGATTTTAAAAAGCTCTAAAATCCATATAAGCCAAAGCGGAATGTCTTTTTCTTATCACCGCAGTCTGCACAAGCTTGTGTGCAGACAAATAGGATTACTCCTCATTTTTTGCCCTCTCTCTTCATTATATCTGGAACTATTAGTTCTAATAAATAACCACGAACGTATCGTTTTAAGGACCGCAGGAAATCCTTAAAATGAAAAAGGATGAACTAATAGTGGCAAATAAAAAGGAAATATCAATCAAAAATATGGGATATATCTTAAAGCAGGCACGGCTGAAAATGGGATATACCAGAGATCAGCTTTCTGAGCGTGTCGGCATCAGTCATAGATATTTAACAGCCATTGAAAATGAGGAACGGCGGCCCAGTTATGAGGTTTTATCCAAGCTGCTCCGTAATCTCGGCTTATCTGCCGACAGCATCTTTTATCCGGAAAAGGAATCCGAGCCGGAAGAAAAACAACTGCTGCGGCTGTTTCAGCAGTGCAGCGAACGGGATCGCAAGGTTATTAAATCTGTTATTGATATGCTGCTCGATAATCCATAAAGGAAAAGGGGAAGTTGTTTCGGACAACTTCCCCTTTTCCTTTCAGACGCCTGCATATGCCGCTGTCCTGTTTTCCTTATGTACTTGTAGATTTTTCTTCCGCGGAGGCCTTTTCGCCGGATCGTCCTTTTCGTATGGTCTTGACCCCGAACACGAAATAAATGATGTGGCAGACCCAGACGATGGCAAGGATGACGCTGGGAACTACCACATTCGCCCGCATCATCATGAAAAATCCGACCCCCATCACCAGCGTCACCGGGATGATGATGCCGAGCTTGGTCTGCACCGTCATGCCTTTTTTCTTCACAAAGCTTTCCAGGTGCTTTTTGTAGAGCTTTGTGCTCACAAACCAGTCGTGGAGCTTCTGGGAGGAGTTGGCAAAGAAAAATACTGTCAGCAGAAAAAAAGGCACCGTGGGCAGGATAGGCAGCGCCACGCCGACGCACCCAAGCCCCAGGCAGATAAAACCAAGGATCAAAAATATCAGCCGTTTTAGTTTCATGGAATTTAAAATCCCCCTATTGTAATCTATGTATTTTTGTTTTCAGCTCATCCTCCCATGCTCAACGGAATAGACGGTGTCCGCAATCCGCATGGTGGACTGACGGTGGGACACCAGCACCACCGTTTTCCCCTCCCGTTCTTCATGGAGGGATTTTAAAATGACCGCTTCGTTCAGGCTGTCCAGATTGCTGGTGGGTTCGTCCAGCAGTAAAAAGGGGGCGTCATGCAGGAAGGCCCGCGCCAGCCCCAGCCGCTGCCGTTCCCCGCCGGATAGGGTATCGCCCAGCTCTCCCACCGGGGTATCATAGCCCTGCGGCAGCGTTAGAATGAAATCATGCACCGACGCCTTTTTGCAGGCCGCCTCGATCTCCTCGTCCGTTGCCGTGAGCTTTGCAATCCGCAGGTTGTTTTTAATGCTGTCGTGGAACAGGTGGGTTTCCTGGGTGACAAAACTTTCCATGCTCCGAAGATTTGCCGTGTTAATATCCGCAACCCTTGTGCCGGAAAGCGTTACACTGCCTTTCTGCACGTCCCAGAAGCGCATGAGCAGCTTGAGCAGAGTGGACTTTCCACTGCCGCTGCGCCCCACAATACCCACCACGTTGTGCTTTGGTATCTTCACCGATACATCGGACAGGATGGTTTCCTTCCCGTAGGAAAAGGTGACCTGCTCCGCCGCCGCACCTTCGAAAGCGATTTCCGGCTTTCCAACGACTTCTTCCACCACCGGGGTTTCATCCAGGATGTCCAGTACCCGGTTGCCCGCCGCAAAGGTGTTCTGCAAAGTGCTGCCCAGCGCCGCCAGCGCAATCACCGGGCCAAAGGAGGAAAAGAGGGCGATGGTGGGAATCAATACCCCGTCAAAGCCTACCGCTCCGCTTTGGCAGAGCAGGGCGGAAACAAACAGCATGACAAGGTCAAAGGCCAGCACCACCGTATTGGTCACTGCCGAGTTGCGGCCGGAGGTGCGTTTCATCCGTTCCTCGTCTTTGGCAAGGTCATCGGTTTTTTCATTCATCTGTGCCAGCCGCTTTTTGCCCTGCCCATATTGCAGGGTTTCCGAAAGCCCCCGCAGGCTGTCCAGCACAAAGCCGGAAAGCTCCCCGGATTTGGTGCGGAACTTCATCCCGTCGTCCCCACTGAATTTTGAGGTCGCCAAAGGAATGCCAATTCCCACGGTGAGATACGCCGCCAGCGCGATGAGCCCCAGCAGCCAGTGATAGGATCCGATGAACAAACACATTACAATCGTAAACAGGAACGCAATGGCCGCCGGGGAGATGGTGTGGGCGTAGAATACCTCCAGCAGTTCGATATCGGAGGTAATCACTGAAATGAGGTCTCCCTTGTCACGGCCTTCCAGTTTGGCAGGGCAGAGCCGCCGCAGCGCACGGAACACCTTATCCCGTAAAAGGGCCAGCAGCTTGAAGGCGATGAAGTGATTGCAGGCCTGTTCCGCATACCGCAGGAATCCCCGCACGATGGCAAACACCACCACACAGACAAACAGGGCGGTCAGGGTGAAGGGCGTATCAAATTGCAAAGCCTCCAGCACCGCATACCCGCCGAAGATGGTGATAAAGGCGGCGCAGAGATGGCCGATGAGTCCCATAAGGACAGCCAGG
Organism: uncultured Oscillospiraceae bacterium; assembly: GCA_900552945.1. GTDB lineage: Bacteria > Bacillota > Clostridia > Oscillospirales > Ruminococcaceae > Metaruminococcus_A > Metaruminococcus_A gallistercoris. The sequence goes on from USBI01000015.1 coordinate 21,205, forward strand.
AGCATAAAGGCGGTTAAGGGTTTCACCAGCCCGATTAGTCGCGCCATCACTTGGAAGCCGCTTCGTTTCTTCATGCCGGTATTCATGCGTTTTCTCCCTCCTTTCCGTAGTTTTCCAGCGCCTGCTGGGCGTTCCATAGGCGTTCGTACAGCCCATGGTTTTTCAAGAGTTCCTCATGGCTACCGTGTTCGGCGATATTCCCGCTATCCAGTACATAGATGCTGTCCGCCTGCACCACATTCGCCAAGCGGTGGGAAATGAGTATTACTGTCTTTGTTTTCGCCAGCCTATGTATCTCAGCCATGATGTCGTTTTCGCTTTCCACATCAATGTTGGAGGTGGCCTCGTCAAAGATATAAACCGGGCTGTCGTGTAAGAGCGCCCGTGCCAGCGCCAGCCGCTGACATTGCCCGCCGGACAAATTCGACGCCTTTTCGAGCAGGTGAGTATCCAGCCCCTGCTCCGCTTTCAGGAATCCGGCAAGGTTCACCCGTTCCAGCACCGCCCACAGTTCTTCGTCCGAAGCACCCGATCTGCCCATCAGCAGATTGTCCCGCACCGTGCCCTTGAACAGATAACTTTGATGGCTGACGTAGGTGACATTGCGCAGCAAAGAACTTTCGTTCACCTCCCGCAGATTCACGCCGCCGATGGTGACCGAGCCGGCATATCCCCTGTTCCGCCCCATGAGGATAGCGGCGATGGTGGATTTTCCGCAGCCGCTTTCCCCGACCAGTGCGGTAAAGCTGCCCTGGGGGAACCGCAGATCCACGCCGTGTAAAATCTCCCGGTCCGGCTCATAGGAAAACCGCAGGCCGGAGCAGACGATGTCATGCTGTATCGGAAAGCTCTCGGAAACCTCCTGTTTGTGTTCCGGAAGATCCAGCAGGCGGAAAATCTTGTCGCTGGCGGCCATGCCGTTCATGGCGATGTGGAAAAAGGAGCCGAGCTGCCGCATGGGGAGGAAAAAGTCCGCCGCCAGCAGGATGATCAGCAGGCATCCGGCTAACGATACATGATTACCTGCATACTGCGTTACCGCCATAATGACCCCCAACGCCGCCCCGCCGTAGGCAATCAAGTCCATAATGGTGATGGAGTTGAGCTGCATGGTCAGCACCTTCATGGTGATTTTGCGGAACTTCTCGGCCTCCGCGTTCATCTCTTTGTTTTTGAACTCGTCCGCCTGATAGATTTTGAGGGTCGTCAGCCCCTGTAAATTTTCAAGGAAGGTATCCCCCAGCGCCGTGTACTGCCCCCAGTATTTGGAGAGCAGCTTTTTCGCCCAGGTCTGCACCGCGGCGATGGCTATGGGAATCAGTGGCACGCAAATGAGCAGCACAATGGCCACCGGAACATTCACAAAGCAGAGCACCGCAAACAGGGTCAGCGGGGCCAGCATGGCGTAAAAAAACTGCGGCAGGTAAGCGCCGAAATAGGTTTCCAGCTGATCCACGCCCTCCACCGCCACCTGGACTACTTCGGAGGTTTTCACCTGCTCGTTGTAGGAAGCACCCAGCCGCAGCAGCTTTTCATAGATTTTCTCCCGCAGGGTTTTCTTGACCGCTTTGGAGGAAAGGTAGCTCATCCGGCTGGCCCCGGTGGTGCAAAGAAAGCGTATCACCAGAGCCGGAACGACCACGGCCGCCGTCGCCCACAGGGTATGGGAACTGGTATTGCCATAGTAAAGCCCGGCAAACAGGTTTGTAATGCTGAACATCATCGCGATGTTCGCCGCCAGGGAACACCACTGCAAAACGACGTTCCCGGCAATGTATTTTTTGCTCTCAGCCACCGTGCCGATGAGCCGTTTGTTGATCATCATGGTTTCGCCCACCCTTTAAAAAATTTTTTGCAGCCTTTTTGATGACCGCGCATAGCGCAAGGATGGCCGCTGAAAACAGGAAGGCCAATAGGCCGTATCCCAGAGACTGCATCGCGTCATTCATCCCCGTCCGCCTTCTTTCTTTTTGCCAGCCCCTTGATGGCCTCGTAGCTTTCCGGGCTGACGGCGTGCTCCATGAGGCAGGCGTCTGCCGCCGCCGTTTTCCCGTCTACCCCCAGATCCTCCAGCAGCGTCCGGAAGGTCTGGTGGCGTTCGTAGGTGGCCTTTGCGATTTTCAATCCCGCTTCCGTCAGGCAGACGGCGTGGTTTTCGTCCCTCGTCAGGTATCCCTCCCGTTCCAGCGCCTTGAGGGAAACGGAGACTGTCGGCTTGGATACGCCCAGCTCCTCCGCGATATGTGCGCCGTGGACTTCCGTCTTTTGGGACAGCAGATAAATGGTTTTCAGGTAATCTTCCGTTGTGCGTCTGAGCTTCATCGAAGCCGCACCCTCCTTCCTTTCCGCTTACACCGGAATGACAAAAGGCTTGCCGTCCACGCTGCGGATATCAAGATTCACATCATAAACCTCCTGAACCAGCTCCCCGGAGATGATTTCCTCCGGCAGTCCGTGGGCGATCATTTTCCCGTCCTTCATGGCGACGATCTCATCGCTGTAATAGAGCGACTGATTGATGTCGTGAAGCACCATGACGATGGTGATGCCGTATTCCCGGTTTAACTGCCGGATAAGCTTTAAGATTTGCAGCTGATAGCGGATATCCAGATAGGTGGTGGGCTCGTCGAGGAACAGCACCCTGGTATCCTGCGCCAGTGCCATAGCGATCCATACTCGCTGTTTCTGCCCGCCGGACAGTTCGGATACCGGCTTGTCCTTATGCTTGTATGTATGGGTGATCTCCATCGCCCGGCGGATCTTTTCCTCGTCTTCTTTGGGATCTGGAGAAAGTCCCATGGTGTGGTAGGGCGTCCGGCCGTAGCCAACCAGCTTTTCTACACTCAGATCCACCGGCGCGGTGTTGTACTGGTGGACGATGGAGACTTCTTTGGCGAAGTCCTTGAGCCGCATCCCGGCGATATCGCCGCCCCGCAGCAGGATCTCCCCCTCGTCCGGTTTCAGGTTTTTGGTCATTAAATTGAACAGGGTGCTCTTGCCGCAGCCGTTTGCCCCGATGAGGGTGGTGATTTTCCCTTCGTGCAGTTCCAGGTCGAGGTTCTTCAGCACCTGCTGTTTGCCGTAGGCGAAGGAAAGGTTTTTGACGGTAAACACGTTATTGTCCATAGCTTTGCTTCGACCTCCTCAACAGTAGGATAAAGAACGGGCCGCCCACCACCGACATAATGATAGCCGCGCTGATTTCATAAGGCGCGGCAATGGTGCGTCCCAGGGTGTCCGCCAGCAGCAGGGTGAACGCCCCCAGCAGGATGGAATAGGGCACCAGCACTTTGTGATTGCTTCCCACCAGCAGTCTTGCAATATGCGGGACGATAAGCCCCAGGAAACTGATGGGGCCGATGACGGCGGTGGAAATACTCGCCAGCAAAACCGCGATCACCGAAATGATGATCCGGCTGCGGGTGACGTTCACGCCCAAAGAACGGGCCGTTTTATCCTCCAGCGCCAGCAGGTTGCACTGCCCCAGCACAAAGATGGAGGCGATGAGACCGATGACCACATAGAGTAACAGCGTCTGGAAATCGTCCCAGGTCTTCATGGTGATGTTGGCGTTGACGATGCTGGCAACGCCGGAGTAGTTGCTCCCCGTGCCGGAGTTGAAGGCACTCATCAGCCCTGTAAACATGGCGTTGACCGCCACGCCCACCAAGATAATGCGCAGAGGCGAAAGTCCGCCCTTCCAGGAAAGGGAGTACACCAGCAGGAAAGCGACCATCCCGCCGAGGAAGGCAAACAGGGGCGTGAAAAAGTAGAGGGTCGGGAAAAAGGCGGTAATGAGCACCGCCGTCAGGCTGGCGCCGCTGCTGACGCCGATGATGCCGGGGTCAGCCAGCGGGTTTTTCATCACGGCCTGCAAAAGCACGCCGGATACGGCGGTCGCCGCGCCGCCGAAGATGGCGATGAGGATGCGGGGAAACCGCAGATCGTAAATGGTCGCCACGTTTTCGTTGTATTCAATAAAGAGTCCTTTGAACAGCTCCAGGGGAGTTACCTTCAGGCTGCCGGTGTTTACGGCAACCAGAAACAGCGCCAGCAGCCCCAGGGCGGTGATGGCAAAGGAGAGGATTTTCTTTTTTCTGCTTACCATAAGCAAAATCTCCTTTTGGAAAAACGGCCGGGATTCCCCCGACAGGAAAAGCCCGGCCGCTCCGTTTTTTGTTTTACAGATTATTCCTCGCCGTAAAGCATGGGCTGCAGCGCTTTCAGCGCTTCTTCATAGCTGAAATTGGCGCTCATATTGAACAGATCGGAATCCAGGTCGTACACCCGGCCCTCCTGTACTGCTTTGAAGTGTTGCCAGATGTCATTGGTAGAAAATTCCTCCGCAAACATCTTCCTTGCCTCATCCGGCAGGCCGTGGGCTGCCCGAAGGATCACGTCCGGCTCCTTGGTCTTCATATCTTCGGTGTTGGCGAACAGGAATTCCTGCCCGTCCCCGTCGCCGTAGACGTTGGTGCCGCCCGCCAGTTTTACAAGGCTTCCCACATAGCTGTTGTCAGTCGCTATGATATACGAACCGGGCAGGCCCATGAGCACCAGCACCTTGGGGGATTCCTTACCGGCGTTTTTTTCTGCAAATTCCGTCATAAAGGAATCGAATTCCTCCAGCATAACGGCCGCTTCTTCCTCCCGGCCGAATTTTTTACCTAAGCCTTCGATGGAGGCGTACATTCCTTCTACGCTTTTGAGGTTTAAAAACAGGGAACTGACCCCGATGGAAGCGTATTTGGGCTGCAGGTCGTTTTGCAGAGTTGCCGGCGACAGGATGTAGTCCGGGTCAAGAGATTTAATGATCTCCAGATCCGGGTTCATCGCCATGCCCACGGTGGTAACCCCGTCGTACCGTTCCGGCAGTTCGCTGGTGGACTGGCAGATCCCGACCAAATCTAAATCCAGCCGGTTACAGATCTGCACCACTGCCGGAGAGGTCGCCACCAGGCGGACTTCGCCGCTTTCATTTGCGCTGGCTGTTTCCTCCGGGTGCTGGTTGACGCAGCCGGTGACGGACAGCGCCATCACACCGGCTAAAACAAGGGATAGGATTTTTTTGAGTTTCATTGCCCGCACCTTCCCTTACTTTTTCTGAAAGGGGTTCTTGCCCTTTCTGAAGAAGCAGAAGTACCACACGCAGCCGCCTGCAATAGCTACGACGATAATGCCGCCAATGACCCACCAGATCACCGGATTGCCGGTGCTGCTGTCCTGCTCCGCTTCGGTGGAAGTATCGCTCACCTTGTTGCCGGAGGCGTCGAACTCTTCCAGGCCAAGGGCTTCGGAGGAACTGTCTTCGCTGGAAGAATCAGCGGAAGACGTATTGCTGCTGGATGCTTCCGAAGAGGAAGGAGCTGCAGAGCTTGGCGTCTGGCTGGAAGAGGGCGCCTGCTCCGATGGGGTCTGGCTGGATGGCGTCTGCGTCTGCGGGGTGGTTACCGCAGGCTGCTCCGGTTCCGGTTCAGGCTCCTGCACCGTAATGCTGGTGATGAAATCACCGGAGCCGGACTGGAGGTTTCCAACCGTTATGTAGAAGATCACGTCCCGTCCCATGGGGATGACGTACATATTGCAGCGGATAATGGAATTTTCACTGTTTACCCGCATACGGTAATCGGCGGTGTTGTTGGTGTAGTCCTCCTGCATCAGGGTGGCGGAAACAGAGCTGCCGTCCACTTGGAACTGCGGGGACTGGATATTGTCCATGAGGTTTAAGCGGATCGTCACCCAGGTAGCCCCGCTGGAATCCACCTCGACCAGTGCCGCTTTATTGAGGGCGCTGTCGGTCATGGACTGGCCGAGCACATACGACCCCTCACCGCCGGAGTCTTCAATCACACCGGTGGTCGGATGGCGATAATGGGAAGTTGCGGTTGCGGTATAGATGCCGGGCGATGCTGCAAGTACCTGTACAGAAGTAATGCCCGCCATGAGGGCGAGCATTACCACCATACTGCATATTGCCCTTTTCAGCTTTGATGCAGTATTTGTCATATTGTTTCTCCTTTGTTTAGGCTTCGTTGGACTTGCGCTTTCTGGTCACCAGAGTAACACCCATCATGCCCGCAGCGGCCAAGGCCAGCAGAGCAAACACCGCAATATTGGAAGTATCGCCGGTCTGCGGGATGTTGGTATTGCCGTTATTGCCGTTTGCCACATTCTGCGTATTCTGCGCATCCGTGATGGTACTGCCTTTTTCCACCAGAGCGTAGGTTCCGGCGGACTTGGCGATAATGGTGTAATAGCCGTCCTCCACAGCGCCTTTTACCAGCACCTTGCCGCCGTCAGCCAAACGGTAAACCGCCAGATTCGCGGAATCATAGCCTGCCGTAATTGGAAGGCTGATGCTTACCGTACCGTTGGGAGCCACTTCGTTGCCGTCCGCATCGAGGAATTTCACATCATACAGCTTAAACTTTTTGCCCACATCGCTGAGAGAAGAAACTGCTGCATCATAGTCGGCGCCTTTGATGATTTCAGAAACCACGATCTGAACGCCTTCCTCGAATACGCCCTTGTCGGCATTCACCTTCACGCCCGTGGCAGAATCGGTGAAGTCCACTGCCGGGGACTGCTCCACCGGCTCTTCCGGCTCAAAATTCGGATCGTCTTCCGTTGTTTTCGTCAGCGTGGACCAATCCAGCTTCAGGAGCACATCCTGATCGCCGGTGCCGGCGGAAATGTCTTCCATGACCGGCACGAATACGTGCAGCGGTACATAGCCGTCTTTATCTGCCAGGGCGTCCGCTACCAGCGGGAACTTGATCTGATCGGGATACAACTTGCCTTCATAGGAGCCGCCCGCCTGGTTGAACTCATCGTATACATCGCTGCCGTCGGCGTTCTTCTGGGTAGAAAGGACAGTGGCGGGAACCGGGGTGCCATCAACAGTGCCGTACTGGCCGTAGGTGTAGCCGTCGTCATAATAGGAGAGCTCGGCCAGATAGCCGAATTTGTTCAAGTAGGCCAGGCCGTGGAAATCCATTGTCAGATAATATTTACCGTCTTCTACTGTCAGTTTAATGGTATGGTTGATGGCATCGTTGCTCATGGACTTTTCCTGACGGTTAGTCTTGATCATCTCACCGTAAACCGAATACACGCCGTCTTCCAGCGTATAACGGTCGAGCTCCGGTTCTTCGCTGTCGGTGGTAAGAGAATCCAAGGCTGTCTGAAGCTGTTGTTTGCATACAGCCAGCGTTTCACTCGAAACATCCGCGTCGGCAATAGCTTCTTTTGCTGCTGTGATCGCCTGCTGCAGCGCTTGGAAGGAGGCTTCGGTATAGTCCCCCTTTTCTATCTGCTCTGCCTGCTGTACAAGAGCGGCGAGCTCGGATGTATCTGCGCGCAGGACAAGTGCTTCCATGGCGTTAGCAAGCGCTTCAGCCGCGGAATTGACCGCGTTCTGCCCCGCATCTTCATCACTCTGTACAGCTTTGGCGTCTTGCAGAACCGCGGCAAAAGCCGACCAGCTGGAAGGCGTATAGGCAGTTTCCTTTTTCGCTTCAGCCTCAGCAATCAGCGCATTGAGATTGGTTTTATCGCCGATAAGCTCCAGCTTGCTTTGCGCTTCGTCAATTCTTTTCACGAACGCGGCGCGCTCTTCGGCATTCCATTCTTTCTGTGTCAGCTTCGGCTGGCCGTTTGTGCCCATTTCCAGGTCGGTAGACGGCCAGATGTTGTTAAGTTCCGAGGTGACCGCTTCCATGTCTTTTTGGAACGCCTGATAGGATTCGGGCGTGTAGGCCGTCTGTTCGATTTGGGACGCGGTGTACAGACGGTATTCCAAATTCTGTTCGGGCTGTTCAATTTTATCTAAACTCGTCCAATCCACATGCAGCCGAGCATATTGGTCACCGGAAGTCGGCATGATGGAAAACATAACGGGGACAAATACATGTACATAAGCCGCATTGTTTCGATTGTATTCCGCTGCGGAGGTCGGAGCCTGCGTATTTTCAAATTTAACCCAGACAGGCGTGGCGTCAACCGCTATCAAATGCGGATACGGTACGTTTTCAATGTCGACCGGCCGCTCGTTTTCGTGTCCATACCCTGCGGGACGCGTTACATTCCCATTATAGACAAATTCGGATTCAGGGTCATTGAACATATCATAAACCGTTTCGCCCTTTTGGGTCATGTGATATGTCAATGCTTGGGTCGTGGTGAAAGAGGCGGCACCGTCCTGACCATATGTGTCAAAAACAGCACCGAACTGCGTCAAATACTTGGCGTCCACGCTTTCCAATTCCATCATGAACCCTTGCATACCTCCGAATCCGAGCGGCATGAACTCTAAAATGGCCGTGGCGGTATTATCCTTCACTACCACAATTGCCCTGTAATCCGTATCTTCGGGATGGTTGGTTTCAAAGCTGCTACTGCCACGCAGCGCAGCATTTCCCATGGACACTTGTTGGATATTGGCGGCTTGTATCAGGTCAATATCTGCATAATATACGCCATCCTCTACCGGCACGTCAATTTTCTCGATAGGCGTAGTGGGTTCCAGCGTGGTAGCAAAGGCATCTGTAGCACCAACGGTGAATAGGCTGCACAGAAGAGCCAAACTCAACATCAGAGAAAGCCCCCGGCTGCGCCACGAGCGTTTTGTCGTTGTCATTGTATATACCTCCATTTCATGTTCTCCCTCAAGGGGAAAGTAAATATTTCGGTTAGTGTTTTCTAACCATCTTTCAAAAAATTTTTGCCGTTTCTACGGCGAATCCTTGATACGGCTCATGGGCTCCTCCTTCTATTGTTTCTGGTCAGGAGGCCGAGCCGTGAACTCGCCCTCCCGGTATATTCCTTTTGTGCAGGAGGCCGCCTACCCAAAGTTAGCGATAGCTAACCAAACCCCTGAAAAAAATACTCCTCCCGGAGTTTTTTTGAGGCAGCCTGCTTCACCTGTTCTTTTTTCGGCTTTGCCTATGGAGATGCCCCATATCTCAAAAGCCTTTCTTTGTCCCGAAGGGAGCTGTTGTTTCCAGCTTTCTCCCTCGGCGCATAAATAGTTGTATTTTTTTGCTTCACAAACTGTTTTTTCTTTTCCAATTTATTCCGCAGTTTCCCTAAAGCAGTTTCAGTATAATCAGTTGACTTTTCCTTGTCAATCGAATTTCTGTACCAAACCCGGTTCAAACGGCCCTTTTTCGGCCTGAAAAAGCCCCGGAGCCCGCATGGCAAGGGAAAAACTGCACTTGTACCAAACACGGTTCAAAAAATTTTTATTTTGCCCTTGACAGCCCTGTTTCAGTGGATGAACATGGTGAAAATCGCCGTGCTTTCCGGCATGTGCATATCTCCCACGCTGCACTGCATTTTCAGGCATACGCTGCCGTGGAGCAGGGTGTCCCGGCCTTTCCCCATGGCGATGAAGTTCAGCGCCGTCACCGGAAAATATACATACCGCCCGTCGATCCCGCCGTCCCGGAACTCGCCGTCGTACAGGTACTGCATCTTGTTGACCCGGCCCTCCATCTTTTTGCCGCTGGACATGGACTCGGCTGACACTGTTTTCACCGCCAGATACACCAGCCCCTCGTGGTCCTTCACGATCAGCTCACAGGGGTTTTCAAACCCTTTGTTTGCCATGGAAAGGTTGTTGTGGTTCTTGATCTGCTCCCGGTAGATGATGAACGGGAAGTAATAGCTGCCGTCCTTGAGATAATTGCAGATATCCCCGCCGTGGAAGTCACGGTGCCCGGCAAAAATCTCCTTGAGGCGCATTCGACCCTCCTGTTCGGCAAGGCGTTCCATAAACTCGTCGGAAAAGCCCGCCGACAGTGCCCGCAGGGCGTTCTCTTTGATCTGCGCAGGCGGGATGTCCTGATACTGCATATACTGCTCCAGGATTTTCCGCTGGTGCAGCAGCTGCTGCGCCGTTCTTTCCCCAGCGGCGGTCAACACCGATTTTCTGCCCTCCACACGCTCCATCAGCGCCAGCTCGTCCAGGCTGTCCAGAATATGCGTCAGGGTGGATTTCGGCTTATTCAAATATCGGGCGGCATCGGTCACTGTCCGCTTTTTCGGCTCCGCCTCCAGAAAATACAAGAGCAGCTGGATCTGGATGCCGTTCAGATTTTCAGACATAAAAAAATCCCCTCTTCCTGTCATTCGATGTATACGAAAACAAGCCTGCGCGCTTTAAAGCAGCGAACCGGCGTCTGTCTTGCATATACAATTCAGGCTTTAGGGAATTTTTGAGTTAGCTTTCGCTAACTGTTAACAATATATCATGCCCCTGCCGGTTTGTCAAGTGAAATATTTTTCGTGATTGACAAATGGGGAAATATGGAGTATACTTTGGTTAGTCAATGCTAACTGCTATCATTTGAAAGGGAGCGCTTTGTATGGCAGAGAAAATACCGGAACACCGGCCGGAAGCGGCGGAAAAAGCCGATTTGAAGCATATCGAACAGATGGCGGCTGACCTGGGGCTTGGCTGCTGCGGGAAGCACGCCGGGCATTCATGCTGCGGCAGGCATCACCACCATACGCCCCATCAGGCGTCTGCTGAAGAAACCGCAGCGGAAGATTGAGAAAACAGCCTGCGGGCTATGTAAAACAGAAGGATATTGCAAGGAGGCTTTACTGTGAAACAACATCGGTTTTGGGCATGGGGCGCTGTGATCTGCATGGTCATGGTACTCATTACAGGCTACAGGCACAAGTAAAGAAAAGAAGGGATGGATTTGTGATGCGTATTTATTCAAAACTGGCCTGCTTTATCGGCGGCGTATTGTTCGGTTCCGTGGGGATCAAGCTGCTTTCGAGCAAGGACGCCAAAAAGGCGTATACCCATATTACCGCCGCAGGACTGCGCATGAAGGATTCGGCGATGAAAACTGTCGCCACGGTGCAGGAAAACGCCGGGGATATCCTGGCCTCCGCCAGGGATATCAACGAAAAGCGGGCCGCGAAAGAAGCGGAGGAAAAAGCCTCGGCTGAAATCGCTGACGAAAACGATGAGGAAAACAAAGAGCCGGAAGAATGAATCATCCGCAGCAAAGGGAGCCGTGACTGCGGCTCCCTTTTTCATGGAGGTTTTTCAATGAATGCAGTAATCATACACGAGAGCCGCGGACGGATGCGGCTGCAATGCAGGCTGAAGCAGAAGGAAATGAGCCTGCGCCAGGCGGATTTGCTGGAAGCATGGTTCCAGCAGCAGAGCTGGACCAGCCGGGTAACGGTGCATGAACGCACCGGCTGCGTCATCCTGTACTATACCGGAGCAAGGGAGACGGTTTTGCAGGCTGTGCGGCAGTTTTCCTGGAAGCAGGCGGAGCAGAGCGTATCCCTGCCGGCGCACAGCAACCGTATGCTCAACCGCCAGTTCGAGGAAAAGCTGGTAGGCAAGGCGGCATTAAAACTCATAAGCACCCTGTTTCTGCCCGCACCTTTGAGAATCGCCCGGGTGCTGTGGCACGCCGTCCCTTTCCTGCGCAAAGGCCTGCGCTGCTTGAGGCAGAATAAAATCAAAGTGGAGCTGCTGGACGCCGTTTCCATCGGCCTGTCCATTATCCGCCGGGATTTTGCCACGGCCGGTTCGGTCATGTTCCTGCTGGAGCTGGGAGAGCTTCTGGAGGAATGGACCAGAAAAAAATCGATGCAGGATCTGGCACAGTGCATGTCCTTAAACGTGGACAGGGTATGGCTGAGCACGCCGGAAGGCGAAGTCCTGACGCCGGTATCCCAAATCCGGCCGGGTGACCGGATCGCAGTCCGCGTTGGCGGCGTTATCCCGGTGGACGGTATGGTGACAGACGGCGAAGCGATGGTCAACCAGGCTTCGCTGACAGGGGAATCCCTGCCTGCAGCCAAACGGCCGGGCAGCCTTGTCTATGCGGGGACCACCATCACGGAGGGAGCCTGCACGATAGAAGTCCGGCAGAATTCCGGCCAGAGCCGCTACGACCAGATCGTGGCCATGATCGAGCGCTCGGAGCAGATGAAATCGGCGGCGGAAAACAAGGCCGCCAACCTGGCGGACAAACTGGTGCCGTACACCTGTCTCTTATACACATCTCCGAGCCCACGAGACCGGAG
>USBI01000016.1 GCA_900552945.1 uncultured Oscillospiraceae bacterium
TTCGTCGGCAGCGTCAGATGTGTATAAGAGACAGGATTGCTTCGTTCGATATAACCGTTTTCCACAAGGGGAACAAAAAGCGGACATGCTTTTCCGATGACAATGGTGTTGGGCCGGATTCCGCGCATGGCTTTTCCATACGCCCCGCTTTTAATGGAGGCCTGGGTGGCGATTACGCCGATATGCCCGGTGTGGGAAACGCTGCATGCTGCCTGAGCGGCAGGAAGCAGAATGTTGCAGTAAGGCACATCCAGGTGACTGGTTTGTTCCTTTGTCAGATTGGCGCTTACCGTTCCGCAGGCCGCAATAATCATTTTGACATTTTTGGAAAGCAGAAACCGAATGTCCTGCATGGCGTATTTAATAATGGTCTGCCGGCTGCGGGTACCATAAGGGACACGGCCGGTGTCGCCGAAATATACAATATTTTCGCGGGGAAGCTGTTTGTGCAGTTCCTTGACAACGGTAATTCCGCCAAGGCCGGAGTCGAATACACCAATTGGGCGGTTATCCAATCTTCTCTTCCTTCCTTTCGAACGCGAGAGCGATGAGGCGGTCAATCAGTTCGCTGTAAGAAACGCCTTCTGCTTCCCACATTTTGGAATACATGCTGATGTTTGTAAAGCCCGGCAGGGTGTTGATCTCGTTTAAAATAACCGATCCGTCTTCTTTCACAAAGAAGTCAACACGGGAAAGTCCGCTGCAACCCAGCGCACGGTAGGCTTTGATCGCCGTCGCGCGAACCAGGTCGGTCTCCATAGGGCTGATTTTTGCGGGGATATCGAGCCGGGTGGTGCCGGACACATACTTGGCGTCAAAATCGTAAAACTCGCTTAACGGAGTGATCTGCCCGGGGACGGAGGCCTTCGGCTCGCGGTTGCCGAGCACAGCGCACTCCACCTCGGCGCCGATGATGGTCTCTTCAACGATCGCTTTGCTGTCCACCGTCAATGCGAGATCCAGCGCGGCGGCGAGTTCGTCGCGGTCATGCGCTTTGCTGATGCCCACGGAGGACCCTGCGTTTGCCGGTTTGACAAACATGGGGTAGCCAAGCGCCTGTTCATATTCTGAAACAAAATCGTCCAGATTCGGCCGTTGGTCGGCTGTCACGATCCGCCACTTCGCGGTGCGGACACCAGCTGCGTCCAGGATCGTATGAGTGAACTGTTTATCCATGCAGTTGGCGGAAGCAATGGTAGAGCAGCCAACGTAAGGAATGCCGCTGAGTTCAAACAGCCCCTGAATGGTGCCGTCTTCTCCGTTCTGCCCATGCAGGACAGGGAAAACGCAGTCAATCGGAACCGTTTCTGTTTTTCCGTTTTCAATTTTCAGGATACCGTGATGCGAACGGTCCGGGCTGAGAACAGCGGTTGGCAAAGACGCGTCCCTTTCCCAGGACTGATCGGTGATGTCCCGCTCGCCGTCGCCAAGATAAAGCCAGCGGCCGTCTTTGGTGATCCCAACACAGACGACATTGTACTTTTCTCTGGATATATTGTTTAAAACCGAAGTGGCAGATAACAGGGAAATATCATGCTCGCTGGATACACCGCCGAATAATACAGCCACGGTTGTTTTTGACATGACAAAGCCTCCAAACAAAAATGATTCATTCTCACACACATATACATGATTTATCATACCATATTTTAAATGGTTGTGCAAACCCGATTTTGCGGTTTGTAAACACGGGAAAAGATGTGCTAGGAAAAGATGTGCTATAATTATATAGTATAAAACAAAGAAAAAGAACCATTTAGAATTACTGCGCTTTCCCGCAAAAAACACTTGACGGGGAGGATGTTTTATGCTATCATTATTATTACCTCTAAAAGGGTTTATTTTTTTGCGGTTTTTCGCGCCCTTTTACGAGGGAGGCTAACAAAAACCGTTATCGGGAGGTGCCGAAATGAGAGTAAAAATTACATTGGCTTGTTCTGAGTGCAAACAGAGAAACTACAACACCATGAAGAACAAGAAAAACGATCCGGACAGACTTGAAATGAACAAGTACTGCCGTTTCTGCCGCAAACACACACTTCACAAAGAAACCAAGTAAAACGGGAAGGGTGAAACGAATGGCCAAAAAAGATGTTGCTGAAAAGGCTGCGGCAAAAACGAAAAAGCCGGAAAAGAAAAACGGCTTTTTCAAACGGATGACCCGTTTCTTCAAGGACCTGAAAGGCGAGTTCAAGAAGATCGTTTGGCCAAGCAAAAAACAGGTGGTCAACAATACGCTTGTTGTACTTGCGGTAGTAATCGTATTGGGCGTGTTTGTGGCTGCGCTGGACACTGTTTTGAGTCTGATCGTTCATTTCGTCCTGCAGCAGGCATAACCATTCCGTCTGCCGTCGGGTCTGTGGAGGTGCGCTATGTCGGAAACTGCGAGATGGTATGTTGTGCACACCTATTCCGGTTATGAGAACAAGGTTGCGCAGAACATTGAAAAAGTTGTTGAAAACCATCAGCTTCATGATTTGATCCATGAAGTACGGGTCCCGACCGAGACCGTTGTTGAGGTCAAGGACAACAAAAAGCGCGAGGTTGAGCGCAAGATCTTTCCGGGCTATGTGCTTGTAAAGATGATTTTAACCGATGATTCCTGGTATGTCGTTCGGAACATCCGCGGTGTAACAGGTTTCGTGGGTCCGGCTTCCAAGCCCATTCCGCTTACGGAAAAAGAGGTTGAGGCGCTTGGTGTGGAGACACATCAGGTCAATGTCGACTATGCCGTTGGCGACAATGTGAAGATTGTTTCCGGACCGTTGGAAGGCTTTATTGGTCTTGTAGACGAGCTTGATCCTGACCAGAATAAGGTCAAGCTGACCGTTTCCATGTTTGGGCGTGAAACGCCGGTTGAACTGGAACTGGAACAGGTCGTTGCCGTCAAGGATTAAAGGCTTCCGCCGGGGGTACCCGGCATTCAGCATGGGACGGTTCCTGTGCTGGTGGGAGGAACAGTAAGAGGCTGTTCCGCCATGAACCACATAATTTTGGAGGTGCAAAAAAATGGCTCAGAAGGTAACAGGCTATATTAAGCTTCAGATCCCTGCAGGTAAGGCAACTCCTGCACCGCCGGTTGGTCCTGCTTTAGGTCAGCACGGCGTAAACATCGTGTCATTTACAAAGGAATTCAACGAGCGTACGAAAAACGACGTCGGTCTTATCATCCCGGTCGTCATCACTGTTTACGCAGACCGCTCCTTTACCTTTGTAACCAAGACTCCGCCGGCTTCTGTTCTGATCAAGAAAGCTTGCGGCATTGAAAGCGGCTCTGGTGTGCCGAACAAAACAAAGGTTGCAAAAATTACCAAGGAGCAGGTTAAGAAGATCGCTGAAACCAAAATGCCGGATCTCAACGCGGCGAACATTGACACCGCAATGAGCATGATTGCTGGAACCGCTCGTTCCATGGGCATTGAAGTTGTCGATTAACTGCCCGCTGGTGGGAGGAAATTTCCGTTATTAACCACTCATGAGGGAGGATATGATAAGTATGAAACATGGTAAGAAATATAATGAAAGCACCAAGCTTGTCGACCGTACCAAACTGTACGATCCGACCGAAGCGATGGATTTGACCATCAAAACCGCGAAAGCGAAATTTGATGAAACCGTAGAGGCTCACATCCGTTTGGGTGTTGACTCCCGTCACGCTGACCAGCAGGTCCGCGGCGCGGTTGTTCTGCCGAATGGTACCGGTAAAAGCGTACGCGTTTGCGTATTTGCGAAAGGCGACAATGCGAAGGCTGCTGAAGAAGCAGGTGCAGAGTTTGTCGGCGCAGAAGACCTGGTTGCTAAGATTCAGGGCGAAGGC
This sequence comes from uncultured Oscillospiraceae bacterium, assembly GCA_900552945.1. Classification (GTDB taxonomy): domain Bacteria; phylum Bacillota; class Clostridia; order Oscillospirales; family Ruminococcaceae; genus Metaruminococcus_A; species Metaruminococcus_A gallistercoris. Next base: position 3,818 of record USBI01000016.1, read on the forward strand.
TGGATGGACTTTGACGTTGTCATTGCTACCCCGGACATGATGGGTCTTGTTGGCCGTCTGGGCCGTGTGCTTGGTCCTCGTGGCTTGATGCCGAACCCGAAAGCCGGCACAGTTACTCCGGATGTTGCTCGTGCAGTTACCGAAGCGAAAGCTGGTAAAATTGAGTACCGTCTGGACAAAACCAACATCATCCACTGCCCGATTGGCAAAGCTTCTTTCGGCGTGGAGAAACTGGAAGAGAACTTTAACACTCTGATGAACGCGATTGTTGCAGCGAAACCGGCTGCTGCAAAAGGCCAGTACATCCGTTCCTGCGTAGTTACTTCTACTATGGGCCCGGGCGTTAAAGTCAACGCAACAAAATTCGGCAACTAATTTTTGTTGACATCAATTTGTTGTTGTGATATAATTTAAAAGCTGTTTATTCTAAGACAGCAGGTGCTTTATGCGTAAAAGGCGTTCGCCGTCCTGCCGAGAAGAAACGCGCTTTCCAGCATTGGAAGTATTCTTGTGCTTGTTTGCCCTTTCTTCACGGTGAGTGGAGAAAGGGCTTTTTGCATAGACCGAACATGTGTTACCAGGAGGTGAATTGTTTTGCCTAGCGAAAAAATTCTTGAGAGCAAAAAAGCTTTGGTCGTTGAGTTGACTGAAAAGCTGAAAAACGCTCCGGCTGGTGTTGTGGTCGATTACAAAGGAATTGACGTTGCGACCGATACCAAACTGAGAAAAGAGCTGCGTGAAGCAGGTGTTGATTACTTTGTTGTAAAAAATACCATGCTGCGTTTTGCGACCAAAGAAGTTGGTTATGACTTCGACGAAGTCCTCAACGGTACTACCGCGATTGCGCTCAGCAATGAGGACCCGATGGCCGCTGCAAGAATCCTCGTAAAATACAACGAGGAACTCAAAGGCGCTACTTTGAACGTAAAAGCTGGTTTTATGGATGGCGAAGCGATCGATGTCGCTACCGTTACCGCGATTGCGAAAATCCCGTCCAAAGAAGTGCTTGTTTCCCATATGCTCAGCAGCCTGAATGCGCCGATTGCGAACCTCGCAGTTGTGCTTGATCAGATTGCGAAAAAATCCGCATAATCCGGAATCTTTGAAAAATTACATTTTTATGGAGGTAAAATTATTATGGCTTCTGAAAAGATTTTAGCTATGATTGAAGAAGTAAAAGCTCTTACCGTATTAGAGCTCAACGAGCTTGTAAAAGCTCTGGAAGAAGAATTTGGCGTTTCCGCTGCTGCTGTTGCAGTTGCTGCTGCTCCGGCTGCTGGTGCTGCTGCTGAAGAGAAGAGCGAGTTTGACGTTATTCTCGTTGACGCTGGCGCAAGCAAAATGGGCGTTATCAAAGCTGTTAAAGAGATCACCGGTCTTGGCCTGAAAGAGGCAAAAGAGCTGGTTGACAACGCTCCGAAGCCGATCAAAGAGGGCGCTTCCAAAGCTGACGCTGAAGAGATTCAGAAGAAACTCGAAGACGCTGGCGCGAAAGTCGAACTCAAATAAGTTTGCTTTTCAAAAAGGCTGTGGAATTTATTCCACAGCCTTTTTTGCGCTTTGAACCGTGTTGTTAAAAATGAATTTCTATTTCAGTTAAAATACGTCAACGCATCAGCCAAAGATTTTAGCCGGTAAAAAATGAAGGCCCATTATAGATGGGCCTTTATTTTTTCATCGTTATTCGGTAAATTTTTTTCGTTTCCGGTTTCGTTGTTTTCCTCAGGATTTAAAGTTTCTGTTTCCTCAGGAGAAAGATGTAACTGTTCAACCGAGATGCCGCTTATAAGGCTTTTATCGTTACTGTTGTTAGGGGGCTGCTCCAATTCATCAGGCGAGAGTGTAATTGGTTCAATGGGAACGTCTCCGGAGATGAGTAGCCCGGCCGACGGGATTTGCCCTTCTTCATCCACCAACATGACTAAATCGTCACCTTTTGTTTCCCACGCGGCCAGAATCTGTTTTTTGGTGCGATGGGTAAGGATGAGGTAACTAATTAGGCAAAGGAAAAAGACAGCCAGGCATCCGACAAATAAAATAAGGGAAAGGGAGAAGCTTCCTTCTGAATTGCGGAAAAAGGAAAGAATGGTTCCAAGCAGCTGGGAAGAGAAAATACATTTTCCGACAACATCGTCCCGGTTGACGGTTAAAATTTCAGAATCCCCCAGAGTTTCAACGGTAATGCTTAATGGGGAATTCTCGTCAAATTCAGAGAACAACCGGGTCACGGGATAGTACTGTCCGTCGGTTCCCAGCTCCATGCAAACGACCAGATCGCCGGCAGTTAGCTGTTCGTGCGCAACACGTTGCACTACAACTGCCGCTCCGGGCGGAAAAGCACCCGAAAAGCCGCTTTCGTCAGCTAAAAAAACAGAATACCCTAACGTTTGAAGGCTTTTTCCGTTTTGAGAATTAGCAGTGCCGACCCATAGAAGCACCGAAAAAGCACATGCAGAAAGGGTAAGCAAAATAAGAACAGCTGCGAGAATCCCTGTAAAACATTGCTTCACTCGTTTGAACTTCATGCGTGGACCTCCGTAGCCGTGATTTTCTCCATTATACAGCAAATTTTGCGGAATGACAACTTAATGCAGAAAAATCCGTACCGCTGCCGCGCTCATAATCATGCCGGCAAAGTCGGAAGCCAAGGCGCAGGGGACAGTATAACGGGTTCGGCTGATCTGCACCGCGCCGCAATACACAGCTACGGTATAAAAGGTTGTTTCGGTGGAACCTTGCAAAACACTGGCGATTTGACCGGTCAGGCTGTCAGGACCATAATCGTTTAAAACCTGTGAAAGAATGGCGAGTGAGCCGCTGCCGGAGATCGGCCGTATGATTGCGAGCGGCGTTAATTCGGCTGGAAATCCCACCAGTTGGCAAACAGGGGAAAGAAGCTGAATGAGCAGGTCCATAGCGCCGGAGGCCTTGAGCATTCCCACTGCGGTGAGAATAGCGATGATCGCGGGCATGATTTGAAATGTCGTTACAGCGCCCTCTTTTGCCCCTTCCAGGAAGGCTTCGAATACATCAACTTTTTTAATCAATCCAAACACGAGAATGAACACCATAACAGCAGGAATGGCGTAACTGCCGATTTGTGCAAGCATGGTCTTATACCCCCTCTGTTGCTGCGCTGTGAGGAAACCGGCAGAATTGTTTGCAGCATTGCGCGAGTATCAGCCCAACACAGACCGAGACCAGGGAACTGAGCAGGATGGCGGGAAGTATGTCAAGCGGGTTTTGTGCCCCCGTTTGAAGGCGCATGGTGGCGATGGTTGTGGGCAGAAGCTGAATCGACGCGGTATTGAGAAGGATAAAAAGGGTCATGGAGTGGCTGATGGTATCCGGCGAAAGCCCGGGCGGAGCATATTGTTTCAGTTCTTTCATTGCTGTAATGCCAAGCGGTGTTGCGGCGTTTCCAAGCCCCAGCAGGTTTGCGGTAATGTTCATGGAAATTGCCTGCATAGCTTTTGATTCTTTGGGAATTGACGGAAACAGGAGGCGGGTCAGCGGTGAGAGCGCTTTGGCCAGAAGCTTGGTTAAACCGGAACGTTCGGCGATTTTCATAAATCCGCTCCACAGGCAGATGCTGCCCAGCAGGGTGAGCATAAATTCGACTGCTTGCTGGCATTCATTCAGTGCGGCGTTGGAAACCTCTTCCATTGTGCGGTTAAATATTGCAAAAATGGTGGAAAGAATAACGATTCCGCCAAACAGCCATTTCATCATATCGGTTATCACCCCGAATCTTTAAATGAAAGAAAACAAAGTTCGACAAAATAGCAAACATTTCGTGTTTTCTTGCGAATTTCTACCATTTGTATATTCCATATTTTTACAAAACGAATGAAATTTACAATTTTTTCATCTTTATCTTCCGAAAAATGATTGACAAAACCTTCCAAAAAATGGTATCATAGCATTGTTGAAACAATGGTTAATCTTGTTGAAAAAGTTGGAGGTTTGTCGTATGAAATCAACGGGAATTATCCGCCCGGTGGATAGCCTTGGCAGAGTTGTTCTGCCCATCGAGCTCCGCCGTTCGTTTGATATTGCAGCAGAGGATTCATTGGAAATTTATGTGGAAGATGACCGTATTATTCTGAAAAAATACGCACCGGCCTGTATGTTTTGCGGTGCGCGTGAGAATACGGTAGAATACAAAGGCAAAATTTTGTGTAAAGACTGCATTCGGGAACTTTCAGAAAAGCTGGACTGATTGTTGAAAGTTGTATCGGGCCTTTCCGCTGTCTGTAATAATGAAGGCAGGCTTTTGCTGAAAACTGCGGATTTGCCAATAAACGAGAATAATGTTATTACGCTTTGTATATTTTCCTTTTATAATAAATGATGTTTCTCAAGAAAAAAGCCGCCTGTTTTTTAACAGGCGGCTTTTTGTTTTACCATTATTCGTTCGGAATACTGGGGATCCATACGGCGGGGTCGGTGTCTTTCGAATAATCAACATTATCAAACCCAAAGCCGAACATCTGATAAAAATCGTCCCAGTAACCTTTGATGTCACAGATCTCGTTAACTGTTTCGCCGGAAACCTTATCCCAGAGCTCAGAGACGGTAAGCTGTACATCCGGACGCATTTCATAATCGTCAATACGGATGTAGCCGCTTTCGTCTACCGGAACACCATCCGCGGCATAAAGGCGGTCATGATACAGCCGGTAGATCTGTTCGATGCAGCCCTCGTGCAGGCCTTTTTCCTTCATCACCTTGTAGAGGATGGAGATGTACAGCGGAACGATCGGAATTGCCGCGCTTGCCTGCGTTACCAGAGCTTTGTTGACCGAAACGTAAGCGTTTACATCAGGATAGGTCTCGTGGATTTTTTTAGAGGAAGCAAACAAATGCTGTTTCGCGCGGCCGATTGAGCCGTCCGCATAGATGGCGTGGGTCACTTTCGGTCCGATGTAGGAGTAAGCAACCGTCACAGCGCCTTTTGCAAGCACCCCTGCGGCACGCAAAGCGTCCGTCCAGTCCATCCAGTCCTCACCACCCATGACCTGAATCGTGTGGGTGATCTCCTCTTCAGTTGCCGGGGAAACAGTGATTTCAGAAACACTGTTGTTTTTTAAGTCGATGGTTTTGTTGGTGTATTCCGCGCCGACTGTTTTCAGCACTGAACTGACAGTTGTACCATCCGGAAGGGTGCGGCGTGGAGCAGCAAGGCTGTAAATCACAAGATCGACCTCTCCCAGATCCTGTTTGATCAGGGCAATGGTCTGCTCTTTGACCTCTTTGGAAAACGCGTCTCCGTTAATGGTTTTGGCATACAGTCCTTCCTCTGCGGCAAACGCCTCAAAAGCGGCGGTGTTGTACCAGCCGGCGGAAGCGGTGCGGTTGCCGGAAGCGGGCTTATCAAAGATGATACCAATGGTCGCGGCACCACTGCCCCATGCGGCAGAGATGCGGGAAGCCAGACCGTACCCTGTTGATGCGCCGATGATGAGCGCTTTTTTGGGCCCGTTTTCCACTCTGGGCTGTTTTTTGACATAGTCAATCTGACGGCGGACCGCTTCACGGCAGCCGTCCGGGTGCGCGGTCGTACAGATAAATCCACGGGTTTTGGGTTCGATTACCATATTATATTTCCTCCTATTGTTCATCTAACGTCAGGGCAAAGCTCGGGATGTATTCGCGCAGAAATTCATCTACCTCCGGCAGATGCATCTCCCGCAGGGCGGTAAGCTGTGCCTCTTTGGCCTTTTTAAATTCACCGTTGCCGGCGTTTTCCTCTTCAATGCATTTGATGAGCGCGGAAAGTTTATCCGCCGCTTTTACCACCCGGTAGATCTCCGGGTCGTGCTCCTCATCGAGCACGGCGGCATACTCCTGCTGTAAGTCATCGGGCAGCAGAGAAAGCAGGCGCTCTCTGGCCAGCCCTTCAATCTGCTTGTAGGCGTCTTTCAGTTCCGGATTGTGGTACTTGACCGGGGTGGGCAGATCACCGGTGATGATTTCGCCGGCGTCGTGAAACAGGGCGGTCACAGCCGCTTGATCGGGATTTAAGTTTCCGCCGTAATGCCGGTTTTTGAGGATGCACAGCGCGTGCGCCAGAATGGCGACGTCCAAGCTGTGTTCGGAAAGGGATTCGTTTCGGGTGTTGCGCATCAATCCCCAGCGGTTGATGTATTTCATCCGCATGATCATTGCAAAAAAGCTGCTCAAACTCATCCTCCTTTTTGCCGGGGTGTGCCGATGTTCCCGGCTATGATTATCCTTATTATAACAAAAAGCGGCGGTTTCGTCTAATTCTTTTTACGGCTGCGCTGAATCGACAAAATGCCGTTGCAATCAGGTGGGTTTATGGTAAAATATACAAAGAATGCCCCATGGTTTTTGTAGAAAAACAGGCAAGTATAAAGGTGCGGAGGTCGAGCATGAAGATCCGGTTGAGGGAAGAATCCAAAAATTACGGAAAGGTATTCGGCATTGGGCTGATTATCGCGGTTTTGTTTTTTCTGCCGTATATCATTATGGATAAAGGGCTGTTTATCTATTACGGCGATTTCAATGTTCAGCAGATTCCATTTTATAAACTGGCGCACGAGGCGGTTCGCAGCGGAAATTTTGGCTGGAACTGGCTGACCGATCTGGGCGCGAATTTCATCGGTTCCTATTCGTTTTATCTGCTCGGAAACCCGTTTTTCTGGCTGACGATCCCATTCCCCAACGACTGGGTTCCGTACCTGATTGCCCCGCTCATGATGATCAAGCTCGCTTGCTGTGGAGTCACCGGGTATGCGTTTATCCGCCGGTTTACCAAAACTGCGCAGTTTGCCATGATCGGCGGGTTGTTGTACGCGTTTTCCGGCTTTAACATCTACAACATCTTTTTTAACCACTTTTTAGAGGTGGCGGTCTTTTTCCCGCTTCTGCTCATCGCGTTGGAGGAGTTTGTCGTCAACCGCCGGCGCGGTGTGTTTGCGCTGACAGTCTGCCTGTGCGCGGTAGTGAACTATTACTTCTTTGTGGCGGAAGCCATTTTTACCGCCATTTATTTCCTGGTGCGGCTCATGTCACCCGAATTTCGCCGCGGTGTTACGCTCAAGTCGTTTCTGCTTCTCGCTTTGGAGACGGTTTTGGGCTTTCTCGGCTCCTGCTTCCTGCTCTTGCCGTCTGTTCTGGCGATCCTCGGCAACTACCGGGTTGGAGAGCACCTGACCGGATTTAATATGCTGTTATACGACCGGGTACAACGCTACGGGCTTATTTTGGAAAGCTTTTTCTTTCCTCCGGATATGCCAGCCCGCCCCAATTTCTTTCCGGATTCCCAGTCGAAATGGGCGTCTGTTTCCGCCTATCTGCCGCTCATCAGCCTGTCCGGTGTCATTGCCTATTGCCGGAGTAAAAAGGCGAAATGGATTAAAGTACTGCTGCTTACCTGCTGCATCATGGCGTTTATACCGATTTTGAACAGCATGTTCCAGTTGTTTAATTCACAGTACTATGCCCGTTGGTTTTTTATGCCGATTCTTATCATGGCGCTTGCCAGCGTTTTGGCGCTGGAGGATACCTGCGTCAATTTCGGGTATGGCGTGCGCGTGACAGCAGTGTTTATGGCGACTTTTGCCTGTATTGGCATCCTGCCGAAAATGGAAGACGGCAAGCTGGTGTTTTTCCAGATGCCTGCTTATCCGGATCGGTTCTGGGCTTATGTTTTGTTTGGCTTTATCGGTATATTTATCGCGTGGCTGATCTGGAAGGTATTCCGGAAAGAACCGGGGTATGGGCGTAAACTGATGGTTGCGGCCTGCCTGATGTCGGTCATCTATTCGGCTATGCTGCTCGGCCTTGGAAAAGGGAATGCCGAAGAGGTCCACAATATTGTTGACCTGGGAATCAACGGGGAGGAAAACATCTCCCTTCCGGAAGAGGAAGATGAGTTTTACCGGATTGACCTTTACGAGGCGCCGATGGACAACTACGGAATGTTCTGGCACATGCCCAGCATGCGTGCGTTTCACAGCATTGTTCCGGCGTCTATCATTAACTTTTATCAGTCGGTCGGTGTGGACCGGGGAGTCGGTTCCCGCGCGCCGATTGAGCGGGTCGCAATTCGGGAACTGTTTTCGGTGAAATATATTTTTGTTTCGCCTACGCAGAAAAATTTTACCCTGACCGGTTTTACCTATTATGACACGCAGAATGAGTTTGATATTTATGAAAACGAAAACTTTATTCCTATGGGATTCACCTATGACTATTATGTCGGGGAGCAGGCGTATGAGAACTGCGCGGAGTCGCTCCGTGACCGGCTGATGCTGCGTGCGCTTGTGCTTTCCGATGAGCAGACGGAAAAATACGGCGACCTGTTGACGGAATTGCCTTTGTCCGATTATCCCATGAGCACGGAACAGGATTTGGAGAAAGACTGCGCTGACCGGCGTGAGACCGCGGGCGATTCGTTTACTTATGACAATGCCGGTTTTACTTCACACATCACATTAGAGCGGGAAAATCTGGTGTTTTTCAGCGTTCCATATGACGATGGCTGGACGGCGACCGTAAACGGGGAACCGGTTGAAGTGGAGCAGGTCAACGTAGGGTTCATGGCGGTCAAAGCGCCTGCTGGTGAGAATGTCATCCGGTTTGAGTACCATACGCCGGGGCTTACAGAGGGTTCGGTTATTTCCGGTGTCGCTTTGATTGGCTTTGCCGGATATGTGTTAGCAATGCATCTTTACCGAAAAAAACATCCGCAAAACCGTGTGCGTTCGGGGCGTCACCGGCTGTTCTCGCAGGGTGATATGAAGGTGGATGCGTCTGACGCGTACATCAAACATCTTGTTCGTTCTGCTGAACGGGAGACCTTAAAATCAGAGGCGCCCTCATCGGATTCGCAGGATGCCTGATAATGCCTTGAAGCTTCAACTGCTTTATGCTATAATAAAGTGTGATTAATTTGCCTGCTATAAAGCTGTTTTTCAGGGACCTTATCGTCTGCGAAACGATTGGCGGAAGATGAATTGGTCTGTTGTTTAATATAGAAACGGCTGAAGCTGCTCTGCAACCGTATCACCGGCAATTTTCTGCCGTTGGGGGAGTTTTATGCTGAAGTTTTTGAAAATGTTTAATAAAACGACTGTTGTGGCAGTTAAGGTCGCGCTTTTTTTGACGCTGTTTGTCACCTTTTACGGTTTGTTTTCTTTGATCGCTCCGCAGCTTCTGCGCCCGACGAGAACCATGTTCGTTACCATTACGACCTACATGCTGGCTGCCTTTATCTTTTTGCGGATTTATGATGGGATTGCCATCGGGGTGAAAAAGAGTAAGGATATTATCGCGTCGACCGCGCTCGCTACCTTGTTTACCGATATTGTGGCGTTTATTGAGCTGATGGTCATGATTCGTTTTGAGATCATCGGAGAAATTTATATGCTGTTCATTGCGTTTTTTGTTCAGCTCATGCTTATTATCGTGTTTGTTTACTTTGGCAACTGGCTGTATTTTAAGCTCAATGACCCGGAAAAAAGCATCCTGGTTTATGGTAATGAGGAAGAAGCCAAAGAGTTTATCCGAAAGGTCGGGCGTTATAAGAAGCAGTGGACGGTTGATTTTTCTCTTCCGTATGATACGGAAAACCTGTTTAAGCGCCTTTACCCGTACCGCACGGTTTTTCTTGTGGGGCTTCCGTCGGAACTTCAGCGGGAAACAGTGGAGTTTTGTTATAAATACACCAAGAATGTGTATGTGGTACCAAAACTGTTTGAAGTGATTTTAAAAAACAGCCGCACCATGGTTGTGGATGATCGAACGGTTTACGCTTCCTGTGTTTCTTCACTTTCTACCGAGCAGCGGATGGCAAAACGCGCCATGGATATTTTAGTTTCGCTCATTGGCGTTGTTGTTACCAGCCCAATTATGCTTGCTTGTGCGCTCGCGGTCAAGCTTTGCGACCATGGGCCGGTTTTTTACAAACAAAAGCGAATCACAGAAAACGGCAGGGAATTTTCCGTGTTAAAGTTCCGCACCATGATTGTAGATGCTGAAAAAGAAAGCGGTTCGGTATGGGCTGCCCAGAATGATAACCGTATTACACCTGCGGGAAGAGTGCTGCGCAAACTGCGGCTGGATGAACTGCCGCAGCTGCTCAACGTGCTGCATGGTGAGATGAGCCTGGTTGGTCCTCGACCGGAGCGGGAAGAGCTCATTCGCGAATTTGAAAAGCAGTACCCGGAATTCCGTTACCGGCTGAAGGTAAAGGCTGGTTTGACAGGGTTGGCGCAAATTATGGGAAAATACAACACGACGCCGCTTGATAAGCTGATGATGGATTTGGAATATATTGAAAATTATTCGGTCTGGCTGGATTTCAAATTGCTGTTCCAGACGTTTAAGGTCTTTTTCAAGTCGGATAGCACGGAAGGCGTTATTCAAGAAGATGAGAATGAGAATGACGATGAAATCGTTATAAAGTGACCGGCTTATAGCCTTAATTCAATGTAAAAGCACTCTGTACCATGTAACAGAGTGCTTTTTATTTGGATGACAATTAATTTCCAAAAAGTATATTATCTCAAATATAATACAAATAGTTAATATTACAAGAACAATTTTTAGAAACGTTTGGGGAAATAATAAAACCTGAAAGCGTTGAAAGCTTCTGTTTTAATGAAAGAAAAAAGCGGGCCGTTCATCAGTCCGCTTTCAAGCATTGCCTATGAATGGGATGGCAACACTACATCCATTCCAGTCCGGTTCGAACAGCGTCGTCCTCACAAGGCTTTTCAGGAAAAACCCGGTTTTGGTTTTCCAGTTTTTGAAATGCCCGATAATAGCGCACGCCGAATTCACGCAGTGACTGCGCGTTAAAATGCAGCTGATCGGGATTGGATGTTAATCCATCCGCCGGTACAAAACCAGCCGTGGAAAATTCTTCTGTCACCTGTTTATCGCTTGGTTGATGATCGTGTAATTTGCAAGAGAAGCGTTAAGAGGGCAGTGGGCGAGGAAGTCGCCCAATCCACCGGCAAGAAAAGGAACGTCGTTTAGGTTCAGGTCCTGTATGAGATCGGTCAAAAAGACACGGAACCGTTCCTTGTAAAGAGGATAAAGCGTTTTTTCGCAGTCGGATTCGCCTTGGTGCCACAAAACACCGCACAGGGTTGAAGTCCGCTGAGCGAGTTCTGCCTGATACAGGGCGTGGTCATACAAAAGGCTTCCTTTTTTCCATTGTGAAATGGTGGTTCCTCCATCGGCACAGGGGATAAGTCCAACGTCAACTCCGTGCTCTTTCTGGCAACAGTCGGCAAAGCTTTCCGCCAGATTGATTCCAGAAAACGGCCGGTCACAGTTGACGGGAACGTACATGGGCTGCCACCGCCCGTTTCGCAGCACCTTGATGTGCGGGTTTTGAATGGGCTCCGCCTCATGAACAAAACCGCGGCCAGCCATGTTGGACCGGCCGATCAGCAGAAATGAGTGAATCAACGGTATCATCCTTTCTTCGTTGGATGTGTAAAAACGGCGGCACAGGTTTGCGCCGCCGTTTCTTTGCAGCGGTTCTTTTGCGTTTAGCAAACCGCCTGTTTATAAATGGTTCTGTGACAGCCTTTCGCCGCGGATTATTTCGCGACAAAGCCGACCTTGCGGTAAACCTTACTGAGGGTACGGTTTGCAATCCGGCCTGCTTTTTCGGCGCCTTCGGTATAAATCTGCTGAAGATATGCTTTGTCCGCCATCAGGCGTTTGTGTTCTTCACGAACCGGTTTTAAGTGGTCGCTTACCACTTCGCCCACCGCCAGCTTAAAGTCACCATAGCCTTTTCCATCGAACTCCCGCTCAATTTCTCCCAGCGTTTTGCCGGTGATGATGGAGTAGATGGTCATCAGGTTGTTGATGCCGTCTTTTCCGTCCGCATAACGAACACAAGCGTCAGAATCGGTTACAGCGCGCTTGAATTTGCGGATAATTGCATCCGGTTCATCCAAAATAGTAATGAAACCATTCGGGTTTTCATCCGATTTGGACATTTTTTTGGTCGGGTCCGCAAGAGACATGATCTTCGCGCCCATTTTCGGAATATACGGTTCCGGAAGGGTAAAGGTGTTGCCGTAAATACCGTTGAAGCGGGTGGCAATGTCACGGGTGATTTCCAGATGCTGTTTCTGGTCAACACCGACCGGGACCAGATCAGCCTGATACAACAGAATATCCGCCGCCATCAAAGAAGGGTAGGTGAACAGTCCGGCATTGACATTGTCAGCGTGTTTCGCACTTTTATCCTTAAACTGGGTCATTCGGGAAAGTTCGCCAAACTGGGTGTAACAAGACAGTACCCAGGAAAGCTCTGCATGCTGGTGCACATGGCTTTGAATGAAGGTTAAGCTCTTTTGCGGGTCAATGCCGCATGCAAGCAGAGTGGCGAAAGCCGAAAGAATCTGCTGACGGAGTTTTGCGGGCTCCTGCCGCACTGTAATCGAGTGCAGGTCCGCGATCATGTAAGCGCAGTCATATTCCTCCTGCAGGACGACCCAGTTTTTAATGGCGCCCAGGTAGTTGCCCAGCGTAAAAACGCCGGTTGGTTGAATGCCGCTTAAAATTACTTTTTTACGTTCGGTTGTTTGCTGTTCCACGATGAATATCTCCTTGTGTTATCGATTAAAGGCGATGGGTCATTTCACCAAGCAGGCGGATGCCGGTTTCAATCTGCTCATTGCTCGGCATGGAGAAGTTGAGCCGGAACGAGTGGGAAACCATAGTTTCCTCGTGAGGCAGGAATGCGCTTCCCGGCACTACGGCAACCTTCTGCGCGACCGCGTCGCGGCAGAACTGCATCATGTCAACCTCTTCCGGCAGGGTCGCCCAGATGAACAGACCGCCCTGCGGACGGGTAAAGGTCACCCGCGGGTCAAAATATTTGTCCATCTGTTCCAGCATGAACCCGCATTTTTCCCGGTAAAGGGAACGAAGCCGTTCCAGATGCGCGGCAAAATCATATTCAGTCACAAAATGATGGCAGATCATCTGTGCGAGAATGTTGGTGTGAACATCGTTGACCTGTTTTGCGACGACCACTTTCGCGCAGATGGCTTTCGGAAGGCTCAAGAAGCCCACACGCAGACCCGGGGAGAGCACCTTGGAAAAGCTTCCCGCGTAAATAACGATGCCGTCTTCGTCCAGCGATTTGATGGTTGGTACATCCTCACCGGCAAACCGGAGCGCGCCGTACGGGTTGTCCTCCAGAATGAGCACACCGTACTTTTTGCAGAGCTCGTAAACAGCTTTGCGTTTTTCCAGAGAGGCGGTGAGTCCGGTCGGATTCTGGAAATTCGGGATAATGTACAGCAGTTTTACATTTTTTTCGGTTTTGAGCGCGTGTTCCAGCTGCTCGATGTTGATCCCGTCGCTGTCAAGATCAATGCCGACCAGGTTGGTGTTGTAGGATTTGATCGCGTTGAGCGCACCTACAAAGCTGGGGTTTTCGCACAAAACGGTGTCGCCTTCGTTGCAAAGCGCTTTGCAGCACAGGTCGATCCCCTGCTGGCCGCCTGTCACGGCAATGACCTCGTCCATCTCAGGACGGTAACTGTTAATTTCCGGAAGGAGAGTTTCTTTCAGGTAGCTGCGCAAAGCAGGGTAACCTTCGGTGATGCTGTACTGAAGTGCCATGACCGGTTCTTTTTCAAAAATCTCCGCGGTGATCTGTTTGACAGCGTCGATCGGAAACGCGTCCGGAGAAGGGTTTCCGGCTGCGAAGGAGATGACCGAAGGGTCAGCGGTCAGTTTAAGGATTTCACGGATGGCAGACGCCTTGATGGTGCTGATCCGGTCTGAAAATGTGTATTCCATAACAATGCCTCCTGATGAAAATGAAATTCGGTATAGTTTGTAATTTATTGCTCTGCATGGCGTTTCACATTGCTGTCATGCTGTGCAATCTTTTTTCGGTCGGTTACCTGATATTTTAAAATGGCGTTGTACACCTTTTCCACGTCGACCTTGTTGTCCGCTTCATACGCGTTCGATTTGAGAAGCTTTTTAAACTGTTTGAGCTTCATGGCCTTTACTTTGCGCGGGCAGTAAAGGTTGCAGCGGCGGTCGGCAAACACTACAACGCCTTCCACATTGGTACGGTAGATGTTTTCCTTTTTAAAAATATGACGGATGTTGTCAATATGCGTTTTGTTCTGGAAAAGCGGGTTGTAGTGGTAATTGCGCGCTTCGCCCAGTTCCTGAAGCCATTTTTCTTCGTTCGGGTCGCCGTAAACGCTGCCGGCCCAGTTTTTGGTCTCAATGACCATAACGCCGAACGGGGCAATAAGAATGTGGTCAATTTCAGTGGTTTCGTCATAAAGCGGCAGATAGATGCCGTTGATGACTTTTGCTTCACGGAACCGCGCGTATTTTGCGAGCACTTTAGCTACGCGCTTTTCGCCTTTTTTTCCGCGAATCTGGTTATGTATTTTTTTGTAACGCTTTACGAGGAAAAAAACAGCGGCTGCTGCAAGGATCAGGGCGGATACGCTCAGCGTGATCCAGAGAAGGTTCATATCCATATCCATAAAAACGGGCACTCCTTTAAACTGTAAAATCAAACCGTCTGCGGACCGAAACGACCGGCACCGGACGGTAAAAAGTGGATACTTGTTTATTTTATCACACAACGGTATAAAAGTACAAGAAAAGTTCCATACTATTGCTGAGGAATCTTTCGTCCGTTTTTTGGCACGGGATTCCGCATTTAATCTAAACAGGTTGCGGCGATGAACCGATCGGCCGCACTGGATTAAAAGGAGCTATGGCTATGTTGGACCGTATTGCATTGGCGCTGGTGATTATTGGCGCCATCAACTGGGGCTCCATTGGGCTGTTCCAGTTTGACATCGTCGCGTGGATTGGCGGAGGCCAGGGCGGCATCATCAGCCGTGTGATTTATACGCTGGTGGCAATTGCCGGTTTGTGGTGCATTTCGCTGTTTTTCCGCCACAATGAGATGCTCAAGCCCTCGGGCGAGTAGACCGCGCGTCACCGCGGCAAAAACAGGGCGGCAGAAACAATGCCGCCCTGTTTTGTTCTGCTTGCCTTTCTGTTAAAGGATTGCGTGCGGCGTATATTTTCGGGCAGGAATGGAAAATGACGGCCCGCTTGAGAATAACAGCAAAGCCTGTACAGAATGTCCGCATTTGGAAAGCTTTGAGACGAACTCGATTTACCGCTTGACAAGAGATTTTGTTCATGCTAGAATGAAAAAAAATAAACGCAGTGAGAAAGACACGGGTTTTATGTTCCTGTTTTTCAGAGAGCCGCCGGGTGGTGTGAGGCGGCAGCAGCCATAACGCCTATCCCTTTTGAGCGGAACAGCTGAACGATTTTTAAGCTGTTACGGCATGCACCGTTATCGGCATAGGGCTTACAGGAGCCTGAAAAAGCGGGTGCGCATTCGGCGCATCAATTTGGGTGGTACCGCGGGAATCAGCTCTCGTCCCATAGTGGACGAGGGCTTTTTATATTTTGTGAAAACAAATGTGAAGGAGGATTTTGAGTATGGATAATCAGGTTTTACAAATCGCGGAACGAATTCGCGGCATGCGGCTCAATCTGGAGCTTTCGGTGGAGGAGATGGCGCGAATTACCGATACGACGGTGGAAGAATATACAGCCGCGGAAAACGGTGAGACTGATTTTTCGTTTACCTTTCTTTATAAATGCGCCAAGGCGTTTGACTTGGAACTGGCAGAGCTGCTGACCGGCGACACGCCGCATCTTTCTCAGTATTCCATTGTACGCAAAGGGCACGGGCTTCCGTTGGAACGCCGCAAAGGGTTTAAGTACCAGCATCTTGCTTCCTTCTTTAAAGATAAGGCTGCTGAGCCGTTTTTTGTCACGGCAAAGTATGATTCGGAGCAGGATACCAACAACATTGAGCTTTCTACTCATGAGGGTGAGGAATTTGATTACATACTGAAAGGAACCCTGATCTTCCGGTATGAGGATCATATTGAAGTGCTCCATGAAGGGGATGCGGTTTATTACAATTCCGGCCGCGGTCATGGTATGATTGCGGGAGACAGCGCGGATTGCGAATTTTTGGCAATCATCCTGGAGAAAAAGGAGGAGAAATAAGGACGATGGAACGGATCTACGAAAAATTTGTCACCCCGAAAGAGGACGAAAACGGGCATCTTGTCGGGCTTGACTTTCATGCACCGGATAACTTCAACTTCGCGTTTGATGTAATGGACGCGCTGGCGGAGAAGTGCCCGGATAAAAAAGCGCTCGTATGGGTGAGCAACGATAAAAAGAATGTGAATTTTACCTTCCAGCAGTTAAAAGAGTATTCTTCCCGGGCGGCGAATCTGTTTGCCTCCAAGGGAATCAAAAAAGGCGACCGGGTCATGCTGGTGCTCAAACGGCATTATCAGTTCTGGTTTAGCATCCTTGGTCTGCACAAACTGGGTGCTGTGGCGATCCCGGCGACCAATCAGCTGATGAAAAAGGATTTCGTTTATCGTTTTAACGCTGCTGGTGTTTCTGCGGTTGTCGCAACACAGGATGATGGAGTACCGGATCATATTGAAGCTGCTCTGCCGGAAAGCGAAACACTTCATACGAAATTTATTGTTAACGGCGGCCGGGAAGGCTGGGAGGATTTTGACAAGCTTCTCATGGAGCAGTCTCCTGTTTTTGAACGCCCCACTGGGGAAAATGAAACCAAGATCAGCGACCCAATGCTCATGTACTTTACCTCCGGAACGACCGGGTACCCCAAAATCGCCGTGCAGAGCTTTGATTATGCGCT
Organism: uncultured Oscillospiraceae bacterium; assembly: GCA_900552945.1. Lineage (GTDB taxonomy): Bacteria > Bacillota > Clostridia > Oscillospirales > Ruminococcaceae > Metaruminococcus_A > Metaruminococcus_A gallistercoris. Next base: position 20,580 of record USBI01000016.1, read on the forward strand.
GGGCCATTTCGTGACCGGCCATTACTGGCACAACGTCGATCCGGACGGGATTCATTTCACCATCTCCGACACCGGCTGGGGCAAAGCGGCGTGGGGCAAGCTCTACGGCCAGTGGCTGAGCGAGACCGCGGTGTTTGTTTATGACTTTGACCGGTTCCATGCGGAGGATATTCTTCCCATGTTCGCGCAGTACAACATTACCACCTTCTGCGCGCCGCCGACCATGTTCCGTTTCTTCATTCAGGAAGACCTTGGAAAATATGACCTTTCTTCTCTTAAATACTGCACCATTGCAGGTGAGGCGCTGAATCCGGAAGTGTTCAACAAGTTCTACCAGTACACCGGCATCAAGCTGATGGAAGGATTCGGCCAGACCGAAACCACTCTGGTTATCGCGAACCTTCCGGGCACCGAGCCGAAACCCGGTTCCATGGGCAAACCGAACCCGCAGTACGATGTTGACCTCGTCAACTCAGACGGCGAGACAGTTCCTCCGGGCGAGGTAGGCGAAATCGTTATTCGTACCGACAAAGGCAAGCCGTATGGTTTGTTCTCCGGTTATTACCGCGATGAAGAGAAAACCAAAGAAGCATGGCACGACGGGCTTTATCACACCGGCGATATGGCATGGCGGGATGAGGACGGCTATTTCTGGTACATGAGCCGTACGGACGACGTCATCAAGAGTTCCGGTTACCGCATTGGGCCGTTCGAGATTGAAAGCGTTCTGATGGAGCATCCGTCTGTTGTGGAATGTGCGGTCACCGGTGTGCCGGACCCGCTGCGCGGATTCGCGGTCAAGGCAACCATTGTCCTTGCGAAGGGCTACACTCCTTCGGAAGAACTGAAAAAAGAGCTTCAGAAGTTTGTAAAAGACGCGACCGCGCCGTATAAATATCCGCGTGTGGTTGAGTTTGTCGATGAACTTCCGAAAACCATCAGCGGAAAGATCAAACGCGCGGAGATCCGCAGCGCCGATCTGGAAAACAAGTAAATTTGTCTGGCAGATGTTGTGATTTGCAGACTGTGAGAAAAGCAGGCATTCGGTATTTGACCGGATGCCTGCTTTTTGCATATAAAATCACACTTTAAAACTTTTACAAATTTACTTGTCACTTTTCTGTTTGCGATGGTATGATGAGTTAAACTTTTTTAAAAAACTTCTTCCGGCTGTAACAAAACCGATTTTTTTGGAACAGATAAATAGAAAGAGAAAAGGAGGGAGACGGATGGAATCGTTTGAAGAGCTTTACCTTGAACATCGTCAGGCGGTTTACGCTTATCTGCTGCGGCTGACACGGGATACGGACCGTGCGGAAGATCTTCTGTCTGAGACTTTTTTACAGGCCATCCGTTCGGCGCCTTCCTTTCGGGGAGAATCTTCAGTGCGTACTTGGCTTTGCGGTATCGCGCGGAACTTATGGCTTAAAAACTGCCGGGACGGTACAAATTATCTTGCGCTTGACACAGCGCTTTTTGTAAGCGGGGGACAGAGCCCTCCGGATGAGGCGAGCGCGCGTTTGCTGGAAGAACGGGTAAGGCAGCTGCTTGTCGGGAAAAGTCCGCGTGACCGCGCCGTTATCCTTCTGCGCATGGAGTTTTATTCTTACAGTGAGATCGCTGAGCGGCTGGGCATTTCGGAAAATTCGGCACGAGTAATTGAATTTCGCGTCCGGCGCTGGCTGAGAAGTGTATTGGAAGAGGAGGGGATGATCGAGCATGAAACCAGATGAAACCATTTCATGTGAAGTCTGCATGGATCTGATCCCGTTGATTCAGGATGGGGTCGCGAGTGCAGACAGCGTTCGGCTGGTGGAAGAACACGCAAACAGCTGTGAAAGTTGCGCGGCTCTGCTGCGGGAACAGCCGCCTGTACAGCTGAGAGAGACAGAGGACCAAAGAGTGCTCAGGCGAATTCGGGCAACTTTATTTTGGGCGGGTTTTTGCGTGTTTGCGGCGATTAGTTTAATCGGTGTGGCATTTACCCCACAGTCTTTTTATGACATTCTGTTGTTTCCGCTTGTGGGGGCATTGGGTGTTTTGCTGTTTCGCCGCCGCTGGTACATTGCCCCGTTTGAAATCACTCTGCTTGTTTTCTTCTGGAATGTCATTGATTGCTTCTTATCCGGCTGGCGGGATATTTCAATGGTGTGGGCCAATATTTCCGCGGGTTTGTTTGCCGGAGCGGTTACACTGCTTGGGGCAGCTGCCGCAGCTTTGCTTTGTTATGCGTTTCGGAGGGAGAGAAAATGACGGTAAAAAAACGGCTGCTTAAAATTGGAGCGGCATTGCTTGGAAGTGCCATTGTTGTGTTCCTTCTGTTGATGGCATCTTCGGTTTTGGGTGACCCTGTTTCCAAATACATTGCCCAAAAAGAAATTGAGCGGTATGTGGAAGAAACGTATCCTGAACAGCAGCTTTCGGTCAGCGAGGTCAGGTATAATTTTAAGTTTGGCGGCTATTATGCCGAAGCGGCCAGTGACACCAGCATCGACACGCGTTTTTCGGTTTATTGGCGGTTTGGAGAGGGTTGTAGCGACGGATATGCTGCGGTCACAGAAGGAGCCAACACCTTTTCCCGCATGGAAGCGGAGTACACAAAACGTCTTTACGCCTGTATTCAGGACATACCGCAGGCGAATGAGCTGAGTCGGGCGTATCTCACGGAAAACGAATGGGATAAGCTGCCGCCCATTCCGCTGGACACCCCGTTTTCGCTCGACCTGCCGCTGGAATATACGGCGTTTTTGCAGTTTTATGAAGAGGAAGACGAAATCACACTCGCTCGTGCTGCTCAGTTGACCGAACAGGCGTATGAGCGCATCAACCGGAAAGGATATGTGTTTTCTTCTTACAGCATCTCACTTCAGCTGGAACATTCACGTGCAGGTGACTGCTATATTATGGTTGACGGTGTGACTGCCCAACAGATTGAAAGCGGTAACCTTGAGAATCTGCTTGAGGAAGCCTGGGATTCACCGGAACACAACAAGAATGGAGTGTGGGTGCAGATTTATTATCCGGATGAAAATGAAAGCCGGTAAGTGGTTGGCTTTTGAATAGAAACGAAAAAAGAATGGCAGACTATCTTCTGAAAGCCGGATGTTCCGGTTAATCATATGAATCTGAGGAGGATAACAGCCATGAAACCACTGAGCGGAAGCAAAACCGAAGCAAACTTGATGGCGGCATTTGCCGGTGAGAGCCAGGCGCGCAACAAGTATACCTACTATGCGGCAAAGGCAAAACAGGAAGGGTATGAACAAATCGCGGCGATTTTCACCCAGACCGCGGACAACGAGAAGGAACACGCTGAAATCTGGTTCAAATTGCTTAACGACGGCATTGCCGGCACGCAGCAGAACCTGGAAGCAGGCGCGGCAGGGGAACATTACGAGTGGACCGAGATGTATAAAACCTTCGCCCAAGAGGCAAGGGAAGAGGGGTTTGACCGGATCGCCGCGCTGTTTGAGTTGGTGGGAGGCATTGAAAAAGAACACGAGGAGCGTTACCGAAAACTCATTGAAAACATCAATAACAGTGAAGTCTTCCGCCGAGCAGGAAAACAGGTTTGGATCTGCCGCAACTGCGGGCACATTCATTATGGAGACGCGGCACCCGAAATTTGCCCGGTCTGTTCGCATCCGCAGGCTTATTTTGAGCTGCGTGCGCAGAATTATTGATTGCTGCAATCGGCCGTTCGCTTTGGCGGACGGCTTTTTGCCTGTTTTGATGCGAATACTTGTTTGTCGAAGCCGGTCTGTCTGCTTTTTACACTCCGTCAAATGCTTCAAAATGATGAGGAGAACGAGAAAAATCACGAAGAATCTTGTTTTTTTACAAAAAATTTCAAAAAAGACTGGAATTTTAAAAATGACTGTGCTATAATAATATAGCACTTGGGGGCGTAGCTCAGCTGGGAGAGCGTACGGTTCGCATCCGTAAGGTCGAGAGTTCGATCCTCTTCGTCTCCACCAATCGGGTATTGGACGAACACTTGCTTTTTTGCAGGCGGCTTTGCCGTGAAATGTCCGCTCTGATACCAAAGCAGAAAACGCTGTCTTGGATTTGTTCCAAGACGGCGTTTTGCTATGCCGCAATCGGTACATTGGTATTTGCTCTTTTCCTTCTGTAAAATGAAACTATCATAAAACGCAGGAGGAAAACACGATGTGGAAATCATTATTTGAGCAAATGAGCGGTACATACGAACAGCAGGGAGATTATATTCTGCCCAATTTAACATTACCTGCCGAAGAAAAACAGTCTATCGGTATTTGGGGACAGCGTCATGCACGGTATTTGAAGCAGCACCATAAGATTCTGTATTATAACCTGCTGACAAGCGGGAAGCTGAACGCTCATCTTACTGAAATTGACCGGCAGGCAGAGGGTTTGTTTTTTAGACTGGTAAATCAAATGGCTGAGCGTGAGGGCGTGACCGAACGGTTAAAGGCAGAAAATCAGATGGAGTGGGTTAGGCAGATGAACAGCATCCGCAACAGAGTATCGGAAATTGTGTATGCCAAGATAATATTTTCACTTTAAGGGACGGATTAAAAGAAAATTAACATTCCGGCTTTTAATTGGCAGATATAACAAATGTGAGCTGCTTATAACAAAAAGGCATTGCGCCTGACGGCATAAAGCCATCAGGCGCAAGGTGACACCAAGTGCGATTTTCACTTTTTCGGCTTTTGGATAAACCGTTACTTTTTCATTACTTACCCCTTATAACCGCGCATTACGAGCAAAACAAATACGTCAATCATATCTATTCTGTCTCTTTTACCCTTTGGAAGAGCGAATCGATCATGCGCGGGAACGAACAGGCCGCATTGTTGGGAGATAAATCCAGTTTATCGTGTAAAAAGCAGCCAAAGCGGTAAGACCGCAGACAATGAGCAATATATTCCTCGACGGCTCCTTTAGCATCATCTCCCACTTCCGTATCTATGCTTTCAAGGGAAATCTTGAACTGTGGGAAACAGGCATTGATGGCCTCTCTTACTGCCTTATCAATCACGATGCCGCAGTCTTCCAGTCCGGCGTTTTTCTGTGTCCGAGTCGAGCACAAAAAGCGCCCGCCTTCTTTTGTGAAGCGATCTATGATAAAAATACTATGCGGAACATGAAAATGCAGGAATTTACTGCAAAAAGAGATTTGATTCCTATAAACAAGGCTTTCATAAATGCCCGCATTATGTTCCCGATCATATTGTTCCGAGGCAGCCTTGAGCATTTCGTTGAATAGAGCCACGCACACGATGCCCTGTTTGAGCCGTTTGATATCCTCCGCACCGCCGTCAAAACGAAGGGGAGTAAGCGCCTGCAATCCCGCGGCTAGGCCGCTATATCTCTTGTCCTGACGAAGAATCTCCGCCGTTTCCTGAAAATATTTCCCCGTACCGTCACCGCGGGTTTGCGGCTCTGTCCTTCCTTCGTCAGCGCCGCTTTCGTTCTTTTTTCTGTAATACCGCCGTTCCGGTGAGGCGGCATAGGAACGCCCAATCAACCAAATCTTGTCTGCCAGTCTGGCAGCGTCACCCCAGGGGTTTTTATTTGGATCGCACATATCGTACAGGATTTGATTGCCGAAGGAATTTTCCCGGTTCTGTATCCGGAATCCCAACAGCAGCCCGGACAGGGCATTTACTACCGGTTTAATGCTGTCCATTTGCAGTCCTCCTAAAAAATTAATAGTTGATATTGAGTGAACACGGTCGCATAGCGGCAGGCAGCATGCCTGCCGCTATCCAGCCTTTACTGTTTAGTTTGCTTTATTTTTCTGAGCAACACCGCTACCTATATTGTTGCGTTGCAAGTAACAATAGTCACGGCTAATTATTGCTTAACCCAATCTACAGTATAATAACGAACAGTGACCGTCGGACGCTCAGTACTATCCCAACCATTATGCACAAGAGTTCCTTGCCCCGTATATGTTTCAGTCAAAGCTTTTGCCGCAGTACTTTGGTCTGCTAAACTGCAATGGAAAGAGCCGCTATATGTGCCTTGACCGCCATCACCGCATGTACCTGAATTATGAAAATCTAATCCGGGCGATAAACAAGCTTTCAAATAAGAGTTGTTACATGTAAAAGAAACATAAGTACTCGTATGCCATGAGTCAGATTCTGGTAAAACTGCGGTTTCGAGTCCCGCGCCATAAAAAGCATATTTTTCTATAAGGGTTACATTTTCGGGAATCGTAATTGAAGATAGAGATGTGCACCCTCTGAAAGCATAACTGCCAATCTTTTTAAGAGAATCCGGGAAATTGACTTTCTGTAAAGTGGTCAGGTTTTCAAAGCCATTTCCTATAATTTCTGTAACTGCTTTCCCGTTGTATGTATCGGGAATTTCGATTACAGCAACATCTTTGGCTTTCTCACCTGCTTTAACACCATATGTGCCGTCAGGCAGTTCAACATATATCAATATCTCTTCTTGACCCGAGGAACCTCCAACACTTCCCAAATTCTCGCTATTGCCATCGGTATAATACACTACCAGTTGACCTGCGTCGTTAATTTCCATATGGTCGATGCCGCGGCCTGCTTCACCGGTATCGCCCTTGTCGCCTTTGTCACCCTTTTCACCCTTCAGGGAAGCAAGCCAGTCTTGCATTGTTCCGCTGTATTCAGGGTATGCTTCACAGTAAAGCTCATAAGCCGATTTTCCGTCTACACCATCGACACCATCGATTCCGTCCGCACCGGTAGCTCCGGTATCGCCCTTGTCTCCTTTATCGCCCTTTTCTCCCTTCAGGGAAGCCAGCCAAGCGGTTTCTGTTCCGCTGTATCCGTTCTCAACAGCCAATTCATAGGCCGATTTGCCGTCTGCGCCTTTCAGGCTCATCAGCCATTCCTGCACCGTTCCAATATAGCCGCCCTCGCAGGCCAGCTCATAGGCCGACTTACCGTCAGCACCCGTCGCTCCGGTATCGCCTTTGTCACCCTTGTCACCTTTATCACCTTTGGCTCCTACCAGAGAAGCCAGCCACTGTTCCAAGGTGCCTTCGTATTCGAGATTGACCTCTTTGAAAAGTTCAAAAGCCGATTTGCCGTTTGCACCGTCCGCGCCCTTTTTGCCGTCTTTTCCGTCCTCACCGTGCAAAGAGGTCAGCCACGCCGCCAAATCGCCGTCAAAGCCGTTTTCCTGCGCCAATTCAAAGGCGGATTTGCCGGTTTCGCCCTGCTCTCCGGCAATCCCTTTCAAGGAAGCCAGCCATTCTTCCTCGGTGCCGTCAAAGCCTTTTTCCACCGCAAGGTCATAGGCCGACTGTCCGTCAGCACCGGTGTCTCCTTTATCGCCTTTTTCACCTTTTTCGCCTTGCTCGCCGGTATCGCCCTTTTCTCCGGTTTTTCCAATCAGAGAATCCAGCCATTCATCCAGCGTTCCGGTATAGCCTTCTTCCACAGCGAGGTCATAGGCGGATTTGCCGTCAGCACCTGTCGCGCCGGTATCACCTTTTTCGCCTTTGTCACCTTTTTCACCGGGATTGCCGACAAGAGAAGCCAACCACTGCTCGACTGTGCCTTGATAGCCCTTTTCCACCGCCAAATCATAAGCGGATTTACCGTCGGCCCCGGTAGCACCGGTGTCGCCTTTGTCACCCTTTTCGCCTTGTGCGCCGTCGGCCCCGTTCAGGGAATCGAGCCATTCTTCTTCGGTGCCTTCAAAGCCTTGTTCTACTGCAAGTTCATAGGCAGATTTGCCGTCAGCACCAGCCGCGCCGGTGTCACCCTTATCGCCTTTTTCACCCTGTTCTCCGGTGTCACCTTTCTCACCCTTTGCACCTACCAGAGAAGCAAGCCAGGACTGCATATCGCCGTCATAACCGGCCAGCACCGCCAATTCGTAGGCGGACTTGCCGTCGGCTCCGGTCGCACCGGTATCGCCCTTGTCGCCTTTGTCGCCTTTGTCTCCCTTTTCGCCGGCTGCACCCGCTTCGCCTACAAGAGAGGCCAGCCACTGTTCGACGGTACCCTGATAGCCATTCTCCACGGCCACATCATAGGCCGACTTGCCAACCAGAGCAGATAGCCATTCTTCCTGTGTACCGGTATAGCCGTTTTCCTGCGCCAGCTCAAAGGCAGATTTGCCGTCAGCGCCGGTCGCACCCGTTGCTCCGGCATCACCCTTATCTCCTTTAGCGCCGGTATCGCCTTTGTCGCCTTTTTCTCCCTGTTTTCCTACCAAAGAGGCCAGCCATTCGCTTTCAGTACCTTCAAAGCCATTTTCCTGTGCAATTTCATAGGCGGATCTGCCGTCAGCGCCAGTAGCTCCGACCAGAGAGGACAGCCAATCGGAGAGGGAACCGGTGTAACCGTTTTCCTGCGCCAGTTCAAAAGCCGACTTGCCATCTGCACCAGTCGCACCGGTATCGCCCTTGTCACCTTTGTCGCCCTTTTCTCCTGTAATGGAAGTGAGCCATTCTTCTTCGGTGCCGGTATAGCCATTCTCCTGCGCCAGTTCAAAGGCCGATTTTCCGTCAGCGCCAGTTGCTCCGGTGTCGCCTTTGTCACCCTTTTCGCCTTTGGAACCGACAAGAGACAGCAGCCATTCGCTTTCGGTGCCGGTATAGCCGTTTTCCACGGCTAAATCATAGGCCGATTTGCCGTCATCGCCTTTACTTCCAGCGATCCCGACCAGAGAGGAAAGCCAATCGTTTTCCGTGCCTTCATACCCGTTTTTGACCGCAATTTCATAGGCCGACAGGCCGTCCTTGCCTGTCAGTGTGGTGAGCCAATCGGAAAGGGAGCCAGTGTATCCGTTCTCCTGTGCCAGTTCAAAAGCCGACTTGCCGTCTGCTCCGTCTGCACCCTTTGCACCGTCCTTGCCGACAATGGCCGTCAGCCAGTCATCCAGCGTTCCGGTGTATCCATTTTCCACGGCCAATTCATACGCCGATTTGCCGGCCGCACCGGTCTTTCCCGTTTCACCGGGTGCGCCAATCAAAGACCCAAGCCATTCTTCGATACTGCCGGTGTAGCCATTCTCGACCGCCAATTCATACGCTGATTTTCCGACCTTTCCCTCGGGGCCGGTTTCACCAGCAAGGGACATCAGCCATTGTTCCAAATCGCCGGTATAACCGTTTTGTACGGCCAGATCGTAGGCCGACATACCTCCCGCCTGCGTGGACGCAGGGACGGCTCGGTCTGTCTTATGTACAATCAGCGCCGCCGCAAAAGCGATGGCGACAGTCAGCAACAGCGTCACAATGACCTTTACAGCTTTGGCAACCATTTTCATCTTTTTTGCAGCTGGTACGTTTTCCATTTCTTATTACCTACTTCCTTATATAATGCGATGCACAACATAAACAGTATTATGTAATAAACGCAGTACGAAATTTGCAGTTTGAAAGAGCCATATTTTCATAAGCCGCAGAATAAAACTTAAAAATGGGCACAGAAAGTCAAGCCTTTTCAAATTTTCTGTTGAAAAGGCTTATTCGTGCTGCCTGTTTTTGACAATATCCTGTAAAAATCATACTTTTCTTTACTGAATTGCTTGTAATTTCTTCGCAGTCATGATATAATGATACCAATAGAATGAGTTTGGTATACCCATTTACAACATAATACTGTTTATGTGTTCAACCGCCTTTCGTGGCGGCTTTTTTCATATTATCAGCCGCATATTCTCCATACGCCTGCAGTGCTCATTGCCGGTGGAAACGATATAAATTCGGGTGGTGTTGATACTGCTGTGGCCTAAAATATCGGCAAGTTTAGCGATGTCCTTTTCAATGCCGTAAAACACACGGGCAAACAAATGCCGTAGGTTATGCGGGAACACCTTCTGCGGATTCACCCCTGCCTGCTCGCAAAGGCCTTTCATTTCCCGCCAGATATTTGTACGGCTGATAGGCTTTCCGGTGCGGGTGTTAAAAATAGAACCTGATTGTATCCCTTGTTCCGCCGCATAGCGGAGCAATTTTTTTCGCAGTTCTTTCACGATAAAGACCGACCGTGTTTTACCCTTGAGGGAAACAACCGCCTCGCCTCTTTTGACCGCTTCAACGGTTATGTATTGCAGTTCGCTCACTCGAATCCCAGTTCCGCATATCGTCTGCAAAATCAGGCTTAGCCGTTTGTTACCTTTCTGCTTTGCGGTATTTACAAGCCGCATATATTCCGCTTTGGTTAGTTCTTTTTCTTCGGGGCAGTAGATCTGCCGCTGGAGTTTGATGGATTTCACCTTGCAATCCGACCATCCGAGAAATGAAAATAGGCTGTTCAGACTTGCCAGCATAGAGTTCATGCTTCGAACAGCATAGTTTTCGGAAAGCAGCTTGTTCTTGTAAGCAATGACCGTTTCCTTTGTGATTTCAGCACCGCTTAAATATTCGGCGAACGCCCGCACATCCCGCAGATATTTTGCTATGGTGTTTTTGCTTTTCTCCTCGCTTTTGAGATATGCCAAAAAATCCTCAATCCGTTTTTCTGTTAAAATTCGTCCTTTCATTTCGATTTACCTCCGGATATCTATTTTATCCGAAAAGTATGATATGGAAATTGTCCCCTCAATTTTAAAGAAAGACAATCCGAGAATCGAATGTGCGGATTCAGCATAAAGGCAGCCCCGATGAGTTTCAGATTTCTCTGTACTCATCGGGGCTTTTTGCGTTTATAGGTGCAAAGGGAGTTTTACGGGGCGCTGAGATATGATATAATATTTTTAAATTTATAGGAACAATAGATTTCTTTTGTGTCGTTTAATTTATAGAGAGGTTATCTCTCTGGAAAGACCTGCTAACAAAAGTCAAGTAGAAATTTCAGGTTTTGGGAGCAGCGAAAAA
>USBI01000017.1 GCA_900552945.1 uncultured Oscillospiraceae bacterium
CTTAGCTACGGATTTTACGCCTGCGAGATCTGTTTCCTTTTTCATGAATCCTTTATCCTCCTGAATTTTGAAAATAAAAAAAGGCACACGGTTTTTCTTCCATGTGCCTTCAAAGCGATTTTACGATATATTTTTTATTAGCAGGAACCGTCTGCTGTGTCAAGGATACGGAGTAGTATTTTGCTTCGCAAAATCTCCACTCCCGGCTTCGCCGTCCTTGACGCACCAGCCTGTTCCTGCTCTTTGGCAATTAAGCCGATTAAGCCTAAGAAGGCTTAATCGCCTCTTACTACAAGGGAATAAAAAAACGGTCACCTTCATGACCGATCCCTGCCTAACACGATACACACTTTTTTCTTTCTGCTGTGTATGCAGTTATGTTTCTCTCCATTTCTCTTACACCGTACACGCTATACACAGCAAATAGGATACTACAGTTTAGGAAAGCCCAGAAATATCGTGTCATACTCATTGATAGAAGGTGATTTTTCAGCCATCTCCGGCCTTGATGACGAATCCCTCATTTCGACAGAACTGCGGCTGTTTTTGTTTGTCCAGTCAAGGTCTGCCTTAGTATAAGGAACAGCGGGTTTAATTTCAAAAAGATCAGCTCCCACCGCTTTCGCCAAACGTTCGGCGACGGCTTTGGTAATGCCGCTCGCAGAAAAATATGCCACTAACTTTTTCACTTTATTTTTCCTCCAACCGATTGTAAACTTCATCACTTACAGGTTCACACCATTCATTTGAGGTATCCTCTCCCGGCACTTCTACGGCGATGTGAGAAAACCAGCTGTCCTTTTTTGCGCCGTGCCAATGTTTCACCTCAGGCGGAATAGTAATTACCATTCCGGCAGCAAGAGAAACAGGTGGTTTATTTTCTTCCTGATACCATCCCTCTCCAGCCGTACAGATAAGCAGCTGACCTCCGCCGCTTTTGGCGTGGTGAATGTGCCAGTTATTGCGGCAACCCGGTTCAAAGGTTACATTGGCGAGAAACACCGCTGTTTCCCGCGGATTGGTCAGCGGATTCAAAAAGGATTCGCCTATAAAATACTGTGCAAACGCTTCGTTCGGTTGGCCCATTCCAAAGGCATTGATTTCTTCAAACTGTTTTTTGTCCATTATCCTCATTTCAAAAATTCCTTTCATCTAATTTCGTTAGAGCCAAGACCATCAGAACAGGAACGACTCTTTTTATTTTGCAGCTTCCCTTTTCATTTCACTGTTGTACGATTTCATTTCAAAGCGCAAATAATCCAAGCGGTCTAATTGCTGTTGCTTAAAATGGATTTCATCCAGCGTTCCGCTTCTTTTGTCCGTCAGCATTTTCATCCGCTCTTTTTCAGTCGATTCTCCCTCTAAAAGCAAGCGCATATATCGCCGGACCTCATCGTTGGTAAAGCCGATATCGTGAAGTGTCATAATGGTGCTGAGCCGCTCAATATCGCTCTCGTCATAATGCCAGGAACCCATTATTTTTTTCACTTCGCCGCACAGTCCCCAGCTTTCATACTCCTGCAAAATTTTAACAGGGATTTTGTATCGTTCGCTCACCTCGTTGACCGTCATTTCAAGATTCCTTTCTGTTGGGGATAAAAACAATAAAGGTGCTCCGTCTTGGAACACCTTTATTATAAATTCAAGGATATGAAATGTCTAATGCTTATATTTTATCAGCAGAAATGCCTTTTAGGTATTTTGTCGCAAAATCGATAAAGGCAGAAGTTGTGATAGAAAACATCTGCTCCTTTTTCCACCCTAAAGCCGTTGAAACCTCCAAAACGGGACACAATGGGATAAAACGCAGATTTTCATAGGTGCAGTTTAAGTTTATGCTGAGCATTAGACCTATCTTTTCTTTCGCCAACACAGCCTCGTTATAAGGCAGATTAGCAGTCGCCGCGATTTCCACCTGGTCTTTGTAATCACCCAGCCATTTTCCGATGCGGCTTTGGTTGAAGTCGCCCGTTGCGGTCACAAGCGACATTCCTTTTAAGTCTTCCGGGCTAATGCTTTCCTTCTCAAAAAAAGGAGAGTCGCTTGGCGCAAACACGCCCCACTGCTCTTTGACCGGCATATTGACAAAGTTGTATTTGCGCATATCGATCGGTTCTGACATTAACCCGATGTCTAACAACCCTCTTTCAATATAATCCCGAATGTTGTTTGCGTTTCCGCTGTATATCTCATACGTTACATTGGGATATTTTTTGCGGAACTCCGCAATGATTTTTGCCAGATATTCGGTCGAGCGAAATTCACCGCTGCCGATTGAAATCGTACCGGAAAACGCCTCATCTTTTTGCAGAAAATCCCGTTTTGTTTTATCCGCCAAAGATAAAATTTCCTGCGCGCGGCGTTTTAATATCATCCCGTCCTCGGTCAAAATGATGTTATGGTTGCTGCGGACGAACAATTTCACACCGAGTTCCTGCTCCAAATCGGCAATTTGCCGTGACAATGTCGGCTGTGTAACATGAAGCTGTTCAGCCGCTTTCGTAAAATTTTCTTCTCGTGCGATCGCTAAAAAATAATTCAGCACACGAAGTTCCATGACCCGTTACCTCCGTGAATCGTAAAGACGGAATCCATACATCGAACCGCCGGTTATTCATGCGAAGAATGAAGCTTTTTCTGTGGGTTGAACCAAACACGGAAAATGACAACACCGTTTTTTCCATCCAACCATATTGCCCATGCAGAACAAAAGCGTGGCAGGCACGTCGGTCAGCCCCTATGCGCCACTCCTTTATTCGGCGGTTTCCAACGGTTCTGCACCAGCCAGCTTCTCTTCCCGCACAAAACGAAGCAGTTCTTCCGCAAACAATGACTCATGACGGTTAAGCGGCCGTCTGGGGTCGGTGACCAGATAATCTCTGCTCTTGATCTGGGCGGAGGTACAGCCACGCAGGACAAGGTGTTTTTCCGCCAGTTCACGCATCGGGATGGGCGACACCCACATAAACGTGTTGTTTACCTTCTGAAGCAGATCAAACTGAACCCCCCTGTCATATACCGCGATCGTTTTACGGGGCGTTTCCAGTTTGGCGTCCCGGCGGATATGAGAAAACGCGACCGGGGGTGCCTGATCATCCGGATGGACAAGTTCGGTATAACGCCCCAGCAGATGGTATGGAATGTCATCATAGACCGCGAGCGGATGCTTGTCCGACATTAAAACAGACATGGGAAACTGCCAGACCAGTTCTGCCTTTAACCCGTGCTCACGAACGATCCGCATAAAGTAGGATTCATAAATTTCCTGGCAGCGAATGACGCCGAAATCGGATTCACCGGAAACAATGTCGTTGATCGCACCCAGTGAACTGGTTTCACGGTAACGGATGTTCAAATGATCCTCCGCCGCATAGTGATTTAAAAATTTTGAAAACGCAGCGGCAATGTAGGTCGCACGAGGCACCGAAAGGTTGAGCGAAACACTCGTCTCACCATGAGGCTTATACAGTGATTCCAGCTCATCGATCTGCGCCAGGATCGTTCTGGCATAACCGAGAAATTCCGCTCCCTGTCGAGTTGGCTCCACGCCTTTCGCGGTCCGTTTGAAGATGGAGATCCCAAGCTCGCTTTCCAGTTCCTTGATCGCTTTGCTGAGATTCGGCTGCCCCATATAAAGGTTATGCGCCGCTTTGGTGATGGAGCGGGCTTTTTCCACTTCCACCACATAACGCAAATGCTGTGTATTCACCGAATGCCTCCTTCCTATTCCCAAAAATGATATAGCTTATTCTTATTATACATTACCCGTTTTTCTTTCACAATGATAAACTCTTAACAAAGGGAGTTTTTGTATGATCTTTCAAAAAAACGTGCCGTTTTTGTCAAAAAACAGCAGTTTTGAAACATCAGAACGAATCTTCCAAAATAAGTATATCAATTCAAATCGCAGGGAGGATTTTTTATGGCTCGTTTTACTCTGCCGAGAGACATTTATTACGGTAAAGGTTCTTTGGAAGAACTCAAAAATCTGAAAGGAAAAAAAGCAATCATCATTGTTGGCGGCGGTTCCATGAAACGCTTCGGTTTCCTGGACAAGGTCGTTGAGTACCTGCATGAAGCCGGCATTGAGACCAAACTGTTTGAAGGTGTTGAGCCGGACCCGTCTGTTGAGACCGTTATGAAAGGCGCTGCTGCAATGCGCGAGTTTGAGCCGGACTGGATCGTTTCCATCGGCGGCGGTTCTCCGATCGATGCTGCAAAAGCAATGTGGGCGTTCTATGAATATCCGGAAACCACCTTTGAGGACCTGATCACCCCGTTCAATTTCCCGGAACTCCGTCAGAAAGCAAAATTCCTTGCGATTCCGTCTACATCCGGTACCGCAACTGAAGTTACCGCTTTCTCGGTTATCACCGACTATGAAAAAGGAATCAAATATCCGTTGGCAGACTTCAACATTACCCCGGATGTCGCGATCGTTGATCCGGATCTGGCTGAGACCATGCCTGCGAAACTTACCGCTCACACCGGTATGGACGCTTTGACCCATGCGATCGAAGCATACGTTTCCACCCTGCATTCTCCGTTTACCGATCCGCTTGCGCTCCAGGCGATCAAAATGGTTATGCAGTACCTGCCTGCTTCTTACGAAGGCTGCATGGCTTCCAGAGAGCAGATGCACTACGCACAGTGCCTTGCTGGTATGGCATTCTCCAACGCGCTGTTAGGTATTGTTCACTCCATGGCTCATAAGACCGGCGCTGCGTTCAGCACAGGCCACATCCCGCACGGCTGCGCGAATGCGATCTATCTGCCGTATGTCATCAAATACAATGCGAAGGTAATGGACGCTGCAAAACGTTACGAAGACATTGCCAACGCACTCGGCTTGGATGGTGTTGACGCTCTCTGCCGCAAGATCGATGAATTCAACAAGAGAATGGGCATTCCGAAGACCCTGAAAGAATTCGGTATCGACGAAGCGGAATTCAAAGAGAAACTTTCTGACATTTCCAAAAACGCAATCGGCGACGCTTGCACAGGCTCCAGCCCGCGTCAGCCTTCTCAGGAAGAGATGGAAAAACTCTTTACTGCGATCTACTACGGAAACGAAATCGATTTCTAATGTTTCGAATTCTGTTGCAACCAAAAACCCGCCATTTTTATGGCGGGTTTTTATTTATCCCTTTTTTCGCAGGATGTTGTTGATCGTTTTGCACAAAATGGCCGGTGATGATTTTTGTGAAAAAGCGCCTGCTACCATTTTGGAGGAAAAAGTGCTATAATAATAAAGTAGCGTGCTGAATTCACCGAAAAAAAACGGGGATGTCAACAACACGTGTTTGTGTTTTTTCAAGGATAAGGAGCGAGTTATCATGTACCAGATTGGGGATTTCGTAATGTACGGTTCTACTGGTGCCTGTCGGATCACAGACATCTCAAACACAAGTCTTCCCGGAGAAAAAAAGAAAGAGCTTTACTACAAAATAGTTCCTGTTTTTCAAAACTGCACCATTTACGCGCCGGTTAACAGCGACAAAGTTTTCATGCGCCCTGTTATTTCAAAAGAAGAGGCCGAAGCCCTTATTGATTCCATTCCGGCTATGAAAGCGTCTGCTTATGAAGGACATGCTTCAAAAGACCTGACGGAGCATTATGAAAAATCCATACAAACGCACGACTGCCGCGAATTGGTGGAACTGACCATGTCGATTTACGAAAAAATGAAAAACGCGCGAAACACCCACCACAAAATCGGTGTGATTGATGCAAAATACATGAAACGCGCCGAAGAACTGTTGTTTGAAGAGCTTTCCGTGGCTTTAGGCGTTGACAAAGAAAACATCGCGCACTATATTGAAGAACGCGTTGCCATGTGTGCTGAACGGTAATATTCCCGCCGAACAAAATTGACGCGATACGGCCCGTTTCTGCCGTAAAACGGCAGATTACTTTCATCTCATTTTCGGAAAAACAAAAGGCGCTCAGCAGGTAAGCTACCTGCCGAAACGCCGTTTTTTATTTTATATCAAGTTTTCGCATGGGCGCAAAGAACGATTATTCCGCTGACGTATCCGCCAGATAAACAGAATATTCCTCCTCCAGCCAGGCGATCATTTCCAAACGCCCCTGTTCGGAAAGTTCAAACGAATTCGTTGTCAGAATTTCGCTTTTCGCATAGCAAAACATGCCGTACCAGACAGCGACTTCAAGTTTTTCTTCAACCGGTTCAATGCGAAAATTAAATTTTCCTTTACTTCCTGTGAAGACGTTCCCATTTTGAAAATATTTGATGCCGATGATATCAAAAATCATTTTTGAGCCTCCTCACGGTTAATCACAGCACGCCGACCGCAGCTCATCGCCGGGAATACGGCTTACATCATGCAGTTTACGCACCCGATTTTCCACACCATTGCACAGATAAAACGCCGCCAACCCGTTTGCCAAAACTGCACACGAAACATGTTAATCCGACGGTTTCTCACTTTTTTGCAAAAGCCGCGTGTAAAAAGAAAAAACAATGAAAACATGCGTTTTCATTGTTTTTCTGGAGCTGCTAACCAGATTCGAACTGGTGACCTCTTCCTTACCAAGGAAGTGCTCTGCCTACTGAGCCATAGCAGCATATGGCGACCCAGAACGGGCTCGAACCGTCGACCTCTAGCGTGACAGGCTAGCGTTCTAACCAACTGAACTACTGGGCCATATAAAGCCGCAGGCCGAAAGGTTTTGTTTTTCGTTTTGCGACTTGATTATTATATATTGTTTTTTCTGAAAAGTCAATACCAAAAACGCAAAAAATATAACTTCTTTTTTCTTTTTATTTATCCGCGCTCAATCCGGTATTTTCACGGGATCAATTCACCTGTTTGACAACCTTCCCGCCTAAACTTATACTGAAACTGACCAACTTTTGCGGAGGTGACCTATGAACCAGCTTCTTTTTGCCGATCTGCCCAGCGTGATCTGCACCATATTAAACGCAGGACTTCTTTCCTACCTGATCTTTGTGCTGATTTGGAACAAACAAAGCAAACACTGGAACATAAAGCTGCTGTTTCTGGTGCTCATGTGCAGCGGCTGCGGGGTCGCCGCACTCTTCCGGGACGGCTATCTCACGCTTCCGTTAGCCGATTTTCTCACAGACGGGTTCAACGACGGCATCTTTGAGCTTGGCAGCGTTCCCGTCATCCTCTGGCTGAGCGGCTGGTCCGCGTCACTGATCTGTGCGGCTGCCGGCTTGATCCAATCGCACAAGCACAGAAAAAAGGCCTGCTTCTGGGCATGTGCCCTGCTTTTTCTGGCGGCGCTCCTGCAGTTTGAAGGTTTTCGCGCGGCGCTCATCCTGTAAACGCTCCTTTATAAAGCAAAAAGGAGGCAAATGCCTCCTTCCTTCTTTCTATCAGATCGCACACCAATTAATCCACAATAAACGGTTTGATTTCGTTGAGGAATGCATCTGGGGTTTCGGAGTGGATTTCCATTTTAATGGGTTTGGAAAGATCCAGGCTGAAAATACCCATAATGGACTTCGCATCAACCGCATACCGACCAGAGACCAAATCTACATCAAAGTCGTATTTGGTAACGATATTTACAAAGGTTTTCACGTCATTGATGGTTGCTAACATAACAGATACGCTTTTCATTAAGATTCCTCCTTAAAATACATGCGATGATATAGGAATATTACCTATATTTAGACTATAACAGCATCAGACTTTTTAGTCAACTGCTAATTGTAAATATCGGCAAAATAAATTATAATAAACTTATTACATCGTTAAAAATACAAAAAATTTACAGGGGTTTAAACGCATGCGCATTGCTTTTTATACATTGGGGTGTAAAGTGAATCAGTATGAAACAGAACTGCTCTCTACCCTTTTTCACAAAGAAGGGTTCGACGTGGTTTCTCCCCATGATGAAGCAGACGTTTATGTGGTAAACTCCTGCACGGTCACTTCTTCCGGAGACGCTAAAACCCGTAAGGTCCTGCACCGTTTCAAACGGGAACATCCCGGAGCGCTCATTGCCTTGACCGGCTGTTTTCCGCAGGCGTTCCCCGACGCGGCGGAGAAGCTGACCGAGGCACAGGTCATCACCGGGGCACGCAACCGGAGAGGGCTGGTGGGTGCGGTCCAGCGCGCGCTGTCTACCGGCGAACGGATCGTTGAAATCAACGCACACACCAAAGACGAGCCGTTTGAGCAAATGGCCGTGGAAGCATTCGCTGAACGAACGAGAGCGTTTGTCAAGATCGAAGACGGCTGTGAACGTTACTGTGCTTACTGCATCATCCCGAAAGCACGCGGATTCATCCGTTCCAAACCGTTGGACGAACTGGTAAACGAGGTGCGGGAACTGGCTGCCAACGGGTACCTGGAAGTGGTACTGGTTGGCATCAATCTCTCTTCCTACGGAAAAGACCTCGGCCTGCGGCTGATCGACGCGCTGCGTGCGGTCTGTTCAGTGAGCAGCATCGAACGGGTGCGGCTGGGTTCGCTGGAACCGGAGCTGCTTTCCGATGAGGACATCGCCGAAATGGCCAAACTCAAAAAGCTCTGCCCGCAGTTTCATCTGTCCCTGCAAAGCGGGTGCGATGAGACTCTTAAGCGGATGAACCGGCACTATGACACCGCCGAGTACGCCCGCATCGTAAACCGGCTGCGGGAAGCCTTCCCAGGTTGCGCCATCACGACCGATATTATGGTCGGTTTCCCCGGCGAAACGGAGGAAGAATTTGCAAAATCGCTTGCTTTCGCACAGCAGATCGGCTTTGCAAAAGCGCATGTGTTCGCCTACTCGGTCCGTGCGGGCACACGAGCCGCGACCATGCCGGATCAGCTCACCAACGCCCAAAAAGAGGAGCGCAGCGCCCGGATGATACAGACGACCGGCGCCACTGCCGCCGCGTACCTGAAGGCACAGATCGGGACCGTTCAGCCGGTGCTGTTCGAATCCCGGGTGGGAGAATTCGGCTTTGAGGGCTACACACCCAGCTACTCCCCTGTTTCGGTCGCTTCCAGCGAACCGCTGTCCGGAACCATCCGGAAGGTAAAAATTGTCGACGCCACCGAGAGCGGATGCATCGGTGAACTCATATAAATCACCCTGAACAATATAAAGTGGAGGATTATATGTCTGTTTTTCGAATTTATGTTGAAAAGAAACCTCAGTTTGCCGTAGAGGCAAAAAACCTGCTTGCCGACATTCAGACGGCACTGCGTCCGGAAGGTCTGACCGGCCTGCGGATCATCAATCGGTATGATGTGGAAGGCATTTCCAAACAGGATTTTGCCCTTGCAACGCCGACCATTTTTTCAGAGCCGCCGGTCGACACCGTCTATTATGACCTGCCGAAAGCCAAAAAGAGCCACATGTTCGCCACCGAATACCTCCCGGGCCAGTTTGACCAGCGGGCGGATTCCTGTGAACAGTGCATCCAACTGCTCACTCAGGGCGAACGCCCGCGCGTGCGCACCGCAAGACTCTACCTGCTGGACGGCAACGTTTCCGCAGAGGATGTGGAACGCATCAAGTCGTATGTCATCAACCCGGTGGAAAGCCGCGAAGCATCCCTCTCCACCTATGATACACTGGATGTAAAATACAAGATCCCGACTACTGTCGAAACGCTCGACGGTTTCACCAGTCTGGATGAAGCCGGGCTGGCGGAGTTTGTAAAAAACTACGCGCTTGCCATGGACCTGGACGACATTAAATTCTGCCAGAATTATTTCAAACAGACCGAGCAACGCGACCCGACCATCACCGAGATCCGGATGATCGACACCTATTGGTCGGACCACTGCCGCCACACCACCTTCCTCACCAACATTGACAAGGTGACCATCCACTCGGATTATATTCGCAAAACCTTTGATGAATACCTCCTCACCCGCGAAGAGCTGTACAAAGGCCGTACCGACAAGCCGATGACCCTGATGGACCTTGCCACCATCGCGGCGAAAAAGCTCAAAAAAGAGGGCATTTTGAAGGATCTGGACGAATCGGAAGAGATCAATGCCTGCTCGGTACATATCGACGTGGAAGTCAACGGCAAAACCGAACAATGGCTGCTCATGTTCAAGAATGAGACCCACAACCACCCAACCGAGATCGAACCGTTTGGCGGCGCGGCGACCTGCCTGGGCGGCGCCATCCGTGACCCGCTTTCCGGCCGTTCCTACGTTTATCAGGCCATGCGTGTCACCGGCGCTTCCAACCCGCTCGTTCCGGTGGAAGAAACCATCCCCGGCAAGCTGCCACAGAGAAAGATCACCGTCGGAGCGGCACAGGGTTACAGCTCCTACGGCAACCAGATCGGCCTTGCAACCGGTCAGGTAGCGGAAGTGTATCATCCCGGCTATATGGCCAAACGCCTTGAGATCGGTGCGGTCGTAGGTGCGGCGCCGGTCGAAAACGTGGTACGCATCCGCCCGGAGCCGTCCGACGTTATCATCCTGCTGGGCGGAAAGACCGGCCGTGACGGCTGCGGCGGCGCAACCGGTTCTTCCAAATCCCACACAGCGGAATCGCTGGAAAACTGCGGCGCAGAGGTACAGAAGGGCAATCCGCCGGAAGAGCGCAAATTGCAGCGCCTGTTCCGGAACCCGGAAGCGACCCGTCTCATCAAACGCTGCAACGACTTCGGCGCAGGCGGTGTTTCGGTCGCCATCGGCGAACTGGCCGACGGACTTCTGATCGACCTTGACGCGGTCCCGAAAAAGTACGACGGCCTTGACGGCACCGAACTCGCCATCTCTGAATCACAGGAACGTATGGCAGTTGTTGTCGCTAAAGAGGATGCTGACGCGTTCATCGCGCTCGCTTCCAAAGAAAACCTGCTTGCCACCAAAGTGGCTGTTGTCACCGAAGAGCCGCGCTTAAAGATGAACTGGTGCGGAAACACCATTGTTGACCTTTCCAGAGAGTTCCTCAACTCCAACGGTGCGACCAAATACACCGATATCGAGGTGGAAGAACCTACCCTTTCCCCGGTGCACGATTACAAAAATACCGCGGAAAACTGGAAAAAGCTCATGACCGAGCTCAACGTCTGCTCTCAGAAAGGCCTTGTAGAGCGGTTTGACTCCACCATCGGCGCTTCCACCGTGCTCATGCCGTACGGCGGTGTGCTTCAGACCACGCCTTCTCAGGCGATGGCTGCGAAAATCCCGGTGCTCCACGGCGAGACCAACACCTCTTCTCTGATGGGCTGGGGCTTCAACCCCGACTTGAGCGCACAGAGCCCTTATCACGGCGCGGTTTACGCGGTGGTCGAATCGGTGGCGAAGGTCGTTGCGGCAGGCGGTTCCCGCAAACAGTGCTGGCTGACCTTCCAGGAGTATTTTGAGCGGACTCAGAACACCCCGACCCGTTGGGGCAAACCGCTTTCAGCGTTACTTGGCGCTTACAGTGTGCAGAATGGTCTTGGCATCGGTTCCATCGGCGGAAAAGACTCCATGTCCGGTACGTTTGAACACATTGATGTTCCGCCGACGCTGGTTTCCTTTGCTGTATCGGTCGCCGACGCGGAAAAGATCATCTCGCCGGAATTTAAACAGGTGGGCAATCAGGTCGTCCTCTTCCTGCCGGAGTATGACGAAAACGGTCTGCCGGTGTACGAGAGCCTGAAAAAGACCTTTGACGCCGTTGAGGCACTCATTCGGGACGGAAACGCGAAATCCGCCTGGGCACTGGGTTACGGCGGCGTTGCAGAAGGCATTGCAAAAATGTGCTTCGGAAACCTGATGGGTTTCCGTTTCATCAAAGATATTCCGGACGAACTGATGTTCAACCCAGTTTACGGCGGCTTCATTGTGGAGCTCAACGGCAAGCGCCGTCCGCAGGCAGACTGCGAAGTGATCGGCCTTGTGGCGGATAACAACAGCATCCATCTCAACAACGGAGAGGAGATTTCCGTTAAGGAACTGCTCAAAGCGACCGAAGCTGTGCTTGAACCAGTCTTCCCCATTTATTCTGACACCAAAGAACAACCGGTCGAAGCGTTTTCCTACACTGCAGGAGAGCGAAAAGCGCCTGCTGTGAAGGCTGCTAAGCCGAAGGTCCTGATTCCGGTCTTCCCGGGAACCAACTGTGAGTATGACACCGCCCGCGCGTTTGAAAACGCAGGTGCTGAACCGGAGATCTTCGTCATCCGCAACCTGACAAGCGAGCAGATCCACGAATCGCTCGACGAATTCGTAAAACGGGTCAATGAGTCGCAGATCGTCATGATCCCGGGCGGATTCTCCGGCGGTGATGAACCGGAAGGCTCCGCGAAATTCATCACCAGCTTCTTCCGTAATCCCCGTCTGAAAGACGCGGTCCACGAACTGCTCAAACAGCGTGATGGCCTGATGCTGGGTATCTGCAACGGATTCCAGGCACTGGTTAAACTGGGGCTTGTTCCTTACGGTGAGATCGTTGACCTGACCGAAGAGGCCCCGACCCTTACCTTCAACGAGATCGGCCGCCATCAGTCGATGATGGTCAACACCCGTATTGCTTCCAACAAATCCCCATGGCTGATGCACACCAAGGTGGGCGACGTTCATCGGATCGCCATTTCTCACGGCGAGGGCCGCTTTGTTGCCAGCGAGGAGCTGATCCGCCAAATGGCGGAAAACGGGCAGATTGCCACCCAGTACATTGACCTTGCGGGCGAACCGACTTATAGCATCCGCTTCAACCCGAACGCTTCGGTCTGCGCGATCGAAGGCATTACCTCCCCGGACGGACGCGTGCTTGGTAAAATGGGGCACAGCGAGCGAATGGGCAACTATGTATGCAAAAATGTACCAGGTGTTAAAGATCAGTTAATCTTTAAAGCAGGGGTAGATTATTTCGCCTGATTCGTGTATGATAGGAAGTGCGGTTTTTCCGCACTTCCTTTTTTGTTAAATTACGCAGTCAGGAGGCTTTCCCTTGGCGAAATTCATTGAAAAGATCAAATCCGCTCCCAAAAAAGATAAAATCAAATTCGCTGTTTTACTTGGGTTCATTCTTGTTACGCTGATCGTTGCGGCTATTTTGTTTCCATATATTCTTTCGCTTGGCAACAAAGATGTTCGGGATTCCGTAAAAGATCAGATCCTTTCCTTTGGCATTTGGGGATGGCTCATCTTCGTTGCGCTGCAGGCATTTCAAATTGTGTTCGCGATCATCCCCGGCGAGCCGATCGAAGTAATCGGCGGTCTGTTATATGGCCCTTGGGGAGGACTGGCAGCCTGTCTGTTGGGGTCATTGCTCGGCACAGTCCTCATCTACTACCTGGTAAAGCTGTTGGGGTACTCGTTTATCAGCCGAATGATCGACGTAAAAAAGACAGAGCGGTTTAAATTCCTGCACAACAACAAGCGGCTGAACGTGATCATCTTCATCCTCTTTTTTATTCCCGGCACCCCAAAGGATGTTTTGTCTTACGTGATCCCATTAACCGCCGTAAAGCCCATGCAGTATTTTATCATCACAACGATCGCGCGCATTCCTTCTGTTATTACATCAACTTATGCCGGTTCTGCAATCGATAACGAGGAATGGATCAAAATGGCTGTCATCTTTATCATAACGGGTGCAGTAGCCATTGTCGGTATAATATTTAACGACAAGATCATCAACTTCTTCAGCCGTGTCAAACAGGCCGAACACGAAAAGCTGGAATCGGTTGCCGCCACGGTTAAAAAGAAAGCGGAACACAGCAAAAAAGCTCATTCCGATCAAACGCTGAACAAAGAAAACACCCCTGAACACAAGCAAACACTTTAAAAAAACCCCCAAACGCTTTTAAAAAGTGTTTGGGGGTTTCACAATTGCATTAATTTAAAACAAAAAAGAACAGGATGATTCATCCTGTTCTTTTTCTTATGGAGCGGGTTACGAGGCTCGAACTCGCTACCTCCACCTT
Source organism: uncultured Oscillospiraceae bacterium (assembly GCA_900552945.1). Taxonomy (GTDB): domain Bacteria; phylum Bacillota; class Clostridia; order Oscillospirales; family Ruminococcaceae; genus Metaruminococcus_A; species Metaruminococcus_A gallistercoris. Next base: position 13,877 of record USBI01000017.1, read on the forward strand.
GGCAAGGTGGCGCTCTACCAGATGAGCTAAACCCGCATATGGTGCCTCCGGACGGAATCGAACCATCGACACGAGGATTTTCAGTCCTCTGCTCTACCGACTGAGCTACAGAGGCGTCTGCAAAGCTTCGTATCAGCGACGAAATATATTCTACATCATTCTTGTTATTTTGTCAAGTACTGTTTTAAAATTTCTTTTTCACTTTTATTTCCCCTCAAATTACCCGGTTCATTTAGACGATGAGTTCAATTTTATAATGCCAATCAATCTTTTTTCATATAGATTCTATGAAAATACAAAAAACAGATGAAAAATTCACAGAATATGCTATAATAATGAAGATTGAGTAGTCAGACGATTTGTTCCAATTCTTAAAGGGAGTTAAATTGTGAAAAAAAAGATTAATATTGCATTTGTTTCCGCTTCGATTATTGCACTGATCGCCTACGTTGTTCTGGTAGACGGAGTCGATAACATTTTAACTGTATGGCGAATGGCAAACAAATGGTGGCTGCTTTGCGGAGTTGTTGCCATGCTGGTTTACTGGTTGTTTGAAGCAGGTATCCTGCACGACATTACCAAATCGTACCACCCCATGCAGCGGTTCAGACAAACACTGCGCACTTCCATGATCGGTCAGCTGTTCAACTGCATCACACCATTCGCGAGCGGCGGACAACCGCTACAGGCATACGACATGGTCAAATGCGGCGTTCCGATCGGCGTGGCGACCTGCTCGCTGCTGATCAAGTTCATTGTTTATCAAACCGCGTTGACTTTAGCGTCCATCGTTGTTCTGATTTTTAAATTTTCCGAATTTTCAAAGGAAGTAAGCGGGTTTATCTACCTGGTATTCATCGGTTTTTTAGTCAACTTCGCAGTGCTGGCCTTTCTTTTTTGCATTGGATTTTTTAAGAAGTTCACCATTAAAATTGTATGTGGATTTATTAAGTTTCTGGGAAAACTGCGTATTTTCAAACACGTCGACCAGAAGCTGGAACATGCTTTGGTGGAGATTGACGAATTTTACGACGGCTTCCAAAAAATTCGGCATAATAAAAAAATGTTCGTGCTCAACGTGCTTGCGTCTGTTGCACAGGTCGTTATTTACAGCGCGATCCCTTATTTGATCTATTTGTCTTTTGACGGCACCGGCTATGGTTTCTTTGATGTTGTTGCCGCGCAGATCTTTGTAGCGATGATCACAGCATTTGTGCCGCTTCCGGGCGCGATTGGAGGAGCGGAGGTCAGCTTTTACATGTTCTTCCAAATCTTTTTTCCGTCCAATCAGCTCAACATGGCCATTCTTCTCTGGCGTCTGCTCACCTTCTATTTTCCCATCGTTATGGGGTTGCTCTTCTACATGCGTTCCAGAACACCGGGAGAAAAACAGCCCGACGAGGATGAGCTTTGCCTTGAAAAAAGCAATGAGCAGAACCGATGAGCGGCAGTGCTTTCATCTTTGCCGTTTTTTTATCCAACCGCTGTATTGGGTTCTTGCAGACAATATAAAAACAAATCAATAAAAAACAGGACGTGAGTCTTATGGAGAGGGAAACTTTCGGGTCCCGTTTGGGATTCATTTTAATTTCGGCAGGCTGCGCGATCGGCCTGGGAAACGTATGGCGTTTTCCGTATATCGTCGCGGAATACGGCGGCGCCGCCTTTATTTTAATTTACCTGGTATTTCTTGTCATTCTTGGCGTTCCTATTATGGCAATGGAATTTTCAGTCGGACGCGCCAGCCGGAAAAGCGTTGCCAGCTCCTTCCGTGAGCTGGAACCAAAAGGCACAAAATGGCACTGGTTCAGTTATGTTGGCATGGCGGGAAACTACCTGCTCATGATGTTTTACACCACTGTTTCCGGCTGGATGCTCGCTTACCTCATCAAGATGGCCAAGGGCGATTTTGTAGACGTTACCAGCCAACAGATCACCGGGCAGTTCCAAAGTCTGACAGGCGACCCCTGGCTGATGCTGCTGTTTATGGGAATCGTGGTGCTGGTCGGTTTCGGCATCTGCTCGCTGGGCTTAAAAAACGGTGTGGAACGAATCACCAAAGTTATGATGATGCTGCTCATCGTCATCATGCTGGTGCTGGCGTTCCGTTCGGTCACCCTTCCGGGCGCCTCCGAAGGCCTGCAGTATTACCTGATTCCGGATTTTCAGAAGATGCTGGACAGCGGCATTTCAAACGTGCTGTTCGCGGCGCTCAGCCAGGCGTTCTTCACCTTAAGCATCGGTATGGGCAGTATGGCCATTTTCGGCAGCTACCTAAAAAAAGACCGCAAACTGCTGGGCGAGACCATGAGCATCACCATTCTGGATACCATGGTCGCTTTCGTAGCGGGGCTTATCATCATTCCTGCTTGCTTCGCCTACGACATTTCGTTGGATACCGGTCCGTCGCTCATCTTCATCACCCTGCCGCACGTGTTCAACGAGATGGAATTCGGGCAGGTCTGGGGAAGCTGTTTCTTCCTGTTCATGCTGTTCGCGGCGATTTCTACCGTCATTGCCGTGTTTGAAAACATCATCTCCTTTGCCATGGACCTTTGGAAATGGAGCCGGAAAAAGGCCTGTATCATCAACATCATCGCCATTTTTCTGCTTTCCATCCCCTGCATCCTGGGCTTCAATGTTTTGAGCGGGTTTCATCCGCTTGGCGGAACCAGCAATATCCTTGACCTTGAGGATTTTCTGGTCAGCCAGAACATTCTTCCGCTCGGTTCACTGGTATTCGTGCTCTTCTGCTGCAGCAAACGCGGCTGGGGCTGGAAGAATTTTATTCAAGAAGCCAACACCGGCAAGGGGTTGAATTTCCCTGAAAAAATTTACCTGTATGCCAAGTATGTCATCCCGGTCATCGTTCTTTACATTCTGGTACAGGGCTATATCACCATGTTCTTTCAGTAATTAAAAACAGGCGCCAACCCCGAACGGGCTGGTGCCTTTTTTCATAAAAAGATTTTATTGTATGGCAGTTCATCACACATGAAACGGATGAGGATAAACATGAAACAGCTTAAACTTGTGCTTGCGTGTTTGTGGGAAGCCTTTATGGCGTTTATTACCCCTGTTTGGATTGGTTTTACCTATATGTTCATGACAGGAAACGGAAAGGGATACGGCTACGATTTGCGCAGTGAAGCGGATATTTACGTCATGCTGGCCGTGATTGGGATTTTCATATGGCTGGCAGCCGTTGTACCCATTTTTGTCTGGCTTGTAAAAACAGTCCGCGCAATCAACAGCAAATGGGGATGGATACCTCCGGTTTCATTTGTAATCATAGGGGTCCTGTCTATATTTTTATTGGGCTGGGGCAATTATCTCATGCTGTACGGACTTTAAAGCGAGTGCGGTTCTGCCGGAACATTGGTAATCCTCATAAATAAACGCAATAAAAGCGGGTGTATTTTACTACACCCGCTTTTTGTCAGCCAAATTCAGCAGTTCCAAGCAAGCACTTATTTTCGTTCCAGCGTATAGGAAACAGCCTCAAAATCCTCCAGGACCGGCACGGTCAAACCGGCGTTCATCAAAACGTCGCCGCCCATATCGCAGGAAAGCTCACGGATGTGATAAGCCGCATCCGGGTCCAGCCCGCGCAGCTTGACCCGCACAGCGCGCACCGATGGGCGGATGAGCTGGCGCGCATAAACAACGACCGCTTTATCCTGTTCCGGTGAAACGAACATCCAGCCACAGTCATCTTTGACAAACGGGTCTGTCAGGCGGTAGAATTCCCCGCCGACCACCAACGACGCAAAGTCGTTTTTATAAGTCTCTACCTGCTGTTTGACCTGAGCGCGTTCCTCTTCAGTCAGGGTCAGCGGATTGAGTTCATATCCAAACGAAGCGCTCATAGCTACCAGCCCTCTGGTATGGAACGGCGTCATTCTGCCCACCTGATGGTTCGGGCAGGCGGAAACATGAGCCGTCATGCACTCCGGCGGATAAACAAAAGAGGTGCCGTACTGGATGCGCAGCCGCGCGATGGCGTCTGAATCATCGCTCGTCCAAATCTGGGGCTGATAATACAGCACACCGGCGTCAAACCGACCGCCGCCGCTGGAACATCCCTCAAAAATGACCTGCGGGAATTCTTTACAAAGTGCGTCCATCAGCCGGTAATAGTTGAGGATGTAACGATGAGCCAGCTCACCCTGCTGCTCCGCCGGAAGCAATTTGGAGTAAGCGTCGGTGATATGCCGGTTCATGTCCCACTTGATATAGGAAATGCGGTTTTCATTGAGCAGCCCGCGGATGGTCGAAAGCAGGTATTGGAAGACATCCTCCCGCGAAAGGTCGAGCACCATTTGGTTACGGCCCAAACAACTTTCCCGCTGCGGGTCCTGGATGGCCCAATCCGGATGCGCGCGGTAAAGCTCGCTGTCCGGCGACACCATTTCCGGCTCGACCCACAGCCCGAAGCGCATCCCCTGCGCTTCACACTGCTCGATGAGCGGTGTGAGACCACGGGGCAGTTTTTCCCGGTCGATGAACCAGTCGCCCAGCGAGGTGGTGTCGTCATCCCGCTTACCGAACCAGCCGTCATCCAGCACGAATACATCAAGTCCCAGACCGTCGCAGGCGCGAATCATCGAAAGAATCTTCTGTTCGTCAAAGTCAAAATAGGTTCCTTCCCAGTTGTTGATGACGACCGGGCGGGGTTTGTTTTTATAAAGCGCGTGACCCAGGTGATAACGGAACGCCCGGTGGAAGTTCTGAGACATCCGGTTCAGGCCGCAGGCACTGTAAGTCAGCACGGCTTCGGGCGCGGTGAAGCATTCTCCTGCACCCAATTTCCAAGAAAACTGGAAGGGATTGATACCCATCTGCAAACGGACAAAACCGTAGTTATCCTGTTCAGCGCCCGCAAAGAAATTGCCGCTGTACACAAGCGCCGCGCCGTATGCCTCCCCTTCATCTTCTGTGGTATGTGGAGAGACAAGCGCGAAAAACGGGTTGAAATTCGGGCTGGATGCCCCTCTGCGGCTTTCGATGGACTGCATCCCGCTGCGCAGAGGAGTGCGCTCCACCTGCCGTTCACGCAGATGACAGCCACACAGGTCGATGCACTCGTAATCCGCGGGAGGAAGGTCCAGGCTAAAGCTGAACAGGCGTTCGATATAAGCCGGATGTTCGCCGCAGTTTTTCAGTTCCGCGCTGCGGGTGATGACATCACAATCCTCAAAAACAGCATAACGCAGCAACAGTTCAAGGCCGGAGACCTCATCTGCCAAAACAAGTTCCAGCGCAGCATCCGCGCCATGCAGAGACGGAAGGCCGTCAAGCTGCGGTTTTTCCGTGAGAATGCGGTGGGTGCGGTAGGCGAAACTGACCAAGCGGCTTCCGTTTTCAAACCGCACGCTGACCGCTGGATTGCGGAAATCCCCTTTCCCGAAAAACGGGTATTCCGCCGGAATAATATCCTGCGAATAACGGTTGTCCGGCGCACCGGGGTAATTGACCGCGAGGCCGGGATACACCTGCCACAGGCCGGTCAGGTCTGCGGTGCGGATGCGTTTCCCCCAATACTGGTGGTAAAGAAAGCCGCTGTCAAACACCGAAAAAATGTAACTGGTGTGCTGTGTTGTAAGATGAAACAACTGATGTTCTGTATCAAAAACAATTCCCATAGAATCCCTCTTTCACCGTCTAAGCGGATGATTTACCATTTTATTTTAATACACCTTTCGCAGTTTGTACAGAAGCAGAAAAAGAAAAAATCCTGTGCATCAAACGCTGAAAACCGCGAGAATCATGGCTGCATCCGTTCGTTGAACGCAATGTATGGCGCTGCATCGAACAACACCGGTGTTTTAATTTCCTGCCAAAAGCGCTGACAAAATAAACTGCATAGCAAAACAAAAGGGCGTCTTAAAAAGACGCCCTTTTGTTGGAGCTGGAGATCGGACTTGAACCGACGACCTGCTGATTACGAATCAGCTGCTCTACCGACTGAGCCACTCCAGCAGAACCGGGAAGGTGACCCTTCCCGGAAGCATTTTTCACAAAGCTGCAATTAATTATACACGAAACCAAAAAGATTTGCAAGTACAATTTCAATTTGCCGCAGCGAAATGTTATTTGTTCGCAGCTTCCTCAACTGCAACCGCACAAGCAACGGTAGCGCCAACCATCGGGTTGTTGCCCATGCCCATGAGGCCCATCATTTCAACGTGCGCCGGAACAGAAGAAGAACCAGCAAACTGCGCGTCGCCGTGCATACGGCCCATCGAGTCGGTCAAGCCGTAAGAAGCCGGGCCAGCGCCCATGTTGTCCGGATGCAGGGTACGGCCGGTACCGCCGCCGGAAGCAACAGAGAAGTATTTTACGCCGTTTTCCATTGCCCATTTCTTGTAGGTACCCGCAACCAGGTGCTGGAAACGAACCGGGTTGGTGGAGTTACCGGTGATGGAAACGTCAACCTTCTCAAGTTTCATGATGGCAACGCCTTCGAGAACGTCATTCGCGCCGTAGCAGCGAACTTTGGATTTCTCACCGCTGGAGAAGGAAACTTCTCTGACAATCTTCAGGTCGCCGGTGAAGAAATCGTAATCGGTCTCAACATAGGTGAAGCCGTTGATTCTGGAGATGATGTAAGCCGCGTCTTTACCAAGGCCGTTGAGGATAACACGAAGCGGTTTCTTTCTTGCCTTGTTTGCGGTACGGGCAATACCGATTGCGCCTTCCGCAGCAGCAAAGGATTCATGACCTGCGAGGAAGCAGAAGCAGTCGGTCTCTTCGCGCAGAAGCATTGCGCCGAGGTTACCATGGCCCTGGCCAACGTTACGCTGTTCCGCAACGGAGCCCGGTACGCAGAATGCCTGAAGGCCGATACCGATTGCCTCAGCAGCGTCCGCCGCTTTGTTGATGCCTTTTTTCAGTGCGATTGCGGTACCAAGGGTGTAAGCCCAGGAAGCGTTTTCAAATGCGATCGGCTGAACGCCTTTCACGATTTCATCTACATTGATGCCTTTGGACAGGCAAAGGTCACGCGCGTCCTCAAGAGTTGCGAAGCCGTATTCAGCCAGGCATTTCTCGATTTTCGGCATTCTTCTTTCTTTTCCTTCAAACTGTGCCATTCTTTCTTACCTCCTCTATTATTCTTCACGAGGATCGACATATTTCGCCGCTTCGTCATAACGGCCATATGTACCGATGTTTTTCTCGTAAGCGGTTTTCGGATCAACACCGTGGCGGATATCCTCCAGCATTTTGCCCAGACGAACGAACTTGTAGCCAATGGCTTCGCCGTTTTCGTCTACGCCCATGGAAAGAACATAACCCTCTGCGAGTTCAAGGTAACGAACGCCCTTGTCTTTGGTGCTGAACATGGTACCAACCTGAGAACGAAGGCCTTTACCAAGGTCTTCCAGGCCAGCGCCGATCGGCAGGCCGCCTTCAGAGAACGCAGTCTGGGAACGACCGTAAACGAGCTGTTTGAAGATTTCACGCATTGCAACGTTGATCGCGTCACAAACGAGGTCGGTGTTCAGAGCTTCGAGCATGGTTTTGCCCGGAAGGATCTCAGCAGCCATAGCAGCGGAATGGGTCATGCCGGAGCAGCCCAGAGTCTCGACCATAGCTTCTTCGATGATACCGTCTTTCACGTTGAGGGTGAGCTTACAGGTACCCTGCTGCGGAGCGCACCAGCCCACACCGTGGGAAAGACCGGAAATGTCTTTTATTTCATAGGCTTTGACCCACTTGCCTTCTTCCGGAATCGGAGCAGGGCCATGATGCGGGCCTTTGGTAAGAACACACATTCTCTCAACTTCATGAGAATAGTTCATAGTGATTCTCCTTTCAGTTTCTTGCTTTATATGCAACATTCTTTTCCAATTATAATCGAAACGGGAAGAAAACGCAAGAGTTTTGCGGCGAGTCTCCGGCGAAATTGTGAAAAAACAAACGAATTTGAAAAGTCCTGCCGGTTTTGGGCAAACTGGATGGAGAAAAGAACTGTTTCAGGCTTTCCCTGCTTCGTTCGTTTGGCACGGCACCCCTTTTTTGCCTGAATCATCCGTGCCCGCTGCTCATTTTTACTACACAAAACACACCCGAAAGCAGCCTGCAAGGCAAAGGGGGTGTAATCGGTCAGCAGAAAACGGCCGCGCGCCCAATTGGATTCTGCCTGCTTTTTCCGCCCGGCATTTCCCCGTCCCGCGGCAAAAACACATTGGACCGCCACACAGGCGCAAACCGGAAGAAATTTACAAATATATTACATTTGAAAGGCGCTTTCCGCCCTGTTTCGTTTGACTTTTACACGCCGAAGCATTAAAATAAAACGTAGTATGCAAAAGCCGCTTTCATCCCCTTTTCAACGTTGTTTTTGATCCCGCTCCACGGTTTGTTCCGGGCGGATGTCTGAACATGCGGCGCAAAATAAAAACATGAGGTGAACCAATTGGGAATTCTTGATAAAATCATCGGCACCTATTCCAACCGTGAACTCAAGCGCATCAAGCCCATCATGCAGCAGGTGCTTGATCTGGAGCACATCTACGCTGACATGAGCGAAGCTGAGCTCAAAAGCCAGACCAATCTGCTCCGTGAACGTTACCGAAACGGCGCTACGCTGGACAGCCTTCTTCCGGAAGCGTTCGCCACCTGCCGTGAAGCCGCCTGGCGTGTGCTTGGCATGAAACACTTCCCGGTGCAGATCATCGGCGGTATCGTGCTGCATCAGGGACGCATCTCTGAAATGAAGACCGGTGAAGGTAAAACCCTTGTGGCTACCCTTGCCGCCTACCTCAACGCCCTTTCTGGAAAAGGCGTTCACATCGTCACCGTCAACGACTACCTGGCCACCCGTGACTCAGAGTGGATGGGCAAGGTCTACAACTACCTCGGGCTGACGGTCGGACTCATTGTTCACGATATGGACAACGAGCAGCGCCGTGCCGCCTACAACTGCGACATCACCTACGGCACCAACAACGAGCTGGGGTTTGACTACCTGCGTGACAACATGGTCATCTACAAAGAAAACAAGGTCCAGCGCGGCTTTAACTTTGCCATTGTCGACGAGGTTGACTCTATTTTAATTGATGAAGCCCGTACCCCGCTCATCATCTCCGGCCAGGGGGATAAATCCACCGAGCTTTATACGGTGGCGGACAACTTCGCGAAACGCCTGAAGGTTTATAAAGTAGCTGAGCTCAACGACAAAGAGGAGATCGATGAATCCATCGACGCCGACTACATCGTTGACGAAAAAGCCAAAACCGCTACCCTCACCCCGCGCGGCGTGGAAAAAGCGGAAAATTACTTCCACGTGGAAAACCTGATGGACGCGGAAAACATGACCATCCTGCACCACATCAACCAGGCGATCAAGGCGTACGGCATCATGCACCGGGATGTGGACTACGTTGTCAAAGACGGTGAAGTCATCATCGTTGACGAATTCACCGGCCGCTTGATGATGGGCCGCCGCTACAACGAAGGGCTCCATCAGGCCATCGAGGCAAAAGAAGGGGTCAACGTCATGCGTGAATCCAAAACGCTGGCGACCATCACCTTCCAGAACTTCTTCCGGCTGTATGATAAACTGTCCGGTATGACCGGTACGGCCATGACCGAAGAGAGCGAGTTCCGCGAGATCTACAAGCTGGATGTCATTGAGATCCCGACCAATAAACCGGTCATCCGCAAAGACTGGCCGGATGTGATCTACAAAACCGAAGCGGCGAAATTCAACGCTGTCATCGACCAGATCGTGGAATGCCACCAAAAAGGCCAGCCGGTGCTGGTGGGTACCATTTCCATTGATAAATCGGAACACCTGAGCGGTATGCTCCGCCGCAGGGGGATCAAACACGAAGTACTCAACGCGAAATACCACGACAAGGAAGCGGAGATCATTGCGCAGGCCGGTAAAAAAGGCGCCGTTACCATCGCGACCAACATGGCCGGCCGTGGTACCGATATTGCGCTGGGCGGCAACGCGGAATATCTCGCCAAACACGACATGCGCAAACAGGGCTACACCGAAGAACTCATCGCGCAGGCAACCAGCTTCGCGGAGACCGACGATGAGGGGATCTTAAACGCGCGCAAGGTATTCCAGCAGCTCAACGACAAATACAAAGCTGCCATCCAGCCGGAAGCGGAAGAGGTAAAAAAAGCGGGCGGCCTGTTTATTCTGGGCACCGAGCGGCATGAATCCCGCCGGATCGACAACCAGCTGCGCGGACGTGCCGGCCGTCAGGGCGACCCGGGTGAAAGCCGTTTCTTCCTTTCCGCGGAGGATGACCTCATGCGGTTGTTCGGCGGCGAGCGGATCCAGAACATGATGACCATGCTCAAGATCGACGAATCACAGCCGATCGAAAACAAAATGCTTTCCAACTCCATCGAGAGCGCGCAGCGCAAGGTGGAAGGCCGCAACTTCGGCATCCGCAAAAACGTGCTGCAGTATGACGACGTCATGAATCGCCAGCGTGAGATCATCTACGGACAGCGCGCCAAGGTGCTCAACGGCGAAGACATTCACGAAAGCATTCTTTCCATGATCAAAGACACCATTTCCGAAACGGTCAGCCAGTACCTTTCGGACGATGAGGTCCATGACAACTGGAACATCACCGGTTTACGCGACCACTACATGGGTTACCTCACCGGGCCGGACGATTTGAATTACACCGTCAACGAACTGGCGGATATTCAGAAATCCGACATCACCGAAGAGCTGACCGACCGCGCCATGAAGCGGTATGAAGAGCGCGAACAGCAGCTGGGCGAAAAGATGCTGCGCGAACTGGAGCGGGTCATCCTGTTAAAGGTCGTTGACACCAAGTGGATTGACCACATTGACGCGATGGATGAACTGCGCCGGGGCATCTCCCTGCGGGCGTACGGGCAGCGCAACCCGGTGGTCGAGTACCGTCTTGAGGGCTTTGACATGTTCGACGCGATGATCGAATCCATCCGTGCGGATACGGTCCGTCTGCTGCTGACTGTTCAGATCAAGACCGCGGAAGAGCCAAAACGTGAACAGGTTGCAAAACCGACCGGCGTTTCCGTCGGCGGAGGCGACAAAGCGGTGAAAAAACAGCCGGTCCGCAAACAGAAGGTCGGTCGTAACGACCCCTGTCCCTGCGGAAGCGGTAAAAAGTACAAAAAATGCTGCGGCATGCATGAAAACGACTAAATCATAGCCGAACCGCCTGTGCGACTGCTTTTCGTTCTTGAAAACAGGCGCCGGGCGGTTTCTTTTCAATACAAAAGGCACGAAAGCATTTTTGCCGTCTAAAAAATACGCAAAGGAACATGACGAATGGATTTAAATTCTTTACGGGAACAGATTGACGAAATCGACAGCGGGCTTCTTCCGCTTTTTGAAAAACGAATGGACGTTGTGCGCGGCGTGGCACAGTTCAAACAAGAAAACGGGCTTCCCATCTTTCATCCGGAGCGTGAAAACGCCATTCTCGACCGAATGGCAAACCGCGCAAGACCAGAGTACAGCGCCAGCGCAAAGGTGTTATACACGTCCATGATGGAGCTTTCCAAGATCCAGCAGCGAAAACAGATCGGCACCATACAGCCGTTTTGCGAACAGATCCGTTCGGCCCTGCAAAACAGCGGCGTTGGGCGTCCGCAGCACCCGCGGGTAGCCTGTCAGGGTGTGGAAGGCGCTTATTCACACATCGCGGCGGATTCTCTTTTCCCGGAAGCGGAGATCACCTTCCACCACGCGTTCGAGGATGTGTTCCGTGCCGTGGAACAGGGAGATACCGAGTATGGCGTTCTGCCGGTGGATAACTCCAATGCCGGTTCGGTCGCGGATGTTTACGCGCTGATGAAACAATATGACTTTTTCATTGCGTACAGCGTAAAGGTCAAGGTGGAACACTGCCTTGCAGTACGCCCCGGTGTCTCGCTTGATGAGGTCACACAGGTTTATTCTCACGAACAGGCGCTGATGCAGTGCAAAAACTGGTTTGACGCACATCCGGGCAAAGCGCCGGTCAAGTTCCAAAATACAGCGATGGCGGCAAAATTCGTAAGCGAAACAGACGAACCCGCCGCGGCGATCTGCTCTTGTAAATCGGCCGAACTGTACGGGCTCGAGATCCTGCAAAGCGGTATTCAAAACACCGACGAAAACTACACCCGGTTCATGTGTATTGCCAAAAACCTGCGGCTGGAGCCGGACGCAAACATGGTTTCCGTGGCGCTTTCCATCCCCAATGTGCCAAACAGCCTGTACAAACTGCTGACTGTTTTTGCGGCGGCCGGAGTGGATCTCACTAAGATCGAGTCCAAACCGATCGGCACCAAAAATTTTGATGTGATCTTCTACATTGATTTTCTGGGTAACGTGCGGGATGAAAACGTTTTTTACCTGCTCAACCACCTGGAATCCGAATATGAACCGTTTAAATTTTTAGGCAATTATAAAGAAACCGAAGCATAACGGAGGAAAATTATGAATTTACACGTTTTCCGCGAAAAGCCGACCTTTATCCCAGACCCGGCGGACGTAAAAGAAAACCGGTTCTGGTGCCTGCTGTGCTACATCGGCTTTCTGTTCATTATCCCTTACCTGATGAAGCCGAATTCCCGTTTTGTGCGCTACCACGCCAATCAGGGACTGATCCTGTTCATTCTGGAAATGGCGGTGGGGATCGTCATTAACATTACCGGGGTGGTGTTCAGCTTTTTCTTTTTGTGGATCATCCCGTTTCTGCTCAGCTTTGTAGCGTCCGCCGTCTTTCTCATTTGGATCGTTTACGGGATCATTTCGGTCCTGCGGGGATATGTGCGTCCGCTCCCCGTCATTGGTGATGTGTTCATCTTCTTCCGCTACGACCGGTAACGCACCGCCGGCCAAATGGGTCGCTGTTTGCATCCAGCCGAAAATAAGAAAAAAGAAAAAAGCCTGTCTGAAACCAGACAGGCTTTTTTGTAAACCGAAACCTTATTTCTTCGGAACGCCTTCCCAGTCTTTGAGGAAGCGCTCGATGCCGGCAGTGGTCAGCGGATGGCCGATCATCTGTTTGATGACATTGTACGGGATGGTAGCAATGTCGCAGCCAGCTTTTGCAGCCTCGATAACATGGATCGGGTTGCGGATGGAAGCAGCGATAATCTCAGTCTTGATGTCATGAACAGCAAAGATCTGAGCAATGTCCTCAATGAGGATCATGCCTTCAGAGCCGATGTCGTCCAGACGGCCGAGGAACGGGCTGACATAAGTAGCGCCTGCTCTTGCAGCAAGAAGAGCCTGTGCAGCGGAGAAGATGAGGGTCACGTTGGTTTTAATGCCCTTCGCGGTGAGCTGTTTTACAGCTTTGAGGCCCTCTGCGCACATTGGGATTTTGATAACGATATTTTTATGGATCTTCGCAAGCTCAAGAGCTTCTTCAACCATTTTCGGAGCCTCAAGGGAAATGACCTCAGCAGAGATCGGGCCATCGACAATGCTTGTAATCTCTTTTACGACCTCAACAAAATCTCTGCCCTCTTTCGCGATCAGAGACGGGTTAGTGGTAACGCCGCAGATGACGCCCAGATCATTTGCTTCGCGGATGTCGTTTACGTTTGCGGTATCGACAAACAGTTTCATAATGGTGACTTCCTTTCCTACAGTTGTGATTATTTATTTCCCTGGCCATAATAGGCGTTTGGGCCGTGTTTACGCAGGAAGTGCTTATCCAGCAGTTCCTGCTGCATCGGCGTTGTGACCGTCCCGCGGAGCATTTCGGTGTGCCATGCCATCATGGCGACCTCTTCCATGACCACCGCGTTGTGGACTGCGTCAAACGCGTTTTTCCCCCATGCAAACGGGCCGTGGCTTTTGACCAGTACGCCTGGGATATCGTTCGGGTTGATCCCCTCAAAACGCTCAACCACGACCTTGCCGGTGTTGAGCTCGTAATCGCCTGCGATTTCTTCGGGCGTCATGGCACGGGTGCAGGGGATCTCACCGTAGAAATAGTCCCCCTGTGTGGTCCCGTATGCCGGAATGCCCCGCCCCGCCTGCGCCCAGATGGTCGCCCAGCGGGAATGGGTATGTACAACGCCGCCGATCTCTTTGAAATTGCGGTAAAACTCAAGGTGAGTGTCTGTATCGGAAGAAGGATTGAGGTCACCTTCCACCTTGTTGCCGTCCAAATCGAGGACGACCATATCCTCCGGCTTCATGGAGTCGTACTCCACGCCGCTCGGCTTGATGACGATCAGCCCTTTTTCCCGGTCGATCCCCGAGACATTGCCCCAGGTAAAGGTGACCAGGTGATGAGCCGGAAGCATCATATTCGCTTCATAAACCTGCTGTTTTAACTGTTCCAGCATCTGCTTTTCTCCTCCAAAGTAAGAATCAGCGGCCGGAAACGACCTCTTTTTTGATCGCTTTCAGGCGCTTCATGACATCGTTCCCACCACGGCCGAAATAATCGTGCAGTTTGGTGTACTCCGCAAACAGTTTGTCATAAATCGCAGCGTTTTCCGGAATCGGCTCATACACAACGTCTTTGAGCTTGCCCATGACGGAAGCGGCTTCAAACACATCGTCATAACCGCCGCGCTCTTTGCCTGCCGCAACGGCACCGAAGATAGCGGAACCGAGCGCCGGACCCTGCGAGCTGCCGGAGATCTTGATCGGCATATTGATGATATCCGCATAGATCTGCATGGTCATCGGGTCCTTTTCGGCGATGCCGCCGGCTGCGTAGAACTCGTTGACCGGAACGCCGCTCTTGCGGAAGGTCTCAATGATGGTACGGGTACCGTAAGCAGTCGCCTCGATCAGAGCACGGTAGATCTCCTCCGGTTTGGTGAGCAGGGTCATGCCGAGGATCACGCCGGTGAGGTCAACGTCAACCAAAACCGAACGGTTGCCGTTCCACCAGTCAAGCGCGACCAGTCCGCTTTCACCCGGACGGAGCTTTTCTGCTTTTTCACGGAGATATTTATGGATATTTACGCCTTTTGCCTTTGCGTCGGCAACATACTCAGCGGTCAGGCAGTTTTCAATGAACCATGCAAAGTGGTCGCCCACACAGCTCTGGCCTGCCTCATAGCCGTAGAAGCCCGGAAGGATACCGTCTTCGACCACGCCGCACATGCCCGGAACCTGTTTTTCTTCGGTGCCGAGGAGCATATGGCAGGTGGAGGTGCCCATGATGGCGAGCATTTTGCCGGGGCCATCGATCTTCACAGCAGGAACGCATACGTGCGCGTCCACGTTGCCGACCGCGACCGCGGTACCGGGACGAAGGCCGGTCAGTTTCGCGGCTTCTTCGGTGATCTCACCCGCTTTCTGCCCAAGCGGAGTGATGGTGCGGCTGAGTTTTTCATCCACAACATGCTCCAGACGCGGATCGAGCGCTTTATAAAAATCATTGGACGGATAACCGTCGCGTTTATGCCAGATGGCTTTATAACCTGCTGTGCAGCTGTTGCGGGTCTTTTTACCGGTCAGCTGCCAGATGACCCAGTCGGTCGCTTCAATGAAGCAATCCATTTCATCGTAGACTTCCGGCGCTTCATCGAGGATCTGCCAGATCTTCGGGACCAGCCACTCGGAAGAGATCTTTCCGCCGTAACGGGAAAGCCATTTTTCCCCGCGCTGTGTGGCGATCTCATTGAGCTTGTTCGCCTTGTCCTGCGCAGCGTGATGTTTCCACAGCTTTACATAAGCGTGCGGGTTGGATTTGTACTGCTCCAGAAAACAGAGCGGTGTGCCGTCCAGCTTGACCGGCATGACGGTGCAGGCGGTAAAGTCCACACCAACGCCGATGACATCATCCGGAGAAACGTGCGTCTCTTCCAGAACAGCGGGAATGGTATGTGAAAAAACGTCCAAATAATCCTGCGGATGCTCCAGCGCCCAGTCCGGGCCCAGCGGAGTTCCGTCCGGCAGAGCTTCATCCATGACCGCATGAGGGTACTCAAAAGTACTGGAAGCAAGTTCCGCACCGTTTTGAACATCAACCAGAACAGCGCGCCCGGACAACGTGCCGAAATCTACGCCAATTGCGTATTTTGCCATAATCATCTTCCTTTTTTGTTCTTTCTGATTCATTCCACGGCCGGGTAAAACCGGCGCGTTAAATTCCTTTTCATTTTACACCAACCGGCATACAAAATCAATACAGTGGGGCCGGCCCGTACAAACTTTTTCCACTGTTTTTTGGGAAACGGCGGTTACAGCTGTTCACGCAGCAGCGCATACATGCAGGAATCGGCATAACACCCGTTTTTGTAAACGCTGTTTTTCTTCATCCCCTCCAGCGAAAAGCCACACCCTTCCAACACCTTTCTGGAGGCGGTGTTGTGCGCGAATGGCTCGGCGAAGATCCTTACGATGTCATACCGCTCAAACGCCTGCGCACAGATCATGCCAACAGCCGCACGCATGATCCCCCTGTTCCAGAACGGCTCCGCGAGCCAGTAGCCAAGTTCCGCGCTTTTGCGGTAAACATCCGCCTGGAGCAGTACCGAAACGCTGCCGACTGCCTCACCGTCCACAACGACTGCGCGGTTGAGGCCGGCTGCATCCCCTTTTTCCATGCAGTCATCCACAAACCACTGTGCGTCCGAAAGCGTGTAGGGGCTTGGGAACACATCCCGCAGGTTTGCCGCGATGTGCGGATTATTCGCATACCGTGCGACCGATGCGATATCCTCCGCGCGCCACGGGCGAAGTAGGATCTTCATAACACTCCCTCCAATCTTCAAAAAACAGCCTGCCGATCAGAACATCATCTGTTCCACGTAATGGTCCATAAAGGTGGGGTTGGCGGAAAGGTTGATCTCCTCCGCACAAGAAACAATCGCCTGTTCCCGCTCTTCGGCGCTCCGGTCGAGCAGGAGCATGGACGCGCCGGCTCCCGCGGCGTTGCCGATGACCGTCACCTTCCCTTCGAGCGCCTCCGGAATGAGGCCGATGGCTGCCGCCGAGCGGATGTCCACATAGCTGCCGAAGCCGCCGGCAAGGTAAAGGGTGCTGATCTCATCCATCGTGCAGCCCGAATCGGACAGCATGGTGAGGACCCCTGCCGCGACCGCCGATTTGGCAAGCTGCAGTTTGCGGATATCCTGCTGGATGATCAGTACGCCGCTGTCTCCGATCTTGAGGGCGGGGAACCCGTCAAACTCGGCCCCGTAAACGGCATAAAGCGGGGAATCCTCGTCGATCCGGCCGGTGTCGTCAATCAGCCCGCAGCGGACAAAGGCGGCGACCGCGTCGATCACGCCGGAGCCGCACAGCCCCTTTGCCTCGCCGCCGCCGATGACCGAATAGGTCATCCTCTCCCCCTCCATGGAAACCTTGCTGATCGCGCCGTTTACAGCGGTCATGCCCCTGTCTCTTATACACATCTCCGAGCCCACGAGACCGGAGCCTATCT